>DASYUM010000107.1:0-18609 GCA_036001225.1 Candidatus Methylomirabilota bacterium | reverse complement strand
CCCCAGCCCCGCGACGCCCGGCGGCGCGCATTCCTGCGTCCTTGATCTGCTCGGGTCTCGGCCCGGCGCGGTGAAGCGGCCGTGAGCACGGTCGAGCCCCTCTACGACGTCGTCGCCCTCGGCGAGCTGCTGCTGCGCCTCGCCTCGCGGGCGCCGACCCGGCTCGAGCAGGCCCGGCAGCTGGACGTCTCCTTCGGGGGCACCGAAGCCAACGTCCTCTGCGCGCTGGCCCGGCTCGGCCTCCGCACCGCGTGGATCTCCGCGCTCCCGTCGAACCCGTGGGGCGAGCGCGCCGCGCGCGAGCTGAAGGGCCACGGCGTGGACACCTCCCAGGTCGTGTGGCGGGTCCGCGGCCGCATCGGAACCTACTTCCTCGAATACGGCGTCGCCCCGCGGCCGATCCGCGTGCTCTATGACCGGCAGGATTCCGCCTTCACAACCTTGTCCGAGGAAGAGGTGGACTGGGAGATCGTCCGCCGGAGCCGGATGGTCCACGTGACCGGCATCACGCCGGCGCTCGGCGAGCAGCCGCGCGGGCTCACCGAGCGGGCGGTGGAGGAGGCCCACGCCGGCGGCGCCTTCGTTTCCCTCGACGTGAACTACCGGGCCGCCCTCTGGTCCCCCGACGAGGCCCAGACGTATCTGGAGAGCCTGCTCCCCCGCGTCCAGGTCCTCTTCGTCGGCGTCGAGGACGCCCACCGGCTTTTCGGCTACGAGGGCGAGCCGGAAGGCGTGGCCGAGGCGCTGCGGCGGCGGGCGCCCAAGACGATCATCGCGCTGACACTGGGCGAGCAGGGCTCGGTCGTGCTCGCCGACCGGATGCACCGCCCGACCCGGCTCTACGCGATCGACGCGGTCGCTGACCGGGTGGGGGCCGGCGACGCCTTCGCGGCCGGATTCCTCTACGGGCTGCTCACCAGCCACGACGTCCAGTACGCCCAGGACTGCGGAACCGCGCTGGCCGCGCTCAAGTGCACGATGTGGGGCGACATCGCGGTGATCCGTCCCGGCGAGCTGGAAGAGCTCATGGCCCAGCCGGATCCCCGCATCCGCCGCTGAGCGTTCCCACCCATACGAAGGAGGGTTCCGTGACGTCGCCGTCCCGCTACCTCTACTTGAACGGCAAGCTGCTCCCTTACGGCGAGGCCCGCATCCACGTCCAGTCGGCGGCCGTCAAGTATGGGGCCTCGGTCTTCGAAGGGCTCCGGGCCTACTGGAACCCGCAGCAAGCCGAGCTCTACGTCTTCCGGCTCCCCGAGCACATCGAGCGCCTGCTCAACTCGCTCCGGCTCATGCGGATGGAGCACGGCTTCAGCCGGGAGGAGCTGGCGGCCTCGATCCTGGAGGTGCTGCGGAAGAACGAGGTCCGCGGGGACGTCCACCTCCGTCAGTCGGCCTACATCGAGGCCGACGACGCCCTCGACGCCACGGGGCCGGTCGGGCTCGCCGTCGACGCCCGTCCCTACCGGGCGCCCACCGCCGGCATCGCGGTCGGCGTGTCGTCGTGGACTCGCATCAGCGACGGCAGCATGCCGCCGCGGATCAAGTGCTCGGCGAACTACCAGAACGGGCGGCTGGCCATGCTGGAGGCGAAGGCCAACGGTTACGAGGGGGCGTTGCTGCTGAACGGGCGCGGCAAGCTGGCCGAGGCGCCGGGGGCCTGCTGCTTCATGGTGCGGAACGGCGTGCCGATCACCCCGCCGGTCACCGCGGACATCCTGGAGTCGGTCACCCGGGCCACGCTCCTGGAGCTGTTCGCGCGCGAGCTGGGCGTGACGCCGGAGGTGCGCGAGATCGACCGCACCGAGCTGTACGTCGCCGAGGAGGCGTTCCTGTGCGGGAGCGGCTGGGAGATCACCCCGGTCCTCTCCGTCGACCGGCTTCCATTGGGTGATGGCAAGGCGCCCGGGCGGCTCACCCGGGCCATCCAGCAGTGCTACTTCGCGGTCGTGCGGGGCGAGAAGCCGGCCTACCGTGGCTGGCTCACCCCCGTCTACGGCAAGTAGGCAGTGCGAACAGCCCACGGGGGTCCTCGCGGCTGGAGCGGGCGCCGCGGTCGGCCTACGGCTTCTTGAAAAGGATGGGCCCCATGTAGGACTCGGCGGTGGACTTGGTGTCGTCGGAATCGATCCCGAACGACAGGATGGCGGGATTGTCCGGCTCCTCGCCGTAGATCTTCTTGAAGTCCTCGCGCACGTTGCGCTGCTCGGTAAGCCACTGGCCGAGGTCGGCCGGGCCCGAGCGGACGACGACGTAGGTCACCGTCCCGGTCTTCTGGCTCTTGATGATCGAGCCGACGGGGGCGGTCGTATCCCAGATGTAGCCGATGATCTGCGAGCGCACGGCCTCGGGGAAGCGCGGCCAGGTGACGTAGATCTGGGCCGCCTGGTCGTCGGTCTCCTTCTTGCGGGAGTCGCCGCCCCGGGGCAGCGTGACGACCTTCCAGCTCCACTCGAGGATCGGCGTCTCCTTCAGGTCGACCTTCCCCTTGATCTCCTTGCTGATGTTGGAGCTGTCGCCGGCGCTCTTGAGGTGGAGGACCTTCCGCCCGCTGTCCTCCACCACGGTGAAATCGTAGTTCGGGCTGCCCCACCGCTGCTTCTGCCACGGCGGGGGGATCCCCTTCGTCCCCACCGGCGGGGCGGACCAGTCCTCCACCACGACCACGTCGGCCGCGAGCGCGGTGGCCGCCAGCGCCAGGAGCAGCGTCGGGACCAGGCGCGGGTAGCGCGCGATCATGGGCGCATGCCTCTCGCCTTGACGCCGAGTCGGGTGGCCTCGTTCTCGTAGGCGAGGCCGACCCAGTCGGTCAGGATCGGCCGGGTGTCGCGGGGATCGATGATCTCCTCGATGCCGAAGGCCTCGGCCGTCCGGAACGGGCTCCGGAGCGCGTTCAGCCGCGCCTCGATCTCGGCCTGGAGCCCGGCCCGATCGGGCGCCGCCTCCAGTTCCCGCCGGTAGGCGGCCTCGATTCCGCCCTCCAGCGGCAGCGAGCCCCAGTCGGCCGACGGCCAGGCGTACCGGAGGTTCAGCGCCTGGACGTTGGCGTGGCCGGCGCCGGCCACGCCGAAGACCCGGCGGACGATGATGGTGACCCACGGCACCGTCGCCTGGTAGATCGCCGACAGCGCGCGCACGCCCTTCCGCACCGTGCCCGCCCGCTCGGCCGCCACGCCGATCAGGAAGCCGGGCTGGTCCACGAAGTTGACGACCGGCAGGTGGAAAGTGTCGCAGAGGTCCACGAAGCGCGTCAGCTTCTCGGAGCCGGCGGCGGTCAGGGCGCCGCCGACCTGCCTGGGGTCGTTGGCGAGGACGCCGACCGGGTAGCCGTCGAGTCGGGCGAGGGCGGTGACGAGCGAGGGGCCGTACCGGGGCGCCAGCTCGAACAGCGAGCCGCGGTCCACGACGTGACCGAGGAGCGTCCGGACGTCATAGGGGTGGCGGCGGTTGCGCGGCACGAGACGGATCAGCTCGTCGTCGCGGCGGCGCCGGTCGTCGTCGGGCGTGGCTCGGGATGGCATCTGCCAGACGTTCTGGGGGAGATAGGCCAGGAACCGGCGGACCTCGACGAACGCCTCCTCCTCGGAGCCGACCTCGTTGTCCACCACGCCGCTCTCCCGGGTGTGGATGTGGGAGCCGCCCAGGGTCTCCTTGTCCACGTCCTCGCCGAGCCCGCGCTTGACCACCGGCGGCCCGGCCACGAAGAGCTGCGAGGTGCCGCGCACCATGAGCGAGAAGTGCGAGGCGGCGACGCGGGCGGCGCCGAGGCCGGCCACCGGACCGAGGGCGGCGGCCACCACCGGGATCTCCGACAGCGCCGCCGTGACGAGGTCCCAGGCCGGATTGCCCGGGACGTAGGTGCGGCCCTGGATCTCGTAGGTCTTCACGCTGCCGCCGCCGCCCGTTCCGTCCACCAGCCGCACGAGGGGGAGCCGCAGCTCGCGCGCCATCCGCTCGCCGTAAGCCTGCTTGCCGCCGATCGAGGCATCGTTGGCGCCCCCGCGGACCGTGAAGTCGTCGCCGCCCACCACGACCCGCCGCCCGTTGATCCGCCCGGTCCCCATCACGAAGTTCGCGGGGCGGACGGCGGCCAGCCGGCCGTCGGCGTAGGTGGCGGCGCCGGCGAGGGCGCCGGTCTCGTGGAACGAGCCGGGATCGACGAGTCGCTCGATCCGCTCCCGGACCGTCGACCGTCCGGCCTTGTGCTGGCGGGCGACGTTCTCGGGACCGCCCATGGCCCGGGCCAGCTCGACCCGCCGCTGGAGCTCTTCGATCTCCGGCTCCCACGAATCGGTCATGGCGCGACGCCCGAGCCGGCCTGGATCATCTCGGAGACCGTAACAAATACGGGTACCCCTCGCAACTCCCGGGCCCTTGACGGGCCCCGGCCGCTCTACCATAGTTGGGCTCTCGGGCCGGTCGGCGGCCCCAGTGGTGCGGCGACGAAATCGGCAGAAGGAGGATGCGATGCGTGACCGGGGGCGGATGACGGCGGTGTGGGTGGTGGCGCTCGGGCTGGCGCTGATCGTCGGCGCCGGGCCCGCAGCGGCGCAGCAGGTCGTGAAGATCGCGGCCGGCGTGCCGCTGACCGGGCCGCTGGCCAAGCAGGGCCAGGAGGTGGCGAACGCCGTCAAGCTCGCCGCCGACGAGTGGAACCGGAAGGGCGGCGTCCTCGGCAAGAAGATCGAGGTGCTGGAGGCCGACGACCAGGGCAACCCGCAGGTCGGGGTGGCGGCCGCCGAGAAGGTCGCCGCCGATTCGGCCGTTCTGGGCGCGGTGTGGGGGATCACCAGCGTGACCTGCATCCCGGTCTCCGAGGTGCTGGAGCGGGTCAACGTGGTGCTGATCAGCCCGGGCTGCACCAACCCCAAGGTGACTGATCGAGGCCTCAAGAATACGAACCGGGTGTGCGCCCGCGACGACGCCCAGGGGCCGGCCGGCGCGATGTTCGCGGTCCAGGATCTGAAGGCGAAGAAGATCGCCATCTTCGACGACGGCACCACGGGGCCGAAGGGCGCGGCCGACGAGGTGGAGAAGACGGCAAAGAAGTTGGGGGCGACGCCCCTCCGCTACGTGATCCGCTCGGGGGACAAAGACTTCCGGGCGATCCTGGCCACGATCCCCAAAGACGTGAACGTGATCTACGCGAGCCTGTGGGCGCCCGACGCTGCGCTCATCGCCAAGCAGTTGCCCGACGTCGGCCTCAACGTCCGCATGATCGGACCTGACGGTCAGTACGAGCCGGTGGACTACATCCAGGCCGCCGGCGGCGCTGCCGAAGGCAACTACGTGACCTTCCTCGCTCCCGATCTGAAGAAGATCCCGTCGGCGGCGGCCTTCGTGAAGGCCTTCGAGGCGAAGTACGGACCGGCCAGCTCCTACGGACCGCTCGCCTACGAGGCGGCCAACATCATCCTGGAGGCCATCAAGAAAGTCGGCAAGGCCGACCGGGCGGCCGTGCGGGACGCCGTGCGGGCCACCAAGAACTACAAGGGCATCCTGGGCGTCCCGATCACCTTCGACGACAAGGGCGACGTGGCCGGCGGCGTGATCTTCGTCTATCAGGTGAAGGGGACCGGCTTCGAGCAGGTCAAGACCATCGTCGTGAAGTAACGGCCCTGCGGCGGGCTCCCCCGCTTCGGGGCATGGCGCTCCTCGAGACGGCAGGCCTCACCAAGCACTTCGGAGGCCTGCGGGCCATCCACGATCTCGCCCTCCGCGTCGAGGAGGGCGAGATCGTGGGCCTCATCGGCCCCAACGGCTCCGGCAAGACCACCGTCTTCAACCTCGTCACCGGGCTGTACCAGGCGAGCGCGGGCCGCATCCTGTTCGAGGATGGCCGGCGCGAGCTGAGCGGTCTGGCGCCGCATCGCATCACCGCGCTCGGGATCGCTCGCACGTTCCAGAACCAGCGGCTGTTCAATCAGATGACCGTCCTCGAGAACGTGCTGGTCGGGATGCACTGCCGGACCCGGGGAGGGATCGCCGGCGTCCTCCTCGGGTTCCCGGGGGCCCGCGCCGAGCGCCGGCGGGCCGAGGGGCGCGCGGCCGAGCTGCTCGGCCTGTTCGGCGACCGCCTGCAACCCCGGGCCGCCCGGCCGGCCTGGACTCTCTCGTACGCGAACCGGCGGCGGCTGGAGATCGCCCGCGCGCTCGCCACCGATCCCCGACTGCTCCTCCTCGACGAGCCGGCGGCCGGCATGAACCCGACCGAGACGCGCGAGCTGATGCGCGACATCGAGCGCATCCGCACGCGGGGCGTCACCGTCGTCCTCATCGAACACGACATGAAAGTGATCCGGGGGATCTGCGACCGTGTGATGGCGCTCGACCACGGCGTCAAGATCGCCGAGGGCCGGTTCGACGATGTCCGCCAGAGTCCGGCCGTCCTCGAGGCGTACCTCGGCCGCCGGGCCAGCCGCGCCTAGGGCAGACCCGGTCGTGCTCAAGCTGACCGACGTCGTCACCCACTACGGACCGATCCGGGTCCTCAAGTCGGTCACCCTCGAGGTCCGGGTCGGGGAGATCGTCTGCCTCTTGGGCGGCAACGCCTCCGGCAAGTCCACGACCATGAAGACGATCCTGGGCGTGGTCCGGCCCACCGCCGGCCGGATCGAGTTCGAGAGCCAGCGGATCGACCGGTTGCCCTCCGAATCCATCGTCAGGCGGGGTATCGCCCTCGTCCCCGAGGCCCGCCGGATCTTCGGACGGATGACGGTCTGGGAGAACCTCTCCATGGGGGCCTTTACCCGGCAGGCCGCCCCGCCGGCCGAGCTGGCCCAGGACTTCGAGCGCGTCTATGCGCTCTTCCCGCGTCTGGAGGAGCGCCGCCAGCAGCTCGGAGGAACCCTCTCGGGGGGCGAGCAGCAGATGCTGGCCATCGGCCGCGCGCTCATGGCCCGGCCCCGGCTCCTCCTGATGGACGAGCCCTCGATGGGGCTGGCACCCGCCCTGGTCGATCAGGTCTTCGACATCATCCAGACCATCAACCGCCAGGGGACGACCGTCCTGGTCGTCGAGCAGAACGCGGCGGTGGCCCTCGGCATCGCCAGCCGGGGCTACGTGCTCCAGAACGGCCGCATCGTCCTGCACGACACGGCGGCCGCGCTCCTGGCCGCCGACCACATCCGCCGCGCCTACCTCGGAGAGGACTGAGAGTGGACGTCCTGCAGATCCTGCCCCAGCAGCTCGTCTTCGGCCTCGCTCTGGGGACGGTCTACGGCCTCATCGCCCTCGGCTACACGATGGTCTACGGCATCCTGTTCATGATCAACTTCGCCCACGGCGAGATCTTCATGATCGGCGCCTACGTCGGCTGGTGGGTGCTGACGGCGCTGCTCAACGCCAAGCTCACCGGCCTCCATCCGGTCTGGGTGGTGCCGGTCATGCTCGTCCCCGCCATGCTCTTCGCCGGGCTCCTCGGCGTCTGCCTCGAGCGCTTCGCCTACCGCCCGCTCTACCTCCGCGGCGCCACCCGGCTGGGTCCCCTCATCAGCGCGATCGGGGCGTCCATCTTCCTCCAGAACGCGGTGATGCTGACCCAGGGCGCGCGGATGAAGGTGTACATGACGAGCCTCCTGTTCCCGCGGACCTGGCGGGTGCAGGTCGCCGGCGCCAGCGTGTCGGCCCTCGTGCTGGTGATGATCGGGGTCGCCGGCCTCATGATGTGGGGACTCCACCTGCTCGTCCAGCGGACCACGCTCGGGCGCTCGATCCGCGCGGTGGCCGAGGATCGGGAGATGGCCGCCATCATGGGGGTCAACGTCCGGCGCGTCATCGCGGTGACTTTCTTCCTGGGGTCGGCCCTCGGCGGAGCCGGCGGCGTCCTGGTCGGGCTCTACTACACCCAGATCGATTTCTTCATGGGCTACTCGGCCGGGCTCAAGGCCTTCACGGCGGCCGTCCTGGGCGGAATCGGGAACATCCGGGGGGCGATGCTCGGCGGGCTCATCCTGGGGCTGGTCGAGAGCCTCGCCGTCACCTTCATGAACCCGGCCTACAAGGACGTGGTGGCGTTCGCCGTGCTCATCCTGACTCTCGTCTTCAAGCCGACCGGCCTGCTGGGGGAGACGGTCGCCGAGGGGGAAAAGGTGTGACTGCCGGGCGAGTGCCATGATGACAGCCCCGGCCGGTTGGCAGCGGTGGCTGGCGATCGTCCTGGGCTTGGCGGCGCTGGTCGGGCCGCTGGTGGCGCCGAGCGACTACTGGATCGGCGTCATGGCCCGCATCTGCCTCTACGCGACGCTCGCGCTCGGGCTCAACATCGTGGTCGGCTTCGCCGGCCTCCTCGACCTCGGCTACGTCGCCTTCTTCGGGATCGGCTCCTACCTCTACGCCTTTCTAGCCTCGCCGCACTTCGGCTTGCACCTGCCGTTCTTCGTCGCGGTGCCGGTCATCGTGGTCCTGACCGCCTTCTCCGGCATCCTCATCGGCGCCCCGACCCTCCGCCTCCGCGGCGACTACCTGGCGATCGTGACGCTGGGGTTCGGCGAGATCACCTATCTCCTGCTCATCAACCTCGATCGCCCGATCAACATCACCGGCGGCCCCAGCGGGATCATCCGCATCGATCCCCCGGCCCTGGCCGGTTTCGTGCTGACCCGCAACCTCGAGTACCACTACCTGTTCCTGGCCGCCCTCGCCCTCACCCTGGTCGCGTCGGCCCGGCTCCGCAACTCGCGCATCGGCTGGGCCTGGCAGGCCATCCGGGAAGACGAGCTGGCGGCACGGGCGATGGGCATCAACACCACGGTCGCCAAGCTCCAGGCCTTCGCCATCGGCGCCTCGTTCGCCGGAATCGGCGGCAGCTTCCTGGCCTCCTGGCAACATTCGGTCTTCCCGGACAACTTCCTCTTCACCGAGTCGATCAACATCCTGGCCATGGTGATCCTGGGCGGGATGGGAAACCTGCTGGGGGTCGTCCTGGGGGCGACGTTGCTCGTCGCGCTGCCGGAAGTCTTTCGCGACTTCCAGGTTTACCGGCTGCTCGTCTTCGGCCTCATGCTGATGGTGCTCATGGTCTTCCGTCCCCAGGGACTCCTGGCCGGCGAGGGCCGCCGCGAAGAGGAGCCGGAGCCCACCCCGCTGGTCGAGTCCGAGGCCGGACCCGGGGCGCCGGCCGGCTCCGGCTGACCGGGCGCCCGGCACGGGGTCCGGCCGAGTCCCGGCGCCGGGCCGCGGTACAATGCGAGGCCGGGAGGGCGCCGGGCGCGCGGCGGGTCGTACCGATCTGCCCCGGCCCGGGGCGATCTCGCTGGGCGTGGCCATCACCGCGCTCTTCGCGCGCCGCCAGCACCGCATCGCGCTCCGCCGGCTGTGGCCCGTCCTCGTCCTCCTCCTCAGCCTGATCCTGCTGGCCTACTCCGAGACCTGATCGCGGCATCCGGCGGCCGCCGCGCTTGTCGGTACGCCGCCCGGGCGCTATGATCGGCCGATGTCGGACGACGCCGCGGCCGCGCGCATCCTGGAGGGCCTGAATCCCGCCCAGGTCGCCGCGGTCACCCACGAGACGGGGCCGCTCCTGATCGTCGCCGGGGCGGGCACCGGCAAGACGACCGTGCTGACCCGGCGCATCGCCTGGCTGATCGCCACCCATCGCGCCCGTCCCGAAGAGATCCTGGCCCTCACGTTCACCGACAAGGCCGCCTTCGAGATGGAAGAGCGGGTGGACGTGCTGGTCCCCTACGGCTACGCCGACGTCCGCATCTCGACCTTCCACGCCTTCGGCGACTGGCTGCTCCGGGAGAACGCGCTCGAGGTGGGGCTGACGCCGGCCTTCCGGGTGCTGAACCGGGCCGAGCAGGTGCTCTTCCTGCGCGCCCATCTGTTCGAGCTGCCCCTCGCCCACTACCGCCCGCTCGGCGATCCGACCCGCCACCTCCACGCCCTGGCCGGGCTCTTCGGCCGGGCGAAGGACGAGGACGTCGGGCCCGCGGCCTACCTCGCCCATGCCGAGCGGCTGGCCGCCGCGGCCGCCGATGCCGACGAGCCCGAGGGGCGAGATCGGGCGGCCCGCGAGCTGGAGCTAGCGGGGGCCTACGCCGCCTACCAGGCGCTGATGGCCCGCAAGGGCTTCGTCGACTTCGGCGACCAGATCGGCTACGCGCTCCGCCTGTTCCGGACCCGTCCGGCCGTCCTCGCGCGCTACCAGCGTCGCTTCCGCTACCTCCTGGTCGATGAATTCCAGGACACCAACCACGCCCAGTTCGAGCTGGTGCGTCTGCTCGCCGCCGGCCACCGGAACGTGACGGTCGTCGGCGACGACGACCAGGCCATCTTCCGCTTTCGCGGCGCGTCGATGGAGAACCTGCTCGGCTTCGCCCGCGCGTACCCCGACGCCCGGCGGGTGGTCCTCACCGAGAACCACCGCTCGGGTCAGCGGCTTCTCGACGCGGCCTACCGGCTGATCCGCCACAACGACCCTGACCGCCTGGAGGTGGCGGCCGGGATCGACAAGCGCCTGGTGGCGGCCCACGGCCCGGGCCGCGAGGCGCTCCACCTCCACTTCGAGACGGTGACCCAGGAAGCCGACGCGGTGGCCGAGCGGATCGCCGGCCTGGTCGCGGCCGGCGAGGCCCGCTACGACGACGTCGCCATCCTCGTCCGCGCCAACAACGACGCCGACCCCTTCCTCCGTGCGCTCAACCTGCGGGAGGTCCCCTGGACCTTTTCCGGCAACCAGGGCCTCTACGGTCGCCCCGAGGTACGGCTGCTCATCGCCGTCCTCCGCGTCCTCGCGCGGCCCGACGACGGGGTCAGCCTCTTTGCCCTCGCCACCTGCTCGCTGTACAGCGTCCCGGCGGTGGACCTGATCCGCTGCCACACCCACGCGAGCCGGGGGAACCGCTGGCTGTTCGACGTCTTGCGGGAGCTGGACGCGCTGCCCGAGCTGCGCGACGGGATCTCGGCCGCCGCCGCCGAGGCGATCCGGCGGCTGACGAAGGACCTCGAACGCTACATGACGCTCAGCGCCGAGCTCTCGGCCGGCGAACTGCTCTACCGGTTCCTCGAGGAGACCGGGTGGCTGGCCCGGATGTCGAAAGCCGCCACCGCTCGCGAGGAGGCCGAGGTCCAGAACATCGCCAAGTTCTTCCGGCGGCTCCAGGAGGCCACCCGCGTCTTGCCTTCCGATCGCGTCCCCGAACTGGTCGCCCACCTCGACGCGCTGATCGAGGCCGGCGAGGACCCGGCGGTGGCGGAGGCCGAGGGCGACGCGCCGGCGGTCCGCGTGCTGACGGTGCACAAGGCCAAGGGCCTCGAGTTCCCGGTGGTCTTCGTGGTCGGCCTCGTCCAGGGACGTTTCCCGTGGCCTCACCGCGCCGACGTCCTCGAGCTGCCCGACACCCTCGTGCGCGACGCGCCGCCGGCGACCGAGGTCCACGTCCAGGAGGAGCGGCGGCTGTTCTACGTCGCGATGACCCGGGCCCGCCGCGCCCTCTACCTGACCTCGGCCCGCGACTACGGCGGCAAGCGCGAACGCAAGGTGAGCCAGTTCGTCCTGGAAGCGCTCGAGCTGCCCCGAGAGGCCGCGCGCCCGCTTCCGACCACCGCCCTCGAGGAGATCCGCCGCGCCGCGTCGCCCGCCGACCCCGCCTATCCGGACGAGCCCGCGCCGCCGCCCGGAGCGCCGCTCGAGCTGTCGCACCGGCAGGTGGACGATTACCTGACCTGCCCGCTCAAGTACCGCTACATCCATCTGTTGCGGGTCCCCATCCGCCGCCACCACGCGGTGGTGTACGGCGAGACGCTCCACCGCGTCGTCGAGCACTACCTGCGCCGCCGGGCCGCCGGGCTCGACACGCCGCTGGCCGACCTGCTGGCGGTGTTCGACGCCGAGTGGCGAAACGAGGGGTTCCTCACCCGCGCCCACGAGGCGGCCCGCCAGGAGGCGGGCCGGGCGGCCATCCGCCGCTTCTGGGAGGATGAGGAGGCGTCGGGGACGCGGCCGAGTCACGTCGAGCGCGAGTTCGGCTTCACCCTCGACGGTGACCGGGTGCGCGGGCGCTGGGACCGGGTGGACGAGCTCGCCGGGACGGCGGTCATCATCGACTACAAATCGTCCGACGTCCGCCAGATCGAGCGGGCCGAGGAGCGGGCGGCCGACAGCCTCCAGCTCAAGCTCTACGCGCTGGGCTGGCGCGAGATGACGGGGCGGCTCCCGGCCCGGGTGGAGTTGCGCTTCCTCGAATCGGGGCTGGCCGGCCGGTACGCTCCGACCGACGACGACCTGGGCGAGGCGGCCGACGCGGTGCGCGAGGCGGCGGCCGGCATTCGCGGACGGCGTTTCGCGGCGACCCCGTCTTATCAGGCCTGCCGCTTCTGCGCCTACAGCCAGATCTGCCCGTACACCGCCAGCCGCGAGTAACGATCTCGGAGGGGGCCTCGACGGCCCCCTCCGAGACCCCCCCAGGAAAGGCGCGCCGTAGGACGTCGCGGGGCTGGGGCCCCGCCGTCCGAGGCGCGCGAACCCAAAAGTTGCGGCGGCAAAGCCGCCGCTCGGAGCGGAACATCCTACGCGTGGTGGTCGAGCGTCACGCTGCGCCCGCTCAGTCCGAAAACACCGGTGGTGCGGGTCAGAGCGGCAGGCGCTCTCCGGCCGGGATCCAGCGAGGCTCGCGCCCGGCGACGAACATCTTGACCCGCCCGCGACCCCAGACGGTCGCCACGCCGTCCTCGACGCGGACGAGGGTGCCCTCTTCGATCCCGACGACGGGGTTGGCGTTGACCAGCAGGTACTCGGCGATCCGCTCGTCGCGCGTTTCGCTCCCCGGCGCCATCGCCGGATCGGTCTCCCGGTAGTGCGGGTTCACGTTGAAGGCGACGAGGCCGAGTGCGGTGAAAGTGGAGAGCCCGACCACGTTCCAGTCGTTGGTGGTCAGGATGTTGGGCCCGGCGACGTTGGCGCCGGCGCTGCTACCCAGATAAGGCAACCCGGCGCGCACGCGCTCGCGGACCGCGTCGAGCAGCCCGGACTCGCGGAGACGCTTCAGGAGCGCGTAGGTGTTCCCGCCGCCCACGAAGACCGCCTGGGCGGCGGCCAGGGCCGGCCGGTAGTCGGCATCCCACCGGAGATGGTCCACGGTCAATGCGCCCGACGTACCGGCGAGCGCGGCGCGCGCGATCTCGTAGTAGGTGGCCTCGTCCTTCAGGGCGGCGGCGCTGACGAAGGCGACGCGCCGGGCCGCACCGAGGAAGGTGACCACTGCCTGCTCACAGTGCTCGAGGTACGGGCGGCCGGAGTTGCTGATGAGCAGCACGCGCACGGGCGCGAGCATAGCACAGGGGGGTCCCGGGCCTTGACGGCCGCCCGGCGCTGGCTTACGGTGAGGCCCGACTCGACGAGCGGTTCACCAAGAGGCGGCGGAGGGAGGGTGCGATGGCGGAGACGGTCCGGCGGGTGCAGTACTTCTACATCATGGCTCCCGACAAGGCGGGTGAGGGGGCGAGGGCGCTCCAGGTTCTCCGCGACGCCGGGGTGAACCTCCTGGCTTTTTCGGGCTTCCCGGTCGGCAAGCGCGCCCAGCTCGACTTCGTGCCGGAAGATCCGGAGACGTTCCGGGCGGCGGCCCGCCGGGCGAAGTGGAAGGTCACGGGGCCCAAGGTGGCCTTCCTCATCGAGGGCGACGACCGGACCGGCATCTGCGCCGAGCTGCTGGGCAAACTGGCGGCGGCCAAGGTCAACGTGACGGCGACCGACGCGGTGGTGGCGGGCGCCGGGCGCTTCGGAGCGATCATGTGGGTCAAGCCGCGCGACGTCAACCGAGCGGCCAAAGCGCTCGGAGCTTCCTGATCGTGGAGTTCGAGATCCGGCGCTGACTCGTCTGACCCGGGACACGGGCCCAGGCCGGGCGCCTGGCGAGAGCGATCGAGAGCCGGTTCGGGGTGCGCCCTCGGATCCGCATCGGAGGATTGCAGGCCCTGGACCTCTACGTGGACGGCCGCCTCGTCTACTCGAAGAAGCAGGAGACGGGGCCCGCGACGGACGACGCGATCCTCGCCCGCATCCGATGACCCCTGACCTCGTGATCCGCGGCGGCCTCCTCGTGGACGGGACGGGGGCGCCGGCCCATCCCGGCGACGTCGCGGTCGTCGGCGACCGGGTCGCCGAGGTCGGCCGCGTCACCGGCCGCGGCCGGCGCGAGATCGACGCCGCGGGGCTGGCCGTGGCCCCCGGCTTCATCGACCCCCACACCCACTACGACGCCCAGCTCCTCTGGGACCCGCTCGCCTCCTGCTCGTCCTGGCACGGCGTCACCACGATCGTCACCGGGAACTGCGGGTTCACGCTCGCGCCCTGCCGGCCGGCCGACCGCGAGACGATGATGCGGATGCTCCAGTACGTCGAGGGCATGTCGCTGGAGGCGATGCGCCGGGGCATCCGCTGGGAGTTCGAGAGTTTCGGCGAATACCTCGCCACCCTCGACCGCGCCGGCCTCCGGGTCAACGTCGGCGCGCTGGTCGGCCACTCCGCCCTCCGGCAGTACGTGATGGGCGCCGCCGCCTGGGAGCGGGCGGCGAGCGAGCCCGAGGTCGCGCGGATGGCGGGGCTCGTGCAGGCGGCGATGGCCGACGGGGCGGTGGGCCTCTCCTCGTCGGCCAACACCAACCACGTCGGCGACCGGGGCCGCCCGGTGCCGAGCCGGCTCGCCGACGAGGCGGAGCTGACCCGGCTGGTGGCGGCGATGGGAGCGAGCGGCCACGGCATCCTCGAACTCACGATCGGCGGCAGCCGCGCCGATCGGGTCGCGGAGATCGACCGGTTCGCCGAGCTGGCCCGCGCCAGCGGCCGGCCGGTCACGCTCGTCTCGATCCGCCACAACCCCCTGCGCCCCGATGAGCACCGCGAAGTGCTCGCTCGCGTCGAGGCGCTCCACCGGGACGGGTTGCGCGTCTATCCCCAGGGCACCTGCTCGCCGCTCACGGCGACCTTCGACCTCACCGGGCCGTTCGTGTTCTACCGGTTCCCGGTGTGGCGGCGGGTCATGGAGACCGCGGTCAGCGACTGGCGGGTGCTCTTCAGGGACCCCGGGTTCCGCGAGGAGTTCCGCGCGACGGTCGGACGCTCGCCTCTCTTCACCGGAGACGCTTCGCCGCTTCGCGTCCACGCCGTGCGCTCGCCGGCCCTCGGGCAGTTCGTGGGGCGGACCGTCGCGGACGTCGCCCGCACCACGGGGAAGGAGATCGTCGACGCCTTCTTCGACCTCGCGCTCGACGACGACCTCAAGACCCAGTTCACGGTGGCGATCGTCAACACCGACGCGGCGGCGGTCGCCGAGATCTTCGCCCATCCGCTCGTGCTGCTGGGGCTCTCCGATGCCGGTGCCCACCTCACGCTCTTCTGCGAGGCCGGGCAGACGAGCCGGCTCCTCGGCCACTGGGTGCGGGAGCGGAAGGCGCTGTCGCTGGAGGAGGCGGTGCGGCGGATCACCGCCGTGCCGGCCGCGCTGTTCGGCTTCCCCGACCGCGGCCGCCTGGCGCCCGGCCTGGCCGCCGACGTGGTCGTCTTCGACCCGGCCACGATCGCCGACCACCCGCCCGAGCTGGTTCACGACCTGCCCGACGGCGGCCCCCGCCTCGTCCAGCGGGCGAGCGGGATCGTGTGGTCGTTCGTCAACGGCCGACCGGTGATCGAGAACGGCCGGCTGCCCGATTCCGCCGACGGCCCGGGGCCGGGCCGCGTGCTCCGCCCGGTCTGATCCGCGCTCGCTGGGCTAGAAGCCCGTCGGCATAATCGCGCGTAGCCGGAAGCTGAATCGCCGACCGTATGGTGGTCCGCTCCGAGCGGCGGCTTCGCCGCCGCAATTTTCCTGGGGGAGGTCTCGGAGGGGGCCGGCGAGGCCCCCTCCGAAGAACTAGAGCCAGCGGCGCACACGCGCCTTGTAACGCCGGTACTCCTCGCCGAACTTCCTCTCGAGGTAGCGTTCTTCCCGGACGATCACCCCGCGCTGCATGACCACGAGAACGATCGGCAGCAGGAGCAGCGGCCACAGCGCATTGAACCAGGCGGTCAGGCCCAGATACAGCATGGTCAGGCCAACATATAGCGGGTTTCGCGTGACCCGGTACGGTCCCCAGGTCACGAGCGCGGTCGTGGGCCGGGCGGGGTTGACGCTGGTCCCGGCCCGGCGGAGCGCCAGGATAGCCGGCAGGGAAACGATCACCCAGCCGGCCAGGAGCGCGATCCCGAGCACGCGCGCGACCCCCGAGGGAAGAATCGCCACTGGATAGAATCGCTGTATCAGCAGGCCAAGGACCAACGGAACGAGATAGACCAACGGCGGCGGCGCGACGACGCCAGCCGATTCCGCATCGCCGGCCGACATGCGCAGGAGGGGGCCTCGGGCCCGCTGACGGTCTAGACCTTCAGGTTGAACAGCCGGGCTGCGTTGGCGCCGAGGAGCTGGCGCTTCAGCTCGTCGCCGAGGTCGTCCCGATCGGCAATCGTCTTCACCGAATCGGGGCACATGCAGTCGAAGTGGGCGTAGTCGGAGGCGTACATCAGCCGGCCGGCGCCCACCATGTCGGCGACGAGCGGAACCAGCTTCTCCTCGGGCTCGAAGGTGTAAAAGCAGCGCTCCGAAGCCAGGTGCTCGGCCGGATCGCGCCGGACGCGGGGCAGCTGGTCGGAAAACAGCTCCCAGTGCTCGTGGAGGCGCTCCATCAGGTACGGGATCCAGCCGCAGCCGGCTTCGAAGACGCCGACTCGCAGGGCGGGGAACCGGTCGAGGACGCCGCCGCACACGAGGCCGGCGAAGCTCATGAAGACGTCGGCGCCGTAGAAGACGTGCTTGAGGTAGAAGTTGTCGAAGCGGTCGGCCGTCACCGTGCGCGCGCTCAGCAGGTGGATGCAGGCCGGCACGCCGAGCTCCTCGGCCGCCTCGTAGATCGGCCAGAAGCGCTCGTCGCCGGGGTTGGTCCCCTCCGGCCAGGTCGGGACGCGGACGGCCACCAGCCCCAGCTCGCGGACGGCCCGCCGCAGCTCGGCGGCGGCCGTCGCCGGGTCCTGGAAGGGGACGGCGGCCACGCCCTTGAGCCGATCGGGCGCCGCCGCGCAGTACTCGGCCAGCCAGTCGTTGTAGGCCCGGCAGGTGGCCAGGGCCAGCTTCGGATTCTCGACCAGCCCGATGGCCGCCGATGACAGCGCGCCCCCGAAGAGGACGGCCACGTCGATCCCCTCGGTGTCCATGTCGGTGAGGCGGGCCGCGGGGTCGGTCATCCCGGGGCGATCGGTCCAGTGGTGCGCCGGCTTGTGCACCCGGATGGGCCGGCTGGCCTTCCCCCACTTGTCCTCCCAGCGCGGGAAGACCTTGCCCTCGATGACGAAGCGGCGCTGGCCGGACTCGAAGTGGCCGTCGGAGATGTAACGCGGGGCCCAGTCGCCCCACTCCTCGCCGACCCGCTTCACCCAGTCCACCGCCGCTTCCTCGACGTGCCCGTCGGCGTCCACGACCGGAAACCCGAGCGCCGCCATGCCAGCCCCCTCTGTCACTTCACCGCGCCGGCGGTGAGGCCGGAGACGTAGTAGTCGAGGAAGAAAACGTAGAGGATCACGATGGGGACGGAGCCGAGCATGGCCCCCGCCATGAGCGGTCCCCAGAAATAGATGTCCCCCCGGATCAGCTCGCTGGTGACCCCGACGCTGGCTGTGATCTCCTCCGAGGATGAGGTAAACGTCAGCGCGTAGATGAATTCGTTCCAGGAGAGCGTGAAGGCGAACAGGATGGCGCAGACCAGGCCGGGGACGGCGATCGGCAGCACGATCCGGGTGAGCGCCTGGATCCGGGTGGCGCCGTCCACCAGCGCGCACTCCTCCACTTCCTTGGGCACCGTGCGGAAATAGCCCATGAGGAGCCAGGTGCAGAAGGGGACCAGGAAGGTCGGGTAGGTCACCACCAGCGCCCACTTGGAGTCGCCCAGGCCCAGCCAGTTCACGACCTGGGCCAGGGGCAGGAAGAGCAGCGACGTCGGCACCAGGTAGGTGACGAAGATCCCGGTCCCGAAGCTCGAGACCGCGAAGAAGCGGAGGCGGGCCAGCGCGTAGGCGGCCACCGTGCCGATGACGACCGACAGCGTGGTGGCGAGCAGCGTGATCAGCAGGCTGTTCTTGGTCCAGGTCAAGAACGCGGTTTCCCACAAGAGCTTGGTGTAGTGGTCGAGCGTCGGCCCTTGCCGGATCAGCAGGGGGACCGCATGGCGATCGTAGAGCTCCCGGTCCTTCTTCAGCGAGGTGAGGAGCATGTGATAGAAGGGGAAGAGCGCGAAGACGAGGAAGGGGAGCAGCAGCAGGTGGGCCGCCACCTTCCAGGCCAGCCGCCGCCGGCCCATCAGTAGACCTGCCGGCGGACGAAGCGCAGCTGGGCCCACACCACGATCGCCAGCATCGGGAAGAGATAGAGCGAGATAGCCGCACCCTCGCCGATGCGCCCGCTTTCGAGTCCGATCTGGCGGGCCAGCGTGGCGAACAGGTGGGTGGAGTTGATGGGGCCGCCGTGGGTCAGCACGTACACGATGTTGAAGTCGCTGAAGGTGAAGATCGTCGAGAAGAGGACCACGATGGCCAGGACCGGCTTGAGCATCGGCAGGGTGACGTACCAGAAGCGGGCCGCCGGG
>DASYUM010000106.1:0-16809 GCA_036001225.1 Candidatus Methylomirabilota bacterium | reverse complement strand
TCTCGGTCGCGGCCCCGACCTTCACCACCGCCACACCGCCGGCCAGCTTCGCCAGCCGCTCCTGCAGCTTCTCCCGGTCGTAGTCCGAGGTCGTCTCCTCGATCTGCGCCCGGATCTGCTTGATGCGGCCCTCGATGGCGTTGGTCTTGCCCGCGCCCTCGACGAGCGTCGTGTTGTCCTTGTCGACCACGATCTTCTTGGCCTTGCCGAGGTCTTCGAGCTTGATGTTCTCGAGCTTGATGCCGAGGTCCTCGGTGATCGCCTTGCCGCCCGTCAGGGTGGCAATGTCCTGGAGCATGGCCTTCCGCCGGTCACCGAAGCCGGGCGCCTTCACGGCGCAGCAGGCCAGGGTCCCGCGGAGCTTGTTCACGACCAGGGTGGCCAGCGCCTCGCCCTCGACCTCCTCGGCAATGACCAGGAACGGCCGGCCCGAGCGGGCGACCTGCTCGAGGAGCGGCAGCATGTCCTTCATCACGCTGATCTTCTTCTCGTGAATCAGGATGACGGCATCCTCGAGAACGGCCTCCATCCGCTCGGGGTCGGTCACGAAGTACGGCGACAGGTAGCCGCGATCGAACTGCATGCCCTCGACGACCTCGAGGGTGGTCTCCATCGCCTTGGCCTCTTCCACGGTGATGACGCCGTCCTTGCCGACCTTCTCCATCGCCTCCGCGATGAGGTTGCCGATGGTCTTGTCGTTGTTGGCGGCGATGGCCGCGACCTGGGCGATCTCCTTCTTGTCCTTGGTGGTCTTGGACATCTTCTTGAGGTCTTCCACGATCTTCTCGACCGCCTGCTCGATACCACGCTTCAGCCCCATGGGGTTGGCGCCGGCGGTCACGTTCTTGAGGCCCTCCCGGAAGATCGCCTGGGCGAGGACGGTGGCGGTGGTCGTCCCGTCACCGGCCACGTCGGAGGTCTTGGAGGCGACCTCCTTCAGCATCTGGGCCCCCATGTCCTCGTAGGGGTCCTTCAACTCGATCTCCTTGGCCACGGTGACCCCGTCCTTGGTGATGGTGGGGCTGCCGAACTTCTTGTCGATCACGACGTTCCGACCCTTGGGGCCGAGGGTGGCCTTGACGGCCTCGGCCATGATGTTGACCCCGCGCAGGAGCGCCGCGCGGGCTTCCTGATCGAACATGAGCTGCTTGGGCATGGATGCTCTTCCTCCTTACTCGAGTGGATGTGTCTAGTCGAGGATGCCGAGGACGTCCTCTTCCCGCAGGATGAGGTACTCCTCGTCGTCGATCTTGACCTCGCTGCCGGAGTACTTCCCGAAGAGGATACGGTCCCCTGCCTTGACCTCGAGGGGCAGCTTCTTGCCGTCCTCGGTCACCTTGCCGGTGCCGACGGCGATGACCTTGCCCTCTTGGGGCTTCTCCTTGGCCGAGTCGGGGATGATGATGCCGCCCCGCCGGACCTCTTCTTCCTCGATGCGCTTGACGAGGATCCGATCGTGAAGCGGGCGAAGCTTGGTCTGGGTCTTGGTCGCCATAATGAGTGGGCCTCCTCCTTTGATTGCCGGATGATGACCGGGGGCCGCGGGTCGTGTTTGACCGGACCCACATACTTATTAGCACTCAGCAGAGGCGAGTGCTAATATAGAGGCGCCGTCGCCGCCCGTCAATGGAAAATTTTCGGCCGGCGGTCCTCCCCCCCGATCACCCGCGTCCGTCCCGCCTCTGCATCGCAATTTCAATGAGTTATGGTATAGTCGCCAGGGAAACCCCCTAGTATGCCGTGAGGAGGCCAGGGCGATGCCAGGCACCGTCGTCATCTCCCGCCACCTGCCCCAGGAAGCACTCGAGCTCGCCCGCGCTCGCGCCACCGTCCGGCTGCATCCCGAGGACCGGCGGCTCACCTCGGACGAGCTGGCCGGCTACCTCCGGGACGCCGAGGGGCTGGTGTGCTTGCTGACGGACACGATCGACGAGGCCCTCCTGAGCCGCGCCCCTCGCCTCCGGGTCGTGGCCAACGTCGCCGTGGGGTACAACAACATCGACGTGCCGGCGGCCACGCGCCGGAAGGTGGTGGTGACCAACACCCCCGGGGTGCTGACCGAGACGACCGCCGATTTCACCTGGGCCCTCCTCCTCGCCAGTGCGCGGCGCGTCGTCGAGGGCGACGCGTACACCCGAGCCGGCAAGTTCACCGAGTGGGGGCTGATGCTCCTGCTCGGGGCCGACGTCCACGGCAAGACCCTCGGCATCCTCGGACTCGGCCGCATCGGGCGGGGGGTCGCCCGGCGGGCCGGGGGATTCTCGATGAAGATTCTCTATCACGACGCCGTGCGCGACCACGCGGCCGAGCGAGACCTCGGCGTCGTGTATCGGGACAAGGACGCGATCTTGGCCGAGGCTGATTTCGTCACGCTCCACGTCCCCCTGCTGCCCGAGACCCACCACTACATCGGGGAGCCCGAGCTCCGGCGCATGAAGCGGACGGCGTTCCTGATCAACGCCTCCCGGGGACCAGTGGTCCACGAGGCGGCCCTCGCCCGGGCGCTCAAGGAGGGCTGGATCGCGGGCGCCGGGCTCGACGTCTACGAGGAAGAGCCCGAGATCCACTCCGCGCTGCTCGCCTGTCCGAATGCCGTCCTGGCGCCCCACATCGCCTCCGCCTCGCGCGAGACCCGGACCAAGATGGCCCGGATGGCGGTGGAGAACTGCCTGGCCGTCCTGGGGGGACAGCGCCCGCCCAACCCCGTGAACCCCGAGGTCCTGGGCGCTTAGCGGCTAGTCAGGCGGCGTCGCGGGCGCCGACCAGCGGGCGGGCACTCTCCCGCACCAGCAGGATCAGCGGTAGCACGCCGGCCGCCACGATGGTGAGGGCGGGCAGCGCGGCCGCTTCCCACAGCGACTCCGAGGTGAACTGCCAGACCCGGACGGCCAGCGTCTCGTAGCCCAGCGGGCGAAGGAGGAGCGTGGCGGGCATCTCCTTCATCACGTCAACGAACACCAGCAGGGCGGCGGTGAAGAGCCCGCGGCGGAGGAGCGGGAGGTGGACGCGGCGGAGCACGCCGCCCGGCCGGACTCCGAGCGAGCGTGCCGCCATGTCCATGCTGGGCGTGATCTTGAGCAGGCTGGCGTCCACCGTCTGGAAGCTCACGGCCAGGAAGCGCACCGCGTAAGCGAAGACCAACCCGGCGACCGAGCCGGTCACCATCAGGCCGATCGCGCCGCCCGACAAGCGGCCGAGCAGCCGGTCCAACCCGGCCAGCAGCGCGAGGACCCCGACGGCGATGACCGAGCCCGGCAAGGCGTAACCCATGCCGGCGATCCGGGCCAGGACCGCCACCGTCGAGCTGCGGCTGAGGCGAAGCCCGTAGGCGACCACCACGGCCGCCAGTAGCGTCACCCCCGCGGTCAGCGCAGCCACGGCCAGGGTATTGCCGAGGAAATGGGGGTAGCGTGCATCGTAGGCCGCCCCCCCCGGGATCCAGGTCAGCAGCCGGACCACGGGGAGCACGAAGGCCACCCCGACCACGAGGGCGGCGCCGGCCGTCGCGGCGGCGGCGCGCGCGCCCGTCAGGCGGCGGGCTGGCGCCGGCCGCACGCCGCTATCGCGCTGATGAAAGCGCGCCCGTCCCCGCAGCGCACGCTCGGCCGCGTAGAGGCCGAGGGTGAAGAGGACCAGCAGACTCGCCAGCTCGGTGGCCGCGTGGCGGTTGAAGAGGCCGAACCAGACGCGGTAGATCGCCACCGTGAAGGTCGAATAGTTGAAGATGGCGACGGTGCCGAAGTCGGCCAGGGCCTCCATCAGGGCCAGGCTCACCCCGGCGACGATGGAAGGCCGGGCTAGCGGGAGCGCGATCCGCCAGAAGATCGTCGGTCGCGCCACGCCGAGCGCGCGGGCTGCCTCCAGCGTGGCCGCCGATTGCTCGAGGAACGCGGCCCGCGCGAGGAGGTACACGTACGGGTAGAGGACGAGGGTCATCACCAGGACGACCCCCCCGTAGGACGCGATGTCGGGAAACCCGCGGACCGGCCCCCCGGTGACCGCCCGCGCGGCCCGCTGCACGGGACCCGCGTAGTCGAAGAGGGCGAGGAAAACGAAGGCGATCACGTAGGCAGGCATTGCGAGGGGCAGGATCAGGAGCCATTCGAAGAGCCCGCGGCCCGGGAACCGGTACATCGTCACAAGCCAGGCGAGGCCGGTCCCGAGGACGGCGACGCCCAGCCCGACGCCGGCGGCGAGGGCGAGGGTGTGCCCGATCAGCGCGAGGAGTTGAGTCTCCCACAGGTGTCGCCAGACGTCCACGCTAGGCCGGGCTAGCGACAGGGCCACCAGGACGATCGGCGCCGCGACGAGCGTCGCCACCATGCCGGCGGCCAGCGACCAGGGTTCGAAGCCGCGGCGCCCGAGCGACGGCCATCCTCCGACGGACAGGCCGGCCGTCGCCCGCATGGCGCCTCGCGCCTACTTCCAGCCCACCCGATCCATGAGCTTGACCGCGGCGGCCTGGTACTCGCCCGCCGCGGCCACGTCCACCTGGTCGGCCTTGAAGGTGCCCCAGCCTGCCAGCAGCGCGTTCGGCTTGACGTGGGGGTTGGCCGGGTACTCGTAGTTCACGTCGGCGTAGAGATTCTGGGTCTCGGGGAGGCTGAGAAACTCGATCAGCCGGATCGCCTCGGCCCGGTGCTTCGCGTACCGCGTCACGCCGGCCCCCGAGATGTTGACGTGGACGCCCCGGTCCTGCTGGTTGGGCCAGAAGAGCGCGACCGGGAGCGAAGGTTCCTTGGCCTTGAGCTGGGCCAGATAGTAGGTGTTGACGAGGCCGACATCACACTGCCCGGCCGCGATCGCCTCCAGGAGCTTGGTATCGCTCGAGAAGATGCGCGGCTCGTTGGCCATCCAGCCCCGCAGCACCTCCTCGGTCCGCGACTCGCCGAGGGTCTTGATCATGGTGGCCACCATCGACTGGTTGTAGACCTTCTTGGAGGTGCGGAGGCCGAGCCGCCCGCGCCACCGCGGGTCGCCGAGGGCCTCGTAGGTGGAGAGCTCGCCCGGCTTGACCCGCTCGGTGCTGTAGGCGATGGTACGGGCCCGAACCGAGAGGCCGACCCATTCGTTGTGCTTGGCCCGCAGATGGGCCGGGATGTTCTTCTCGATGACCGGCGACCCGAACTCCTGGAGCAGTCCGGCCTGCTGGGCCAGCCACAGGTTGCCGACGTCCACGGTCATCAGCACGTCGGCCGGCGTCCGGGCCTCCTCGGCTTTGAGCCGCTCGAACAGCTCGGCCTCACTCGCGCTGAAGGTCTTGACCTTGATGCCGGTCTTGGCCGTGAACGCGTCGAACATCGGCTGGATGAGCTGCTCGATGCGCGCAGAGTAGACGACGACCTCGCCCCCGCCGGCGGCCGAGCCGAGCGTCGGAAGGGCCAACGGGCAACCGAGCATCAAGACGAGCAGGACGAGGGCCCACCCGCCGGTGGTGAGCGTGCGCATACCGAAGTCCTCCGTTCCGTCCAGGTCGTGGGGTCGGCTCAGGACCCGTTTGCGTCCGGCGGCACCGCGAGGCTACAATGACGCTGCGCGGCGCCAGCGAGCTTGGAGTTAAGTATGCCTAAGAAGTCGAATGTGTCAACCCTAAAAACGGGGATTCGGACCGCCGAGAGCACGGCCTCCGTCCAGGACTATCTCGGCGCCATCTACGACCTGGCGGGCAGCGGCCAGCCGGTCATCGGCGCTCGCCTGGCCAAGCACATGCGCGTCTCGCCGCCGGCGGTGACCGAGGCGCTCCAGCGCATGGCGCGGGCCGGCTACATCCGGGTCGGCGCCGGCAAGGAGATCGCCTTCACCCGCAAGGGGCGGGCGCTCGCCCGAGTGATGGCGCGCCGACATCGGCTGCTGGAGCGGTGGCTGACCGACGTCCTGGGACTCAACTGGACCGAGGCCCACGAGGAAGCGCACCGCCTCGAGCACGCCGTGTCGCCGCGGGTCGAGTCCCGGCTCGCTACCAGCCTCGGGATGCCCCGCACCTGCCCGCACGGCAACCCGATCCCCGGCATGCCCATGCCGCCTCGCACCCATCCCTTCCCGCTGGACCAGGCCAAGGAGGGCATCACCGTCGTGGTCGAGCGGATCACCGAGGAAGCCGAGGCCGACCGCCGACTGCTCGAGCACCTGTGGAAGCACCAGGTCAAGCCCGGCACCCGGCTGGCGATCCGCGAGGTGGCGCCGTGGGCCGGCACGATCACGATGAGCGCGCTCGGCGGGCGCGGAGGGATGATCGTGCTCGGCCTGGCGGCGGCGGCGAAGATCTGGGTCCACCAGCCCGGCGCGGCCGGGGCTCCGCGCGGGTGAGCCGCCCCCGGACGGTCCCGGTCCCGCGCACCGCGACGATGCCGCGCCTCAGGTCAGGGCGGTGAGCCTCCTCCGCCTCGCCGATGTCACCAAGCGCTTTGATCCCCGCGATCCGCCCGCGGTGGAGGATCTCTCGTTCGCTGTCGAGCCGGGAGAGATCCTCGCCCTGCTCGGGCCGTCGGGGGGCGGGAAGACGACCACCCTGCGCCTGATCGCCGGGTTCGAGGCGCCCGATCGCGGCACCATCGAGATTCGCGGTCAACGGATGGCTGGGAACGGTGCCCGGGTGCCGCCCGAGGTCCGGGGAGTGGGCATCGTCTTCCAGGACTACGCGCTCTTCCCGCACCTGACGGTGGCCGACAACGTGGGCTTCGGCCTCGGACGCCGCGAGCGGCCGGCCCGGGCCCAGCGGGTCGGCGAAGTGCTGGAGCTGGTCGGACTCGCCGCGCTGGCCGGACGCTACCCCCACGAGCTGTCGGGAGGCCAGCAGCAGCGGGTGGCGCTGGCCCGCGCCCTGGCGCCGGCGCCCGCCCTGATCCTGCTCGACGAGCCGTTTTCCAACCTCGACGCCGACCTGCGGGCGGTCATGCGGGAGGAGATCCAGAAGATCCTGCGCCTGACCGGGACCACCGCCCTCTTCGTGACCCACGACCAGCAGGAGGCCTTCACCCTGGCCGACCGGGTCGGCGTCCTCCACGCCGGTCGGCTCGAGCAGCTCGACGTGCCCTACGAGGTCTACCACCACCCCGCCACGCGCTTCGTCGCCGAGTTCGTGGGCGAAGCGGACTTCCTCCGCTGCATGGTGAAGGAGGAGGGCATCGTCTCCGAGATCGGAACCTTCCAGAACGCGGAAGGTCATCCGGTGGGGCTGCCGGTGGACATCATGATCCGACCCGACGACATCGACTTCATCCCCCACCCCGACGGGGAGGTCGTCGTGATCGACCGCCAGTTCCACGGGGCCGAGAACCTCTACCGTCTCCGGCTGGCCTCGGGGGCACGCGTGCAGTCGGTCCAGCCCTCCACCACCATCTACCCGATCGGAACGCGCGTCCGGATTGTGGCCACCGTGATCCACGTGGTGGCGTTCCGACTGACCGAGTAGCCTCCGTTCGGCTCCCGCCGGCCCCTGGCCGCGGCGGCCCGTGGGTCACATGAAATTAAAGTTGACTTTCACTTTATTCAGGAGCCAGGATGTGGCGCGGAGGAGCCACGCATGCCGAAATCCCTCCGGGGAGACCGGACGGCTCGGTGGACGGACCACCTGAGCGACGAGGACCTGGCGTTCATCCAGCGCTTCGTGCTCGCCTCGGGCTCACTCAAGGAACTGGCCCAGGCCTATGGTATTAGCTACCCGACCGTGCGCCTGCGGCTGGACCGGCTGATCGAGAAGATCAGGATCCTGGACAGCGCGGAGATCACCAGCCCGTTCGAGCGGGTCCTCCGCGCCCAGTTCGCCGAAGGGACGATCGACGAGGGGACCCTGAAGATCCTCCTGGCCGCGCACCGGGAAGAAGTGGAGGGCCGCCATGAAGCGGGTCATCGCCGTGCTTAGCGTGCTCGTGTGGACATCGGCCGCCTTCGGCGGAGAAACCCTTCGCGAGATCTCGTGGGCGACGCTCCACGCCGAGGGCCGAGTGTCCGGGGGCCTCGTCCTTCCGCCGGACAGCGGCGCCGCCTTCCCCCACCTGAAGGTCGAGAACGTCCAAGGCGCCCCGAGCCGGGTGACCATTCTCACTCTGGAGCAACCCGGCATCCGCCACTTCCCTTACGCGGTCACGGGGTCCGTCCGTCACGATGGCGTCGCTGGCACGGGCTATCTGGAGATGTGGAGCGTCTTCCCGAACGGCCGCTACTTTTCCCGGACCCTGGCCGCGGCGGGACCCCTGAAGAGCCTCGAGGGCTCGTCGGGGTGGCGCCCGTTCATCCTCCCGTTCTTCGCCGAGCCGGGGACGCCGCCGCCCACCACGCTCACGGTCAATATCGTGTTGCCGAGCCGCGGCACCGTCTACGTCGGGCCGCTCCGGCTCGTTCAGTATCAGGCCGGGGAGGACCCGCTGGCGGCGCCGGGCCAGTGGTGGAGCGAACGGACCGCGGGCCTGTTGGGCGGGCTCCTTGGCGGCCTGCTCGGGTGCCTGGGGGCGGTGATCGGGTGGCTCGCGTCCCGGGGGAAGGCCCGCGCCTTCGTGTTGAATGCCGCCCGAGCGCTGACGGTGGGGGGGGTCGCGGCCCTCACGCTCGGCGTCGTCGCCTTCGTCCGGGCGCAGCCCTATGCCGTCGTCTACCCGCTCCTGCTGCTGGGTCTCATCTGCTCGGTGGTCTTCCCCGCGATGCTTCCCACGCTTCGGAAGCGGTATGAAGCGCTGGAGCTACGGCGCATGCGGGCCTTCGACACCCGCTGACGGCCCGCTCGCGGCGGGCCGAGACGCGCGGCGGGCGCTGAGCCGGCGCTCGAGGCGCCGCACGCGGTGATGGAGGGCGGCCAGCACGAGCGACCGAAGCTCCGGCGGGCTCTCGTTCTCAGCTCGGCCGAGCGCGGTCAGCGCCAGGCGGAGGGCGGCCGCGTAATCCCGGACGTGGTGCTCGCAGAGCTTGGCGAGATCCACCAATAGCCCGAGGGGTGGGGTCGGATCCTCGCGCGCCACCCGCGTCCACAGGGCCACGGCCGACTCGAGCCGACCCGCCCGCCGCCAGAGACGGCCGAGCCGCCACGCCGCCCGCGTGCGGGCGCCGTCGGGCAGCCGGTCGGCGCCGAGCGCCGCCTCGTAGAAGCCGGCGCTTCGCGTGGGATCGCGGCGCTCGAGCCAGCGCGCGGCGCCGAGCCACTCGAGGGGATCGTGGTGGGGATCGGGGCCGGCCAGCAGGGCCTCGGCGCGGGCGGCCAGGAGCGCCAGGGCCAGCAGGTCCCACCGATTGTGGGCGAAGATCCGCGGAAGCGCCCGCGCGTCCTGGTAGCGGAGGTAGCGAAAGTAGAGCTGAGGCATGAGCGCGCCGGGCACGTCGTCGCCCCGATCCATCTGCAGGAGCGCGGTCTCCAGGGTCGTCAGCCGACAGTCGGTGGCGCGGGCCCGCCACAGCGCGCGCGCCAGCGGGTAGAGGTCCAGGTGCGCGACCTCGCCCCCCCACCAGGGCGCCCGGGCGAGGAGGTAGCGCGTCTCGAGCAGCGGGAAGTCGAAGGTGCGGCCGTTGAAGGTGACGAGCTGACGGGCGGCGGCCACCGCGTCGCGGACGGCAGCCAGGAACGCGGCCTCGGCGGCAAGGTCACCCAGGAAATACTGGGTGACGCGGAGACGGCCGTCGTCCCAGCTCGCCAGGCCCACCAGGAAGACGTACGTCCCCGTCCCTCCGGATAGGCCGGTCGTCTCCGTGTCCAGGAACAGGGTCCCCGCGGGCGGGGCGGCGGCCGCCAGTGGCGGCGGCAGGGGCACGTCCTCCACGCGCCGGAGCGCGACCCCGTAGCGGGTCTCGATCGTCTCGAGGGAGAGGATCGGTGGCGGCGCCGGCCGTCGGGGCACCGGAGGGCGACGCTCGAGCCGCCGGAGCAGCTCGCGAAGGCGCGCCAGCTCGGACGCCCGCGCGGGGTGGACGCTCTCCTCGATCACCGGGCTGCGGACTCCTTCCGGCTCGTCAGCCCTGCAGGCGCTCGACGAGGGCCGCCGCCAGCGGCTTGGCCTGGCGACCCACCGCGTTCACCGGTCCCACGCACGACGGGCATCCGGCCCGGCACGGGCAGGCGGCCAGCGTCTCACGGGCCCGAGCCAGCAGGGGCGGCAGCAGCTCGAAGAGTTTCTCGGCCAGGCCAATCCCGCCCGGCTGGTTGTCGTAGAGGTAGACGGTCGGCTCGAACCGCTCCGCCGTCAGGAGCCGCGCCCGCGTCCCCTGGGCGGTGAGCACGCCCACGCCGGCGTCCGGCGAGCGCGTCGCCACTCCCGGGCGGGTTCCGGACGCCAGCGAATCCCGATCAACGACCTCCTCCCGACAGGTCGGCCCATCGTCGGGCGGCGCGTCACCGAGCCAGGAGCCGAGGTCCCGCACGTCGCACATGAGGAACAGGGGCGCCAGGTGGTGGAGCAGATAGGTGAGGCCGCGGAGGCCATCCACCAGTGCGTCGCGATCCCGAGAGACCGCGGCCAGCGTCTCCGGCGGGATCGTGAGCCACAACCCCGCCGTCTGCATCTCCTGTTGCGGCAGCTCGACCTCGCCGGAGCCGACGTTCTCCATGGTGTCGAACTTGATCTTCTTGAATCCGACGACCTGCTCGGCGACCAGGAGCTCCCCCTGGGCCACCCGGCCGACGCCCGCCCCGCCGGCGCGGAAGCGGTCGAGCGCCCACACGCCCTTGGCGGTGATGGCGTCGGTGAAGTAGTCCACCTGGATCCGCTTGACGTAGGCGACCTTCTCTTCGTCTTCGCGGAAATGGAGCTCCTGCACCTCGAACTGCTCGCCCTCGATCAGGTAGATCGCCTTCGGGTAGATCATGCTGAAGGCGCTCTTCCAGTCCACTTCCGCGATCACCTGGCGCTTCTTGGTGAGCTGGCGCTCGGCCAGCTCGCGATGCGTCGTGTCGATCACCACGAAGTTGTCGCTGCCCACCGTGCGCAGCGAGAGGTGGTCGGCCGGATAGCTCTCGCTGGTCCAGTGCCAGCGGCCGCCGGCTGCATGGAGGAGTCCCTCCTCGGCCAGGAGGCGGAGGTAGTCACCGACGTCGCGCTCGCCGAAGGCTTCGCCATCGACGAACGGGAGCTCGAACGCCGCGCACTTGAGGTGGCTCACCAGGACGTAGGGGTTGTCGGGGTTGATCAGGCCGTGCTCGGGCGAGGCGCCGAAGAAGTAGTCGGGGTGGGTGACCATGAACTGATCGAGCGGCGCCGACGACGCGACCAGGACGGCTGCGCTGAGCCCGCTCCGGCGGCCCGCCCGCCCGATTTGCTGCCAGGTCGAGGCAATCGTCCCCGGATAGCCGGCGAGAACGGCGAGGTCGAGATGGCCGATGTCGATTCCCAGCTCGAGCGCGTTGGTGGAGACGACGCCCAGCACCTCGCCCTCGCGCAGTCCCCGTTCGATCTCGCGCCGCCGGCCGGGAAGGTAGCCGCCCCGGTAGCCCCGGATCACGTTGGTGAGCCCGGGCGGACGCTCGACCGCGGTCTTGAGGGTCGCCAACAAGACCTCCTGGGCCAGCCGGCTGCCGGCGAAGGTGATCGTCGAGATCCCGTGCTTGAGGAAGGGGCTGGCCAGCCGGGCGGCCTCCTTGAGGTACGGCCGGCGGATGCCGAGCTCCGCGTTGACGACCGGCGGATTGTAGAAGACGAGGACCTTGGCCCCCGACGGGGCGCCATTCTCGCTCACCAGCCCCACCGGCTGGCCGATCAGGCGCTCGGCCAGCTCCTGGGGGTTGGCGATGGTGGCCGACGCGCACACGAACTGGGGCGCCGTGCCGTAATGACGGCAGACCCGGTGGAGGCGCCGGAGCACGTTGGCCAGATGGCTCCCGAAGACGCCCCGATAAGTGTGCAGCTCGTCGATGATGACGTAGCGGAGATTCTGGAAGAGCGCGACCCATTTCGTGTGATGGGGAAGGATCCCCGCGTGCAGCATGTCGGGGTTGCTGAGGACGAGGTTGGCCCGCGCCCGCACGGCGCGGCGGGCATCCTGGGGCGTGTCGCCGTCGTAGGTGTGGATGCGCAGCTCCGGCAAAGCCCGGGCCAGCTCCTCCAGCTCTGCGAGCTGGTCCTGGGCCAGGGCCTTGGTCGGAAAGAGGTAGAGGGCCCGCGCCGAGGGATCGGTGAGGAGCGCCTGCAGGACGGGCAAGTTGTAGCAGAGGGTCTTGCCCGACGCCGTCGGCGTCACCACCACGCAGTGGCCGCCTTTGGCCAGCAGCTCGAGCGCGCGCGCCTGGTGGCTGTAGAGGGCTTCGATGCCGCGGCTCCGAAGCGCGTCCGCCAGGCGCGGATCGACGGTGTCAGGAAGGGAAACGAGACGGGGCGGGCGGGGTGCGAACCGACGGGTGGCCGTGACGGCCCCCCCGGCATCGGCGACGAGGCGGTCGATCAGTTCGGCGAGGTCGGCGCGCGGACCGCCCGGTGCCGCCATCTCGCCCGCATCTTAGGAGGCGCCGCCGAGGATTGTCAACGTTCGTGAGGCAGTGTTCAATGGCTCACCGTGCGCGGACTCCTCCGGTTCGGACCCCCGCTGGCCTGGATGGGCGTCATCGCCGTCCTGTCCGGGAGTCTCTTCGGCGCCGAGCGGACCGGCGCCTGGCTCCTCCCGCTCCTCGGCCGCCTGCTGCCGGGGGCCAGCCCGGCGCTCCTCCACGGCCTTCACGCCGTGGTGCGAAAAATGGGCCACCTCGTCGAATACGGGATCTTGGCCGCGCTCTGGCGGCGCGCGCTGGAGCCGAGCCGCACGCCGGCGCGCGCGGGCGTCTGGGCGGTCATCCTCGCGGCCCTCTACGCGGTGGTGGACGAAGCGCGCCAGGGGCTGGCGCCGAACCGCACGCCGTCGGCGCTCGACGTGCTGATCGACACCGCCGGCGCCATCCTTGCCGTCAGCTGTCTCGAGGGCGAGGGCCCGGCGGCCCGCACGGCGGTGCGCCTCGCGCGCTGGGCGGCGACGGCCGTGGCCCTCGGCAGCCTCGGCGCCGCCCTCCTGGATTGGGGCCTCGGTCTGGACGCAACGGATCTCATCCTGGCTGCCCTGGGCGCCGGGGCGGCGGCCTGGGGTCTGGGCAGAGCGGCGGCCGGGCGGCGGCACGCGGCCTGAGGGGGTTTCACCCCGCCCGCGCCCGGGGTATCATCGTCCCACACGCCAGCACCTCCGAGGCGCCAGTGTGAAAACCTACGTTCTCCGCCGCCTCGCCCAGTCGCTCATCGTACTGCTCGGGATTTCCGCGGTCGTGTTCATTATCCTCCATCTGACCGGCGACCCGACCGTCCTGATGCTGCCGCCCGACGCTACCGCCGAGGAGATCGCCCGCTTCCGCCGCGCGATGGGATTCGACGATCCCCTCTACCTCCAGTACTGGCGCTTCCTCAAGGGGGCGGTGCATGGCGATTTCGGCAACTCGCTCCGCCACGAAGAACCGGCCCTGGCCCTGGTCTGGCAACGGATGCCGGCCACCCTCGAGCTGACCACGGTCGCGCTGGGGATCGCGCTGGTCCTCGCCATCCCAGCCGGCATCATCTCGGCCGTCTTCCGCAACACGGCACTCGACTACGTGAGCACGGTCCTCGCGCTGGTCGGCCAGGCCATGCCGACCTTCTGGCTCGGAATCATGCTCATCCTCATCTTCTCGGTGGGCCTTCACCTCCTGCCCTCGTCGGGACGGGGAAGCGCCGCCCATCTCGTCCTCCCCGCCCTCACCCTCGGCCTCTTCACCACCGCGCGCATCATGCGCCTGACTCGCTCGGGGATGCTGGAGGTGCTGGGCCAGGACTATGTCCGCACGGCCCGGGCCAAGGGCGTGGGGGAGCGGCGGGTCGTGTGGAAGCACGCGCTCAAGAACGCCGGGATCCCCGTGGTCACCATCATCGGCCTCGAGCTGGGGACCCTCCTGGGGGGGGCCGTCATCACCGAGACCATCTTTGCCTGGCCCGGGGTGGGACGCCTGTCGGTCCAGGCGATCTACAACCGGGACTACCCGGTCGTGCAGGCGGCGGTCTTCCTCCTCGCCTCGATCTTCGTCCTCGTCAACCTCGTGGTGGACGTGATCTACACCTACCTGGACCCTCGCATCCGGATCCGCTGACCCGCGGTGAACCACACCGAGACGCTTCGACTTCCCGCCGTGACCGTCGGGTGGCCCGGCGAGGCGTGGGCGGTCACGCGACGCCTGATCCGCCGGCGAACGGCCCTCTTCGGGCTGGTGGTCCTGGCCGGGGTCGTGAGTGCGGCGCTCGCCGCCCCGGTGCTCGCGACCTTCGACCCCATCGAGCAGGACATCAGCCAGCGGCTCCGGCCCCCCGGCGGCGCCGACGAGCACGGCCGCCGGCACCTGCTGGGGACCGATCAGCTTGGCCGCGACATCCTGGCCCGCATCCTCTTCGGCTCCCGCATCGCGCTGCTGGTCGCGTTCTCGGCGGTGGCCATCGCCGGCATCCTGGGGCTGGCCATCGGTCTGCTGGCCGGCTACTTCGGGGGACGGGTGGACGACTTCTTCATGCGCCTGGCCGACATCCAGCTCGCCTTCCCCTTCATCCTGCTGGCGATCGCCGTCATCGGCGTCCTCGGCCCCAGCCTGCGCAACATCATCGTCGTGGTCGGGGTGTCGGGCTGGGTCATCTACGCCCGGATCGTCCGGGGCGAGGTGCTGTCGCTCCGCGAGCGCGAGTTCGTTCAGGCGGCTATCGCCATGGGGAGCCGGCACCGACGGGTGATCCTGCGCCACATCGTCCCCAACGCGTTCACCCCCTGGCTGGTCATCGCGACCCTCGACATGGCCCGGGTCATCATCCTGGAGTCGGCCCTGTCGTTCCTCGGCCTCGGGGTCCAGCCGCCGACCCCGACCTGGGGGGGCATGCTGGCCGACGGCCGCGTCTATCTCTCCACCGCCTGGTGGCTGGCCACGTTTCCGGGGCTCGCCATCCTGGTGACCGTGCTCGGCATCAACCTGCTGGGCGACGGGCTCCGCGACACGTTCGACCCCCGACTGAAGGTGTGAAAAGGAGGCAATCATGCGACGGTGGTGCTCGGCTCTCGCGTTCGGTCTCACGCTGGCGGCCCTGGTGGGGCCGGTCGGCGCCCAGCCAGCCGGCAAGGTCGTCATCGCCCAGGGCGTGGATCCCACCACGCTCGATCCCCACAACCAGGAGGAAACGCCCGCCTACAACGTCCTCCTCAACATCTACGACACGCTCCTCTTCCGGGACCGGGACCTCAAGCTCGTCCCCTGGCTGGCCGAGTCGTGGCGAGTGGTCAACCCGACGACCTGGGAGTTCAAGATCCGTCGCAACGCCAAGTTCCACAACGGGGAAGCGGTGGACGCCGAGGCCGTGAAGTTCAGCCTCGAGCGCCTGATCAATCCCGAGCTCAAGCTCCGGCAGGCGCCGAGCTTCACGCTCGTCGACAAGATCGAGGCGGTGGACAAGTACACCGTGCGAGTCCTCACCAAGAAGCCCTTCCCGACCCTCGAGAATCAGGTCGCGCTCCGAGCCTCGATCCTGCCCCCCAAGTATTTCCAGGAGAAGGATACGGCGACCGTCGCCAGGAACCCGGTCGGGTCCGGCGCCTACAAGTTCGTGAGCTGGGCCAAGGACGAGGCGATCACGCTGGAGGCCAACGAGTCGTGGTGGGGCGGAGCCCCGAAGGTGAAGACGCTGGTCTTCCGCCCCATCCCGGAAGCGACCACCCGGGTCGCCGCCTTGCAGGCCGGCGAGGTGGACGTGATCGTCAACGTGCCGCCCCACCTCATCAAGCAGGTGGAGGCGAACCCGAAGCTCTACATCTCGAAGGCGCCGAGCGTCCGGACGATCTTCCTCTGGGTCTACACGCACAAGTTCGACAAGGAGCACAAGCTGGTCGGCCCGGTCGACTGGCCCACCAAAGACAAGCGGGTCCGCCAGGCGCTCAACTACGCCGTGAACGTGGACGACGTGATCAAGAATGTCCTGGAGGGGAACGGGATCCGCACCGCCACCGTCCTCACCAGCAAGCACTTCGGCTTCGACCCCAAGCTCCAGCCCTACAAGCAGGACGTGGCCAGGGCCAAGCAGCTTCTGACCGACGCCGGCTACCCGAACGGCATCGACCTCGTCCTCAACTCGCCCGACGGGCGGTACCTCAAGGACAAGGAGGTGGCCGAGGCCCTCGCCGGCCAGCTCACCAAGGCGGGCATCCGCACCACGGTGCGGACTCACGAGTGGGGCACCTATCTCAACCAGATGATGTACGTTCACGGGGGCGGCCCCCTGGCGCTGATCGGCTGGGGGAACACCACCTGGGACGCCGACGGGACCCTCACGCCGACGTTCCGATCGGGCAAGATCCTCGCGAACTACTACAACGAGCAGTTCGACAGCCTGGTCGACGAGGCCGCCACCACGACCGACGCCAAGGCCCGCCTCGCCCTCTACGCGAAGGCGCTCCAGATCTTCATGGACGACGCCCCGGCCGTCCCTCTGTATCAGCAGATGGACATCTACGGCGTCGCCAAGCGGGTGAAGTTCCAGGCCCTGTCATCCGAGCAGCTGGTGGGGCCGTGGATCTGTCTCGCGGACCAGAAATGCTAGCGCGGTGAGCTCGGGCCGCGGATCCCGGCGGGCTGGGCGCCACCCAGCCCGCCGCGCTTTCAACGGAGACGATTGACGACGAGCCGGCCCTGGGCGACGACGAGCACCACCTGGCCGAGGGCGTCCAGGTCATCGGCGGGGTCGCCATCCACCGCCAAGAGGTCGGCCGCGTAGCCCGGTGCGATCCGGCCCAGGCGGTCGCCCAGGCCGAGCACGCTGGCCGCGGCCGAGGTCGCGGCGCGCACGCACTCCCGCGGCGCCATCCCGTGTTTGGCCATCA
>DASYUM010000105.1:0-18298 GCA_036001225.1 Candidatus Methylomirabilota bacterium | reverse complement strand
TCGCTCGGGCCCGAGCGTGCGGCTGGTCGACAGTCCGGCGGCTGCCGCCTTGCGGCAGGCTTCCCGCGGGGGTGGCGGCGCCCTGCGCTCCGCGCGGTGGGGCGCCCTGTTCGCGGCGTCACCCGTTCGGCCCCGCCTTCCATCATGAATAAGTCGGGCTAAGGGTCGGGGTTCCGCTCCGAGCGCCGGCTTCGCCGGCGCAAGACCCGGGGGGGCATCGGGGGGGTGTTCCGAGACCCCCCCGAAAAACTAGGAACCTGTCGGGGTGACGACGCGCGGCGCAGTGCCGAACCGCTAAGGGTCGGTGTTCCGCTCCGAGCGCCGGCTTCGCCGCCGCAAGCCCCGGGGGGGCATCGGGGGGGTGTTCCGAGACCCCCCCGAAAAACTAAGAACCTGTCGGGATAACCGCGCGCTGCGTGAGGGCCGAACCGCACGGCATATGTGGTCCGCTCCGTGCGGCGGCTTGGCCGCCGCCACTCTTGGGGGAGGTTGGGAGGGGGCCGTCGAGGCCCCCTCCGAAATTAACACCGCGCCGGGTCGTCGTTGACGAGCGCGACCAGGCCGGTCGCCGGGTCGTAGGTGTAGTCGTTCCCCTCGCACTGGAAGTTCGGGGGCGGCTGCAGTAGAGCGGCGACCGCGTCCTTGGTCGGCGGCCACTGGCCGTTCTGGGTGTAGTAGATCTGGAGCGACGCCCGGATGGACGTGATCGTCGCCCGGTCGGCGGCCAGCCGGGCCTGGGAAAGCGGCCGCTCCTCCCGAATCTGCTCCAGCGTCTTGCCGGTCGAGCCCAGGTAGGCATAAAGGACCGAGCCCACGATCGCCAGCACGACCAGGACGATGGCGATCTCGACGAGGCTGAACCCCGCCTGTCCGCGCCGCGCACGGTCCCTGGACCTCGGGCCAGGCCGCATCATGGCTAGGCGTCGGGCTTGGCCTTGTCGGCTGCCTTCTCCGGGGTCGCCGGCTCCTGCATCCCCCGCTTGAACTCCGACATCGAGCGCCCCAGCGACCGCGCCAGCTCGGGAACCTTGTTGGCCCCGAACAGCACGACCGCAATGATCAGGATGAGGAACAACTCCTGCGAGCCCAGACCGAACATCGTCGCCTCCTTGGCGGATGGCTCCCGCGCCCGCGCGCGGTCGTGGTGAGGGAGGGGGACTCACGCGGCGGGAGGCGCTCGGGGATGCCAGTCGGCGACGATCGCCGGTCCGGAAGCGGGAGCGGATGGGAGGGCGACGAGGCAGCCGGCCTCGCCGTCCGGGCGGCCGCCGAGGGCGACGGTGACGGGGAGGACCGGCTCGGCCGCCTGGCTCGGTGCCGCGTCGGCGTCGGCGTCGTCGTAGACGCCGGCCGGCAGCGCGTCGTCGGCGGAGAAGAGATCCGCGATCGGGCTCACGCCGACGAGCCATGCCAGCGCGAGGGCGAGGCCCGCCGTCGCCGGCCGTTCCGGATGGCGGAACACCGGTCCCATGGCCCGCAGTATACGCCCGGGTCATCTACCCGAATGCTATAATGAAGGCCCTCGATTCCTGGACCAGGAGGGTCGCTGATGGCACTCTACATCATGCTCTCGACGCTCTCCGAGACCGGCCGGAAGGTCATCCGCAAGCTACCGGGATCCATCCGGAAGGTGAACGAGGAGGTCGGCCGGATGGGCGTGAAGGTGGTGGCCCAGTACGCCGTCCTCGGTCCCTACGACTTCGTCACCGTGGTCGAGGCCCCGGACAACGAGACCATCGCCAAGGTCTCGATGGAGCTGGGCGCGCGGGGATCGGTCCAGATGATGACGATGCCGGCGATCCCGGTGGACAGCTTCATCGAGCGCCTGGCCGGCCGGCCCGCCGGCAACGGCACCCGCGGCCCCCGCCGCAAGCGCTGACCCCCTCGCCGGCGAGCCGCCCGGCTCACCGCCGCCGCGCCCCGGTCGTCGCCGCATGACGACCCGCGGACCGATTCGCGCCCCGCGCGGCCCCCGCCTCACCTGCCGGGGCTGGCCCCAGGAGGCCGCCCTCCGGATGCTCATGAACAACCTCGACCCCGAGGTGGCGGAACGGCCGGAGGACCTCGTCGTCTACGGCGGCGCCGGGAAGGCGGCCCGCAACTGGGCGGCCTACGACCAGCTGGTGAGCTGCCTCACCGCGCTCGGCGACGACGAGACCCTGCTCGTCCAGTCGGGCAAGCCCGTCGGGATCTTTCGCACGACCCCCGAGGCGCCGCGCGTCCTCATCGCCAACTCGTTGCTCGTCCCGGCCTGGGCGACCTGGGACGAGTTCCGGCGGCTGGAGGCGCTGGGGCTCACCATGTACGGCCAGATGACGGCGGGCTCCTGGATCTACATCGGGACCCAGGGCATCCTGCAGGGCACCTACGAGACCTTCGGCGCCTGCGCCCGGAAGCACTTCGGCGGCACGCTCCGCGGCCGGCTCGTGCTCTCGGCCGGCCTCGGCGGCATGGGTGGGGCTCAGCCCCTGGCCGTCACCCTGAACGAAGGGGTTGGCCTCTTCGTGGAGGTGGACGGCGAGCGGATCGAGCGGCGGGTCCGGCTCCGCTACCTCGACCGCGCGACCGGCTCGCTCGACGAGGCGCTCGGATGGGCGGAGGAGGCGCGACGCAACGGCGAGCCGCTCTCGATCGGCCTCCACGGCAACGCCGCGCTCGTGCACCCCGAGCTGGCCCAGCGCGGCGTCCGGCCCGACGTGGTCACCGACCAGACCTCGGCCCACGACATGCTGAACGGCTACGTCCCGGCCGGGCTGTCGCCGGCCGAGGCGGCGGCGCTGCGGGCCCGCGATCCCAAGGAGTATCTCCGGCGCGCGTACGAATCGCTGGCCCGGCACATGCACGCCCTGCTCGACTTCCAGCGGCACGGCGCCGTCCTCTTCGACTACGGGAACAACATCCGGCGGGAAGCCGAGAACGCCGGCGTGGGCGACTTCAGCTATCCCGGGTTCGTCCCCGCCTTCATCCGGCCGCTCTTCTGCGAGGGGAAGGGGCCGTTCCGCTGGGTGGCGCTCTCCGGCGACCCCGAGGACATCTTCACCACCGACCGCGCGCTGATGGACGCCTTCCGCGACAACGCCGCGCTCGTCCACTGGCTCCAGCTGGCCCAGGCGCGGGTGGCCTTCCAGGGGCTGCCGGCGCGGATCTGCTGGCTCGGCTACGGGGAGCGGGCGCGCGCCGGGGCCATCTTCAACGACCTGGTGGCCGCGGGGCGCGTCAAGGCGCCGATCGTGATCGGGCGCGACCACCTGGACGCCGGCTCGGTCGCCTCGCCCTACCGGGAGACGGAGGCGATGCGCGATGGCTCGGACGCGATCGCCGACTGGCCGATCCTCAACGCGCTGCTGAACGCGGTGGCGGGGGCGCACTGGGTCTCCGTGCACCACGGCGGCGGCGTGGGGATCGGGTACGCCCTCCACGCCGGGATGGTCGTGGTGGCCGACGGGACCCCCGCGGCCGCGGCGCGGCTTGAGCGGGTGCTGACGACCGATCCCGGCACCGGCATCGTCCGCCACGCGGACGCCGGCTATCCCGAGGCGATCGCCGCCGCCCGCCGCCACGGCCTGAACATTCCCGGGCTCCCGGCCGAGTGACGACCGAGCCGGTCGACTTCCTGCTCACGGGCGCGGGCGAGCTGGTCACCCTCGACCCCGCCCTCGGCGAGGGCCCGCTCGGCGTGATCCGCGGCGGCGCGCTCGCGGCTCGAAGTGGTCGGATCGCCTGGGTCGGCACCGAGAGCGAAGTCCGCCGCGCCGTGCCCTCGGTGGCCGGCGGCGCGCACGTCGAGGCGCGCGGCCGGGTCGTGCTGCCCGGGTTCGTGGACTCCCACACCCACCTCGTCTTCGCGGGCTCCCGCGAGCACGAGTTCGCCCGGCGGATCGCGGGGGCCAGCTACCAGGAGATCGCCGCCGCCGGCGGCGGCATCCTTGCAACGGTCGCGGCCACCCGGCGGGCGACGGTGGACGAGCTGGTCGCGTTGGCCCGATCCCGGCTCGACCTGGTCCTCCGTCACGGCACCACCACGGTCGAGGTCAAGTCGGGGTACGGGCTCACGACGGCGGACGAGCTGAAGATGCTCGAGGCGATCCGCGCCCTCGCCGCGACGCACCCGGTGGAGGTCCACGCGACGTTCTGCGGCGCCCACGAACTGCCGCCGGAGTTCAAGGGCCGCCCCGATCGCTACGTGGACCTCGTGGTCGAGGAGATGCTGCCGGCCGTGGCCGACCGGCGGCTGGCCGAGTACTGCGACGTCTTCTGCGAAGAGGGCGTGTTCTCGGTCCCCCAGGCCCGCCGCATCCTTCAGGCGGGGGCGCGCCGGAGCCTGCGGGCCAAATTCCACGCCGACGAGTTCGCGACCACCGGGGGCGCCGAGCTGGCGGCCGAGGTCGGCGCGCTGTCGGCCGACCACCTGCTGCGGGCGCGGGTGGAGGGCATTCGGGCGATGAAGGCCGCCGGGGTGACGGCGACGCTCCTCCCCGGCACCGCGCTCTTTCTCGGGCTTCCCTACGCGCCGGCCCGGGCGTTCCTGGAGACCGGGGTCCGGGTGGCGCTGGCGACCGACTTCAACCCCGGCTCCTCCTACACGCCCAACCTGCAGCTGATGGTCACGCTCGCCTGCACCCAGATGCGGATGACGGTCGAGGAGGCGATCGAGGCGGCCACGCTCGGCGGCGCCTGGGCGATGGGACTGCAGAGCGACGTCGGCTCGCTCACGCCCGGGAAGGCGTGCGACCTCGCGGTCCTCGACATCCCGAACTACTACCACCTGCCGTATCTCTACGGGGTGAACCACGTCGAGAGGGTCGTCAAGCGCGGCCGGGTGGTCTGGCCGTGATCCTGGCCCCCGAGCTCTGCTGGGTCGGCGACGCGTTCCGACGGGACTGGGCGGTGACGATCGAGAGCGGCCGCATCACCGCGGCCGGGCCGCGGGCCGACGGGGCACCCGTCACCGCGCTTCCCGGCCGGGTCCTCCTGCCGGGCGGGGTGAACGCCCACACCCACTCCTTCCAGTCGCTGCTGCGCGGCCTCGGCGACGACCTCGACTTCATGAGCTGGCGCGACCGCGTGCTTTATCCGTTTTCCCGGCGCCTGACGACGCGCGGGATCGAGACCGGGGCCGCCTTCGCCTTCGCCGAGATGCTCCGCCACGGCATCACGACGGTGGTGGACTTCTTCTACCTCCAGGGCGGCGGCAACGCGAATGCGGAAGCGGTCATCCGGGCCGCCAAGCGGGTCGGGATCCGGCTCGTGCTGGCCCGGGCCTTCTACGACTGGGACGGGGCGCCGGCCGAGTACCGGGAGACGCCGGCCGAGGCGACGGCGCGCTGCCGGGCCCTCATGGCCGCGTTCGCGGGCGATCCCACGGTGACCGTGCAGCCGGCGCCCCACAGCCTCCACGGGGCCTCGCCCGAGATGGTCCGGGCCGGGGCCGAGGTGGCGGAGGCGGCGGGGGTGCCGTTCCACATCCACGTCGCCGAGTACCGGGCGGAGCGGGAGGCGATCGCCGGCCGCCACGGGCTGACCCCGGTGCGCTTCCTGGACAAGCTCGGCGTGCTCGGTCCCCGCTTGATCGGCGTCCACTGTGTCTGGCTCGACGAGGGGGAGCTGAGGCTCCTGGCCGAGCGGGGGGCGCGGGTCGCCTACTGCCCGTCGTCCAACATGATCCTCGGCGACGGCGTCACCAGGCTTCGCGAGATGCGAGCGCTCGGCATCCCGGTCGCGCTCGGGACCGACGGCGGCTGCACGAACAATCGCCTGTCCATCTTCGAGGAGATGCGGATGGCCGCGCTCCTCCAGAAGGTCACGCACCTCGACGGCACCGCCTTCACCGCCGAGGAGGCCTTCCGGCTCGGAACCGTGGGGGGCGGCGAAGTGCTGGGGCTGCCCGTGGGCGAGATCGCGCCGGGTCGGCTCGCGGACCTCGTGGCGCTCGACCTCGGCCACCCGTCCCTCCATCCGCCGCTCCGGCTCCTGAAGAACATCGTGTACGCCCTCTCACCCCAAGCCATCACCGACGTCTGGGTCCACGGCGTGCCGGTGGTCGAGGCCGGTCGCCTGGTTTCCGACGACGAGCGGGCGCTGCTCGCGGATGTGCGAGCGCTGACCCGGGATTGGACGATCTGAGGCCGCCAGGCGTGAGGGTCAGCCCGTAGTGGCGCCCCAGCGAGTCGGCTGGATTGAAAGCGATGGCATTCGACTCTGTTGTCCAAAATTCTCGATGGCTCTCCCGCGCATTTGGGGACGATTGGCTTCCCGGCAGGCAGCGCCTTGCACGTACTTTGCCCTTGACACGGTTTGCCGCCCCTTCTAGACTCGGCGACTAGCAAGGCTCGCACGTCACGCCGTTCGAGTGGTCACGTCCGCCACGCCCAAGGGAGGGACTTATGGTCCTTGCCAGTGCCCGCCTCGTCCTCCTCGCGCTTCTCGCCCTCACACTGGCGATCCCGATCCCCGCTCTGAGCGGGGCGGCCTCCTTCGGCACGGCCCGCGGGATCCGCGGCGTCGAGTTGTCGCTCGACAGCGGGAAGAGCTGGCTGCCGCTCGGCTCGCGCTCGCTCCCGGTCATGGACGGGGCGCAGATCCGCGCGACCGGCGGCGGCGCGGTGATCGACCTCACGGACGGCAGCCGGCTGGCCGTCCTGCCCTTCACGACCCTCCGGTTCCGCGACACCGGATCCGCAACCGAGGTCTCACTCGTCTACGGCCGCCTCACCTTCCAGCTGCCGCGGCAGACTCGGGTCGAGGTCCGGACCACGACCGCGCGGCTCGCGCCCGTGCGCGACCAGGCGATGGCCGGCGAGATTTTCCTCGGCGGCGGGGGGACGCTCGGTCTCCGAATGACGCAGGGCACCCTGCAGGTCGAGGAGCTCGCAGGCGCGAAGCGGACGATGGTGGCGAGCCTCGAGCCGGTGTTCCTGCCGAAGCGGCCGAACACCAACGGGCCGCTCTTCACCTCGGACGGTCCGGCCGCGCCGCCGGCGGGCTCGAAGAGCGTCTTCAGCCCGAAGGGGGAGAGCCTCGGCTACCTCCAGCCCACCGGCCAGCTCGTGGTGCACCCCGGCTACACTTCGGACCTGACCCAGCCGTTCGCGCCGAAGCTGGTCCAGCTCGCGATGGCGAAGGTCCCCGAGAAGGACCGCTCCGACGCGGTGCCCGTGTTCGACGTCAACGGCGGCTACGTCGGCTACGTTTCCGGCTCCGGGTTCTACGCGCAGGCGCAGGTGGCCCAGGCGGTCGGTGGGCCCGAGGGCATCGGCGCCGCAGGCTGGACCGGGTTGGCGATCGCCGGCGGACTTATCGGCGCCGGCATCGGTTACGGGGTCGACAGCCAGAGCGGTGGTGGCGGGGGCGGTGGAACCGTCACGACGCCGCTCCAGCCCCGCCGCTAGCGCGGGTTCGGGTCCGGATACTCGTCGGAATCCAGTTGGGAGGGCGCAGGGCAGTCGTCGTCGCGGCGGCGTGCGCCGCGGTGCTGCTGGCGGGCTGCGGTCTGGCCCGCCAGCGGGCACCTCAGCAGAACCCAAGCGCTCCCACGCTGACCGCGCAAGGCGGTCAGGCGGCACCCAATGCGGTGGCGACGGGAAGCCCCGCGCCACCCACCGACTTCGGCGCCGCCGCGCTCAACAGCCGCATCCTCAATCACGTCAGCCCGCCCGTCACCGACACAGACCTCCCCATCGGGCCCGGCGACCTCATCGAGGTCTCGGTCTTCGAGGTCGAGGAGCTGTCCAAGCTCAAGGTCCGCGTTCCCCTGCGCGGCACGATCACGATGCCGCTCCTCGGTCCCATCCCGGCCGCCGGGCGGACTGCCATCGAGCTGGAGGACGACATCCGCATGCGACTCCAGCAGAAGTTCATGCACAACCCGCAGGTCTCGGTCTTCCTCCACGAGCACCAGAGCCAGCGGATCTCGGTCATCGGGGCGGTCCGGAAGGGGGGCGTCTACACGCTCTCGAGCCGACTCCGCCTGGCCGACGCGCTGGCCCTGGCGGAGGGCCTGATCGATGAGGCCGACCACGTCGTCTACCTGATCCGGCGGGTCCCGGCGGGCACCGTGGTGCGCGCTCAGGCCGGTGGGGCGCCCGCCAAGGCGCCGGTCCCCCCGCTACCGGGCGCCGCCACGGAAGAGATCATGCTGCCGATCGACCTCGAGGCCCTGGCCGGCGGCCAGGACGAGCTGAACGTGGCGCTGCAGGGCGGTGACGTGATCCATGCCCCCCGGGCCGGGTCCTACTACATCGGCGGGTCGGTGGAGAAGCCGGGGTCGTTCTTCCTCAAGTCGAAGACCACGGTCCACCAGGCGATCCTGGCCGCCGGCGGCGTGAAGGACGTGGCGGACTGGCAGGACGTCCGGCTCTACCGCACGAAGCCGGGCGGAGAGCGCGAGGTTCTCACCTTCAACCTCAACGAGTTCGAGAAGGGCCAGGCCGCCCCCGAGGTCCAGAAGAGCGATGTCGTCGTGGTCGGCAAGTCGGCGAGCAAGGCCTTCTGGTACGGCATGTATGACTTCTTCAAGGGCATCTTCGGCATAGCGAAGGGATTTTGAGCCAACCATCGCCTGACCTCCACGCGGATCGCCCGGCGCTCCCCCCGGGAGCCGGGAACGGCGGGCTTGCCCAGGCGGCGGCGCCCGGAGCCCTGGCCGCCCCCGACCCCGCCCGGCTCTACGCGGTGCGGGCCGAGGAAGCGCACTTCTGGGACTACTGGCAGGTTCTCGTCCGCCACCGCTGGACCGTCATCACGTTCTTCCTGGTCAGCCTGCTGGTGGCGATCGTCTGGACGTTCACCACCCGGCCGGTCTTCACCGCGACGGGTACCCTGCGCATCGAGCGGGAAGAGCCCCGGGTTCTCAAGTTCGAAGAGGTCGTGAAGACCGACTCCCAGGACGACTGGAACCAGACCCAGCTCCAGACCTACTACAAGATGCTCCAGAGCCGGACGCTGGCCAACCGGGTCATCGGGCTCCTCCAGCTCGACCAGCATCCGGAGTTCCAGCAAGCTGATCGAGAAGACGGGTGGCTGCAAACCGCGCAGGCCTGGGCGCGGGAGCGCCTGGTCCAGTGGGTCCCGGTGCCGCCGCCCCGGGCTCCCGAAGCGACCGAAGATCTGGCGCTGGAGTCGCCGCTGACCCACGCGTTCCAGGGGCGGCTGGCGGTGGAGCCCGTCCGCAACGCCCGGCTCGTCAGGGTCTCGTTCGACAGCCACTACCCGGACGTCGCCGCCCGCGTCGTCAACACCCTCGCCGAGGCCTTCATTGCCCAGCAGCTTGATCAGAAGGTCGAGGCGACCCGCTACGCGACCCAGTTCCTGGCCCGCCAGGTGGTCGAGGCCCGGGAGCGGCTCGAAGGCGCCGAGGGGAAGCTCAACGACTTCCTGCGCGAGAACGACATCCTCTTCGTCACGGCGTCGGAGAAGGCGGGGGAGCGCCAGGACCTCATCACCCAGCAGCTCACGGTCCTCTCGGATGCCCTCCTTAAGGCCCGCACCGAGCGGATCGGCAGGGAAAGCCTGGTCCACCAGGCGCTCAGCCGGGATGTGGATTCGCTGCCCGCGGTCCTCCAGAGCGCGCTCGTCATCAAGCTCAAGGAGGAGCTGGTGACGCTGGAGGGTGAGTACCGGAAGCTCGGCCAGACCTTCAAGCCCGAGTACCCACGGATGCAGCGGGTCGAGCAGAACGTCGCCGAGGTCCGCCGCCAGCTCCGCGGCGAGATCCATCGGGTGGTGGAGGCGCTCGATTCCGATTACCGGGCGGCGCTCCGGACCGAGCAGGAGCTCCAGAGGGCGATGGATGAGCACCGGAGCCTGGCCCGGCGGCTCGGTGACCAGATGGCTCGCTACAGTCTGCTTCGCCGGGAGGTGGACACCAACCGCGAGCTGCACACCTCGCTTCTGACCCGTCTCAAGGAGACGCAGATCTCCTCGGCGCTCTTCACGTCGAACATCTCGATCGTGGATCGGGCCGAGGTTCCTGGGGGCCCATCGAAACCACGCAAGAATCTCAACATCCTGCTCGGGAGCCTCATCGGACTCTTCGGAGGCGTGGGCCTGGCCTTCTTCTTCGAATATCTCGATACGAACATCAAGGACGCCAAGGAGGTGGAGGCCATCCTCGGGGTGCCGACGCTGGGGCTCGTCCCCTCGCAAGCGGCGCTCGAGGGTCGGCGTGCCCGCCGGCGGCGAAAGCTCGCCGAGGGGGACGGGGGGGACAGCGGACCCTTCGCCCTCGTCGCCCACTCGGAGATGGAGTCGGTCCTGGCCGAGGCCTTCCGGAACCTCCGGACGAGCCTCCTCTACTCGGCCCCCGATCACCCGCCGAAGACCCTCATGGTCAGCTCCCTCCAGCCCGAGGACGGGAAGACGTCTCTGGCCACCAACCTCGCCATCGCGCTGAGTCAGCTCGGCTCTGGCGAGGTCCTCCTGGTCGATGGCGACATGCGACGGCCGAACCTGCACGAGATCCTGGGTGTCGGGCAGGCACCCGGGCTCTCGACGTTCCTCACGGGCCAGGCCGAGCTCCCGGCGGTCCTCAAGACTACCCGCGTTCCGAACCTCTACGTCATCCCCTCCGGGCGCACGCCCCTCAACCCGGCCGAGCTGATGGCGTCGGCCCGCCTCCGCCAGGGCCTCGAGGTCTTGCGCGAGCGCTTCGCCCACATCGTGTTCGACGCGCCGCCCCTCATCGGCGTGAGCGACGCGCTCATCCTCGGGCCGCGGCTCGACGGGGTGGTCGTCGTCCTCCGGCACGGACGGGCGAGCCGGGACGCATCCCAGCGGGCCATCCAGCTCCTGAGCTCCGTACGGGCCCGCGTGCTCGGCGTGATCCTCAACGACGTGGACGTGCGGTCCGGATCCGGTTACGGCTACTACGGTTACTACGGCTACTATGGCTACGGCTACGGAGGCCCCCGAACTCCCCAGTCCTAGGGCCGGGTCCTCGCGGTCCCGGTCCGGTCCGCCCCGGCCTGCCCCTCCGGACCGCTCTGGCCGCGTGCTCTTGCTGCGCCTGGATTCCCGCGCGCGGCGGGGTCTCGCGTTGGTGTTGACGCTGGTCGCCGCCGCCTGGCTGGCCAAGGGGATCGCGAGCCCGGGCATCGCGGACTACCTCGCGCAGGACGCCAGGACGGTGGCCGAGCTCGAGCGTGCGCTCGCCTGGGACCCTGATAATCCCGGCCTTCACCTGCGCCTCGCCCAGGCCCACCTGGGCGCTCTCGACCAGGCCAACCTCGGGGCGGCGCGCCGTCATCTCGAGGCGGCCCTCCTCGAGCGCCCGAGCCACGCCGGCACGTGGCTTCGGCTCGCGCTCCTCGCCGACCGCCAGGGAGACATGGCGCGAGCCCGGCAGGCTCTGGCGACCGCGCTTCGAATGGCTCCCCGCGACGTGAGACTCCGCTGGGAGGCGGCGCTGCTGTCGCTCCGCTGGGGCGAGCGCGACCAGTCGCTCGACCACTTCCGGTACGTCCTGGCTGTCGATCCAGCCCAGCGGGACGCCGCCTTTCAGCTAGCGCGGACACTCCTGCGGCCGGGCGAGTCGGCGGCGAGCCTGCTCCCCCGAGAAGCCGAGCCGCTCACGGGCCTCCTGGCGGCGGCGGTTCGCCATCAGGACCTGACACTCGCCGAGGCCGCCTGGGAGCGGCGCGCTCCGCTGGCCCCGGCCATCCCGGCGGGCATACAGCGTGCCTATCTGGAGCTCTTGCTCAGGGAGGGCAGGGGGCCGGTGGCGCGCCGGCTGTGGCTCGCCCTCGTGCCGAACCGCCAGCCCGAGACTCCGGGCAACGGCGTCTGGAACGGCGGGTTCGAGGCCGACCGGCTCCTCGGCTGGGGGTTCGACTGGCAGATTCGTCGCGTCTGGGGTGTCGATGTGACGCTCGATCGGTTCGTGGCGGCTCGGGGACGGCAGTCACTCCGGCTCGCGTTCAACAGCTTCCCGACCCTGGATTTCGCGGGCGTCTTCCAGACCGTCCTCGTGGAGCCAGGCCGCGACTATGCCCTTCGAGCCCTCGCCAAGGCCCTCGATTTCAGCACGCGCTCGGGGCTGAAGCTCCAGGTCGTGACGACTGATGATCAAGAACGGGTACTGGCCGAGACCGCCGCGATCGCCGAGACGACGGCTGACTGGGTCCCTCTGGAGACACGGGTACACGTGCCGGCCAACACGACCCTCGTGCGCTTGCGCCTGCGCCGCGAGAAGGCCCCGGGGCCGGAAGGGAACCTCGGCGGCAAGGTCTGGCTTGACGAGGTGAGCCTCACCCCCATCGGCACCGCGTCCTCGCGTTCGTCGCCGGAGGAGGGCAACGGGTGAGCAGGCGGCCGGCGTGAGCGATCCGACGGATGCCCGTCGCCTCCTGGAGACGCTGGCCACCCACCCGGTGCTGCCTCCGGCTGAACTGCTCCCCGCCAGCGACGAGACGTTGCATGCCGTCCTCGCCGAGCTGACCCGCGGTGAGCGCTCGACCCGCGCCGGCGTCCTCCGCGAGGTGGCGCAGGAGCACGCGATCTCGATCGAGGAGCTGGCCCGCCGCGCCGAGTTCCTGCTCGCCTGCCTCGTGCTTCCGGCGTCCGGCACCCATTACGAAGTCCTCGGGGTCTCGCCGAGCGCCACGACCGAGGAGGTCCGGAAGCGCTGGGCGTCGCTGATCCAGCGCTACCATCCGGACCACCTCGGAGGTGGAGGGGGGCTCGACAGCCAGGCGCGACGACTGATCGAAGCCTATCAGACCCTCAAGGATCCCGAGCGCCGCCGCCAGTACGATGCGAGGCTGCCGGGCCAAACGATCGAAGTGCCCCCGGTCGTGACGGTGAACCCACGGCGGGTGGCGACCCCTGCACGCCGGCCGATCCGCTGGCGCTGGGCACCGGTCGGCATCGTGGCCATCGGCCTCGCCGTGGGGGTGTGGGCCTATACGAAGCGGCCAGTGGGCCCGCCCCCGTCGTCGCCGCTCCCTGCCGCGCCGAAGCTCCTGGAGACTTGGGGCGTGGGGCAAGCCAAACCGGAAGGCTCCCAGTCGGTTCGGCCACGGGAGCGAGCCCCGGTCGAGACGTCACCGGGACCGGTGCGGCGCGCCGAGTCCGGCGAGCCGGTCCCGCTTCCGTCCCTGCAAGAGCGATTGGCGGCCGTTCCGGCTCCGCCGGCGCTCGCGCTTCCGATCCCCCTACCGGGTCCTCCACCGAAACCTGCGGCTTCGGCCCCGGTGGCCGACTCGGCGGCCACGCCAACCTCCGAGAGCCTCCCGTCACCGTCAGCAGCGGCGTCAGGATCAGCCGGCGCGGCGGCTCGTCCGAGTGTCGCGGGTCCAGCGCGCCCTCCTGAGCCTCCCCGCGCCCCCGTGCCGCCGGCTGCTCCCGCGCCGTCTGGGCCGTCAGGTGCGCGCTCGGTCGCTGCGCCACCGGATCCGGGGGGCCACTCAGCGCCACCCGCTCCCCTGGTGCGGTCGGCCGAACCCGCGCGGCCTCCGACGCCGGGTGCGACCACCGCTGCCGGGGCAGCCGGCGCAGCGCCTCCGGCCGTCGCCGCGCGGCCTAATCCCGGAGCCGCCTCCCCGCCGCCGTCTCCCGCATCAACCCAGGCCGTCGCCTGGCCCCCGATGATCCGGGAGACGCTCGCCCTGATCGAAGCGTTCCGGGGCGCCTACGAGCGGAAGGACCTTCGGGCCATGCTGGAGCTCTTCGGAGCGGAGCCGCGGGATCGCGGCGTGGCGGGCCGCGCCGCGATCGAGCAGCTCTATGCGCGGAACTTCGCCGCACTCGGGCACGTCAGCTATGAGCTGACGCAGCTCGAGGTGCACATGGCCACCGCCGAGAACGACATCATCGTCCACGGACGGTATCGGATCCGAGCGACGCGGCTGGGGTCGCCGCCGCTGGACGTCGCCGGTCGGATCGGATGGGCCTTGCGGCGGGAGTCCGGCGGGCTGCGGATTGCCAGGATCGACTACGAGATCGTGCCGACGGCGTCAGCGGCGGCCGGGACGCCAGTGACCGCCGCCTCCGTGACCGGGCGGTCAGAAACTGGCTTGCCGCCCGGGGTGACGGTCCACACGGTGCCGCGGGCGGAAATTCTGGCCGTGATCGAGGACTTTCGGGGGGCCTACGAACGGAAGGACCTCCGCGGCATGATGGGTCTGCTGGGCTCCGAGCCCCGCGACCGGAACGTGCGAGGCCGAGGCGCCCTCGAACAGCTCTATATCCGCAACTTCGCCGCGCTGGATCAGATCCGCTACGAGCTCACGCAGCTCGAGCTGCACCCGTCCACGGGCGAGGCAGACCTCGTCGTCGAGGGGCGGTACCGGGTGCGGGCCATCCGGGTGGCCAGCCCGTCACAACCCCTCGACGTGGCGGGACCGATTCGCTGGCTGCTTCGCCGGGAGCTGGGGGCCCTCCGGATCGTGGGCATCGATTACGACGTGAGCGTCCGATGAGGGCGCGTACTGCCCGCCCACCGAGGACGCGGTCGTGGTCCTGGTCCGATCGACTGATCGAAGCGGGCGTCCTCTTCTTGCTCGTCTTCACCCCGCTCGCCTACGGGACGGTCGAGCCCTGGTCGGAGGCGATCGCCGAACTCGTCGTTCTCGGGATGGCGGTCACCTGGGTGCTGGCGAGACTTCCCGACTGGGAGCTACGCCTGGACCTTCCGCCGGGGTGGCTGCCGGCGGCCCTCTTCCTGGTGCTGGTCGTGGTGCAGGTCATCTGGCTGCCGGCCGCTCTGATCCGGACGATCTCACCACTCACCGCCGCGATGGATGACGCCGCTGTCGCGTACAGCGCCGAGAGTCCCGCTCTGTGGAGCGTCTCCCTGGCCCCGCACGCGACCTGGCAAGAGGGCCTGAAGCTACTGGCTGTGGCCGCCTTCTTCCTCGTCCTCTACAACACCTACCGCACCCGCGGTCAGTTGCAGCGCGCCGTCTGGGCGATGATCGCCATCGGCACACTGATCTCTGTCTTCGGAATCGTCCAGCGGATGACCTGGAACGGCCGGTTCTACTGGATCGGCCCCGAAGCCCCGCACGGCGCCGCGTTCGGTCCCTTCGTGAACCGCGCCCATTTCGCAGGGCTGATTGTCGTCGTGGTGCCGTTGGCTCTGGCGTTGATACTCGCGGAGCGGCGGGAGCCCACTCGCCGGCCCCTCCACGACCGGGGGTGGCGAGGCCGCCTCCGTCGCTGGAACTCCCAGCAAGCTCGGCCGACCCGGCTGGTCCCGTTCCTCATGGTGCTAATGGGCGCGGCGGCCCTGGTCAGCGGCTCACGCGGCGGCGTGGTAAGCCTCGTGGTGGCTCTACTGGCGATGGTGGGGCTGGGCGCGAGCGGACGTTCGGGGATGCGCCGGGCCGCCCGCGTAGCCGTCGCGACCGCGCTGATCCTTCTCGCCGGAATCTGGATCGGTGGGGACATCCTGTACGGCACAATCGAGCGCCTCGCCGAGGAGGTGGGTCGACCCGAGGAGAGTGCGCGGGTTGCCATATGGACGGACGCCATCGATCTCTGGAGGCGGGCGCCGGCCCTGGGCACTGGATTGGCCTCCTTCGAAGTCGCGTATCCGAGCATCCGGACGATCAAGTGGCCGGTCACGTTCCTTCACGCCGAAAGCGACTGGGTCCAGCTCCTGACCGACACCGGCCTGGTCGGCCTCGGGCTCGCCGTCGCGACCGTCGTCATTCTGGCGCTGGCCCTGCTGAGACGCGCCCGCTGGGCCGAGGCCCCACGCACACGTATGTTCGCGCTGGCTGGCCTGATAGCCCTGTTCGGAGCGACCGTCCAGGGAATCGGCAACTTCAACCTGCCGGTCATGTCGAATCTGCTCTACCTCGCCGTCGCTGTCGTAGCTGGTCTCCAGACCGACGGATGATCCACCAGAAGACCGTCGAGCGCTTCACCCGTGGTGCCTCGGGCGACTGATCCATGTGCGGAATAGCAGCAATCTACGCGTACCGGCCCGACGCGCCCCCGGTTTCGCGCGCCGAGCTTCTGAGAATCCGAGATTCGATGGTTTCGCGCGGCCCCGACGGGTGCGGAGAATGGTCTGCGCCGGATGGCACGGTCTCGCTCGCTCACCGGCGGCTGTCCATCATCGACTTAAGTGACGCCGGGTCACAACCGATGGTCACTCCCGACGGGCGACTGCGCATCGTATTCAATGGTGAAATCTACAACTATCAGGCGCTTCAACAGGGGCTCGAAGCCAAGGGCTATCGCTTCCGGTCCAATAGCGACACGGAGGTGTTGCTCCATCTCTACGCCGAGTCGGGCCGAGAGATGGTCCACCAGCTCCGCGGGATGTATGCGTTTGCCCTGTGGGACGAGGCAAATCGCGAACTGTTTGTGGCCCGAGATCCGTTCGGGATCAAACCGCTTTATTACGCCGACGACGGCTCAACCATACGGGTCGCGTCCCAGGTCAAAGCACTCCTGGCCGGGGGCTCCGTAGGCACTTCACGCGATCCGGCCGGACAGGTTGGCTTCTTCCTGTGGGGGCACGTCCCCGAACCCTACACCATCTACCGCGGAATTCGCGCCCTGCCAGCTGGCTCGGTGATGTGGGTCGATCAGAGAGGCGTAGGGTCTCCGAACCTGTTTTGCTCGATCCCACGGATCCTGGCGGACGCCCGCGATAGGCCGACGCTCGGCGGAGACAAGAACCACCGCAAGGAACTCCTTCGCCAGGCCGTGTTGGATTCCGTGCGCCACCATCTCGTTGCGGACGTCCCGGTAGGCGTTTTCCTTTCCTCGGGACTCGACTCGACCACGCTGACGGCGGCGGCCACGAGAGTGGGCCACGAGCGAGTACACACCGTCACGCTCGGTTTCCGCGAATTTCGGGGTACGGCATCCGACGAGGTTCCCCTGGCCGAGGAAGTGGCAAACCGATACGCGACCGACCATCGCACGATCACGATCGAACGAGGCGATTTTCGGGACGAGCTATCGAATTTTCTGCGCTGCATGGACCAGCCGACGATCGACGGGGCCAACGTCTATTTCGTCAGCGAGGCGGCCGCCCGAGTAGGTCTGAAGGTGGCCCTTTCGGGACTGGGCGGGGATGAGATTTTTGGCGGGTACCCCTCCTTCGGACAGATTCCAGCACTCGTCCGTGCCCTGAGGCCTGCCCGCCACATTCCGTCGCTCGGCAAGGCGTTGCGATGGGTCTCCGCACCCTGGATCAAGCATCTAACCTCCCCGAAATATGCGGGGATCCTGGAATACGGCACGGCGGTCCCCGGTGCTTACCTGCTGCGTCGCGGCTTGTTCATGCCGTGGGAGCTGCCCGACCTCCTGGACGGCGAGATCGTTCGCGAGGGGTGGCGGGAACTGCAACCGCTGGCGCGCCTCGAGGAGACGATTAACGGCATCGCCGACGAGAGGCTGAGTGTGGCGGCGACCGAAGTGTGCTGGTACATGCGGAATCAACTGTTGCGGGACGCGGACTGGGCCGGGATGGCGCACTCGGTCGAGATTCGCACTCCGTTCGTGGACGTGGACTTCCTGCGCACGGTCGCGCCCTTGTTGGCAGGTGAGACACCGCCAAACAAAGCCGATCTCGCCCGAACCGTGACCGAAGGGAAGATGCCGGCCGCGATCCTTGGCCGACCGAAGACCGGCTTCTCGATCCCGGTTCGGGAGTGGATGTATCAAGGGCAGGCGAGACCCGAGCGTGGGCTGAGAGGCTGGGCCAAGGTCGTGAGTCAGTCAAACGGCTGGCACTGATGCGGGTACTGGTGCTCACGCCCGAGGCAATTGGGGGACAGGGCGGGATCGCCAAGTACAACCGCGATCTCTTGAGGGCGCTTTGCGCACATCCCCGCTGTACCGAAGTAGTGGCCATCCCCCGCATCGCGGATGGCGATCCAGGAAGATCCACCAGCCCTAACTTGACCTACCTGACGACGGGTGCGAACAACAAGGCTCGGTACATCTCGGCGGTCTTGAACTCGATTCGGCGCGATCGCCGGTATGCCCTGGTCGTTTGCGCTCACATCAACCTTTTGGAGCTCGCATACGTCGCCAAGCTCCGAGTGGGCGCTCCCCTCGTGCTGGTCCTGTACGGCATAGACGCGTGGCAACCGAAGCGTCGCTGGTTAGCCGGTCGGCGGCTGAAGTGGATAAATGCCTTCATCACGATCAGCGAGTTCACGAAGGAGCGGTTCCTGTCCTGGTCACACGTGAGGGGGGCCAGGGGATTCGTTTTGCCCAACGCTTTCGATGGTCACGAGCACGGGGCGGGTGACAAGAACCCCGCCCTGCTGAATCGGTACGGGCTGATCGACCGGACGGTGCTGATGACACTGGGACGCCTCGACTCTCGCGAGCG
>DASYUM010000104.1:0-9288 GCA_036001225.1 Candidatus Methylomirabilota bacterium | reverse complement strand
TGCGCGCGCCTCGGACGGCGGGGCCCCAGCCCCGCGACGTCCGGCGGCGCGCCATTTGGGTGCGCGCGCCTCGGACGGCGGGGCCCCAGCCCCGCGTCGTCCTGCAGCGCGCCTTTCCTGGGGGGAGGCATCGGAGGGGGGTGACAACCCCCCTCCGAAGATTGATCAGAGGCTCAGCAGCGCGATGCCGGCCAGGCTGAGCAGGATGCCGGCCACGGCGCGCGCGGTCACCCGCTCGCCAAACGCGACGAGCCCGATCGGGATGGCGAAGAGGGGTGAGGTCGAGGAGAGCACGCTGGTCAGCGTGACCCCCGCATACTTCAGCCCCACTACCCAGGTGACGCCGCTGAGCGCGGTCAACACCCCGAGGACGAGCAGGAGCGGCCCGGCCCGGCGGAGATGGAGGCGGACCCGATCGCCGGCGCCCCGGGCCCACGGCGTGAGCCAGAGGACCAGCGCGGCGAAGGGGAGCCGCACCGCCTGGATGCTCACCGGATCCACGTCTCGGATGGCCGGCTTCATGAGAACCGGGCTGACGCCCCAGGCGGCCGCCGCCAGCAGGGCCAGCCCCAGGCCCCGCGCTCGGTCGCGGTCGCTGCCCGGCGTCCCCGGCGCCCGCTCGCTGACGATCACGGCGAGGCCGGCGAGGGTCACCACCGATCCGGTGGCGACGGCGAGGGTGACGGGCTCGCCGAGCAGCCACACCCCGAGGGCGCTGGCGATCAGGGGGTAGATCATGGAGACGGTCATGGCGCGGGCGAGCCCGATCGTCTTGGTGCTTTCGAAGAACGCGGTGTCGCCGACGGCGAACGCGGTCAGCACCGAGACGCCGAGGGCGATCCACGCCGGTCCCGAGACGAGCGCCAGCGACGATACCTCGCCCCCGATCAGCATGACCAGCGCGAGCAGCGCGCCGCCGAGCGCCGAGCGCAGCATGTTGACGGTGAGCGCGTTGAAGTACGGAGCCAGGGCGCGGGCGACGCCGCCGATGAGGGTCCAGATCAGGGCGGAGGCGAGCGCGCAGGCCACGCCCAGCCCGGGACCGGCCCCGTCGGAGAACATGCGGGCGGCGGCGGCTCAGTCGGGTCGGGGGGGGAGCTACGTGCTCCTCCCCCGGACCCCCCTCCGCGTGTCTCCTTGCTCACACGGAAGGGGCGATTCCTTCACGGGCTCTCAGCCGGCCTTGGCGGCGGCGTCGCGGGCGACGCGGATCAGCTCGGGGAAGCTGTAGGTCGGCACCGCGCAGCCCGGCGCCAGGAGAAGCTTCTCCCGCCCGGCGGCGGCGACCGCGATGCGGACCTGGTCGCGGATGGCGGCGGCTGAGACGTCGGGGAAGGTCGTGTGGTCGATGCCGCCGACCAGGGCGAGCGCGGTCCGGCGGCGCGCCTCGGCCAGTGACGGCCCCCCGGCGCGGTCGCCCCACGAGATCGCATCGACCGGGTAGCTCAGGACCTCGTCGAAGTACAACCGTCCGCCGTGGGCGTGGAGGATGAGGCACTCGGCCCGGCCCCGGATCGCCTCCAGCAGGGCGAGGTCGAAGGGGCGCATGAAGCGGGCGTACTGCTCGGCCGTCACCGACTCGGCGGTGGCTGGCACCGAGAGGAAGATGCCGGCCGCGCCGCGCTCGAGGCTGGCCGCCGCGTAGCGGGTGAGGTTGTCGTTGACGACGCCGAGCGCGGCCTCCAGCTCCTTCGGGTGCTCGCGCATCAGCCCGTCCATCGCGTCCTTCACCACGTTGCGGCGGAGCGTGTTCCAGGCGTTGAAGACCGTGTCCACCACGAGCGCGCGGCCGCGGAGGGCGCGGGCCAGGATCGCGACCACCTTGAGCTGCTCGCCCGGCTGGCCCTGCGTGACGTCGAACGGCGTCAACCGGGCGAGGTCGCGCGCCTCGCGGAGGGTCTCCACGCCGGCCGGCATCGGGTAGGAGTAATCGTTCATCGCCTTGAGCCAGTCGAGGTGGTAGGCGTCGAAGAACTCCAGGTGCGCCTGGGCCGTGCGCTCGGCCGGGGCGTGCTGGAGCCCGAAGTGATACCAGAGGCTGAACGGCGGCCGGTCCACGGGCTCACCCCGGATTGCCGCCCGCACCCGCTCGATCGGCGTCATGGCGCGCTCCCGGGCCCGGGCCTCAGAGGACGTGGAGCCACGGGCGAGCCGTCAGCGCCGCCAGCGCCCAGAGCCCGGTCGCCGCCAGCCAGCCGGTGGCCTCGGCGGCGTCGGCCGAGCCGAGGACGGCCAGCGTCGCCTGACCGTCGAAGGATCCGCCGAAGCGGAGCCGGCCGGCGCCCCGCAGTTCCACGAGGGCGAGCTGAGCCAGGTCGGAGTCGATGGCGGGGCCTTCGACGATCGTCGCCCGCCGGGAGCCGTCGAGGACGACCGGGACGGCGCCCCACGGCTCGACGAACTGAGCGAAGCTCCGCGACGTGTAGGCGGTCCAGGCGCCCCCGGTGAAATAGGGATCTTCCTCGACGAGGAGTTTCAGGTCGCCCGGCTGCCGGAGCCGATAGAACAACTCGGCAGTCCGGCCGTCGGGCGCGGGCCCGCCTCCAATGACCCGGCCCTGGTCCCGCAGGCCGACCAGCCGCTCGATGTGCGCGGCCCGATGGGGCTCCCGCCGGGTGAAGTAGTCAGCGGCGTTGGTAGCCGTGACGTGGACGACGATCATCGCGGCCATGATACCCTGTGCCGGCCGGGGCGGGGAGACTCGTCGCCTGGCGAGCGCGTGAACCCGTCGCCGGCCTGCGCGCATCTATTGGGTGAGGCCTCAACCCGCATGAGCGAATCGATCGAATTCCTGATCCGGCACGGCTACGCCGTCGTGTTCGGCTGGGTCCTGGCCGAGCAGCTCGGCCTGCCCATCCCGGCCGTCCCGGTCCTGCTCGCCGCCGGAGCGCTGGCCGGCACGGGCCAGCTGACCTTCGGATTCATCTTGGCCCTCGCGACGCTGGCATCGCTGGCCAGCGACACGGCCTGGTACCTGGTCGGCCGCTTCCGCGGCGCCCGCGTCCTCAGCCTGCTCTGCCGCATCGCGCTCGAGCCCGACTCCTGCGTCCGCCGGACCGAGGACACCTTCGCCCGGCACGGCGCCCGCTCGCTCCTCGTCGCCAAGTTCGTGCCCGGGTTCAGCACGGCCGCCCCGCCGCTGGCCGGCATCATCGGGATGGGGCTCCCGCGCTTCCTCTGGTTCACCGGGCTCGGCGGCGCGCTGTGGGCGGGTCTGTTCATCGGGCTCGGGTTCGTCTTCAGCGATCAGCTCGAGGAAGTGGCCGCCGTCGTCGCTCGGCTGGGCGGCGGGGCGCTGGTGCTGGCGGCGGCCGCCCTGGCCGCCTACGTCGCCTGGAAGTGGGTCGCGCGACAGCGCTTTCTGCGCCGGCTGCGGATCGCCCGCATCAGCCCCGAGGAGCTGAAGGCCAGGCTCGACGGTGGTGAGCCGATCGTGGTGGTGGACCTCCGTCACTCGCTCGACTTCGAGGCGGAGCCCAGCGTGATCCCCGGCGCCCTCCACCTGACGACCGAAGAGCTGGAGGCCCGCCACCGCGAGATCCCGCGCGACCGGGAGATCGTCCTCTACTGCACCTGACCCAACGAGGCGTCCAGCGCCCGGGTGGCGCTGATCCTCCGGCGGCGCGGCGTGCACCGCGTCCGCCCGCTGGCCGGCGGCTTCTACGCCTGGCGCGACCTCGGCTATCCCGTCCAGCCGCTGCCCCGGCCGACGCCGCCCACCGACGCCGGTCTGGTCGCCGAGCCTCGCGCGTAGCCCTCACTCCCGCCGCAGTAGCGGCAGCGGCCTCTGGCCCAGCAGCCGGAACGTCGCCCCGAACCCCACCGCCAGCGCGAGCATCGTGGGCAGCACGACGCCGAGCAGGAGCAGGGCCGGCTCGAACGTCCACGGCACCTCGAGGACGAAGCGGAGGACGATCCAGCCGAGGAGCGCGGCGAGCGGGCTCCCGGTGAGGCCGGCGGCCGCGCCGAGGCAGGCATACTCGACGGCGAAGGCCCGCGCCACGCCGGTCCGGGAGGCGCCGAGGGTCCGCAGCAGGGCCGACTCGTAGAGCCGCTGGTAGCGGCTGGCGACCAGCGCGCCCGCCATCACGACCACGCCGGCGCCGATCACGAAGGCCGCGATCAGCCGCACCGCCGCCCCGATCTGGTCCATGACCGCGCCGACGCGCTCGAGGACGTCGCGGACCGGGACCGCGGTGACGTTGGGAAAGGCTGCCACCACGGCGTCCTGGAGCGCGGCCTCGGCCTGCCGCGGCACGCGGGCGGTCGCCAGGTAGGTCGAAGGCGCCCCCTCGAGCGCGCCCGGCGAGAAGATCACGAAGAAGTTGGCGGTGAGCGCGTGCCAGTCCACCCGGCGCAGGCTCATTACCTCGGCCTCCACCGGCACCCCCTGCACGTCGAAGGTCAAGCTGCCGCCCACGTCCACCCCGAAGCTCCGCGCCGCCTCTTCCTCGACCGAGATGCGCGGCCGGGCGGTGGTCTCGGCCGCGGTCCACCAGCGACCCCGGGTGAGCACGGTGGCGGCCGGCGGCGCCGCCGCCACCGTGAGCACGTACTCGCGGGTGAAGCGCCAGGCGTCCTCGCGGCCCTCGGTCCGCTCGCGTCCGACGGGCTGGCCGTTGATGGCGGCGAGGCGGGCGCGGACCACCGGGGTCAGCACGGGGTGGCTGTCGCCGCCGACCCCGCTCACGGTGCGGACGAAGGCCTCCGTCTGGTCGGGCTGGATGTCCACGAAGAAGAAGGACGGCGTCTCCCGCCGCCGCTCGAGGTCGAGGTAGGCGCTGAGGCTGCGCTCGAGGAGCGCCACCGTGACCACCAGCATCACCCCGACGCCGAGGGCGACCACGATCCCCGTCGTCTGCCCGCCGGGCCGGTAGAGGCTCGCGAGCCCGTGCCGCCAGGCGAGCCAGGGGAGCCGCGGCAGCCGCCGGGCGAGCCGCGTGAGGCCGCGCGCCGTCCCGGCCAGCAGGCCGAGGGCCGCGACCGCCGCGCCGACGAAGATCGCGCCGACCTTGGGCGAGCCGGCCTGCCACACGGCGAGCGCGGCCAGCCCGAGCCCGACCATCAGCGCGGTCCGCCAGGGCCGGGGCCCCGGCGCCGGCGTCGGCTCCACCGGCTCGCGGAGGATCAGCGCGGGGGAGACCGCGCGGAGCCGGCGGAGCGGCCACAGGACACACAAGAGCGTCGTCAGGAGCCCCATGGCGAGGCCGCGTGCGATCGCCGCCGGCTCGAGGCGCGCCTCGATGGCGAAGGGGACGAAGCCGCCGACGAGCGGCACCAGGAGCGCCTGGACGGCCAGGCCGAGGGCCGCGCCGGCCACGCTGCCGGCCAGCCCCAGGCAGACGGCCTGGGTGACGTAGGTCGTCCACAGCTGGCGGGAGTCGGCGCCCAGGCACTTCAGGAGCGCGATGGTGAAGCGCTTGCGCTCGACGAAGGTGCGGGCGCTGGCGGCGACGCCGATCCCCCCCACGAGCAGGCTCACCAGGCCGACGAGGCCGAGGTAGGTCGTGAGCTGGGCGAAGAAGCGGCGGAGGCCGGGCTCGGCGTCGTCGAAGGCGCTGATGCGGAGGCCGGGGTCGGGCAGCTCCCGCAGCAGCGTCGCGCGGGTCGCGCGGGCGTCGAGCGCCTCCGGCAGGCGGACGAGCGCGCGGTGGCGCACCCGGCTGCCGAACTGGACGAGGGCGGTCCGGTCGAGGGCGCCGGCCCCGATGAGGACCCGCGGCCCCAGGGTGAAGAGCCCGGCCGAGCGATCGGGCTCCTTGCGGATGACGCCGGCGATGCGGAACCGACCGGCGCCGATCCACACGGGATCACCGACCGCCAGCCCCAGCCGGGTGAGCAGCGCCTCCTGCACGAGCGCGCCGTCCTCGCCGAGCAGCTCGCCGAGCGGGCCGGGCGGCTCGGTGTCCAGCCGGCCGTACAGCGGGTAGCCGGCCTCGACCGCCTTCAGCTCGACCAGCAGCGTGCCGCCGCGCTCCGGGACGCGGGCCATCCCGACCAGCTCGCGGACCTCGGTCACCGTCGCGCCCGTCCCGGCCAGGCGGGCGAGGGCGGCCCGGGCGCGGGCATCGAGCGGCCGGGCCGAGCGCAGCTCGAGGTCGCCGCCGAGGAGCGCCTTCGCCTCGCGGCCGAGGGTGCGGTCGAGGCTGGCGGCGAAGCTCGCCACCCCGACCAGGGCGGCGACGCCGACCGCGATGCAGCCGAAGGCGACCACCACGTGTCGCCACGCCCCGCGCGTCTCCCGCCAGGCCATCCGGAGGGGGAAGCGCATCAGGGGCGCCCGTGGCCGTTCAGCCGATCGGCGACGATCCGCCCATCGCGCAGCTCGACCGTGCGGTCGGCGTGGCGGGCCAGGGCGGGATCGTGGGTCACCAGGACGAGCGTGCTGCCGCGCTCGCGATGCCAGCCGACGAGGAGGTCGATGATCCCGGCCCCGGTGGTCGAGTCGAGGTTGCCCGTCGGCTCGTCGGCGAGCAGCAGCCGCGGCCCGTTGGCGAAGGCGCGGGCGAGGGCGACTCGCTGCTGCTCGCCCCCCGAGAGCTGGGCCGGGTAGTGGTGGACGCGGCCGGCCAGCCCGACCTCGCCGAGCAGCGCGGTCGCCCGCGCCAGCGGGTCGGCGGCGCCGGCCAGCTCCAGCGGCACCACGACGTTCTCGAGCGCGGTCAGCGTCGGGATCAGGTGGAACGACTGGAAGACGTAGCCGATCGTGTCTCGCCGGAGCCGCGCCAGGGCGTCCTCGTCGAGCTGACCGAGGTCGCGGCCATCGACCCGGATCGACCCCGCCGTCGGCCGGTCCAGCCCGGCGATGAGGCCGAGGAGCGTGGACTTGCCGCTCCCCGAGGGACCGGTGACGGCCAGGAACTGCCGCGCCGGCACCTGGAGGCTGAGGCCGTCGAGAATCGTCACCGGCCCGCCCCCGCCCCGCAGGCGCATCACCAGGTCGCGGACCTCGATCATCGCCATCTCGGCCATATTACACTTGCCGTATGTGGTGGCTCGTGGGGCTCTGCGCGCTCGCACTGGCGGCGGCGCTCCCGGGGGGCGCCGCCGACGAACGCGTCATCGTGGCGCTCGGCGACAGCTTGACCGCCGGCTTCGGCGTGACGCCGGACGAGGCGTGGCCCGCGCTGATCGAGACGCGGATCCGGCGCGAGGGCTATCCCTACCGGGTCGTCAACGCGGGGGTGAGCGGCGACACCTCGGCCGGCGGGCTGCGGCGCGTGGACTGGGTCCTCCGGGCCCGGCCCGAGATCGCCGTGGTGGCGCTCGGCGCCAACGACGGCTTGCGTGGGCAGGAGCCGGGCGAGACGCGGGCCAACCTCGACGCGATCGTCCGCCGCTTGCAAGACGCCGGAGTCCGCGTGCTGCTGGCCGGCATGCGGCTGCCGCCCAACTACGGCGCCGAGCGCGCCGGCGCCTTCGCGGCCGTGTTCGCCGACGTGGCTCGCCGGGGCCGGGTGCCGCTGATGCCGTTCCTCCTCGACGGCGTCGCGGCCGATCCGGGCCTGAACCTGGCCGACGGCCTCCATCCGAACGCCGCCGGCCACCGGGTCATCGCCGAGCGGGTGTGGCTGCACCTGCGTCCGCTCCTGCGACGATGAGCCGGCCCGGGCCGATGCCCGTCGCATCCCGGCGTCCTCGGTCGTCGGCGCGCCTCACCTTTGGGGGGCTCGCCCCGGACGGCGGGGCCCCAGCCCCGCGACGTCCGGTGGCTCGCGCGCGCGGCATACGCCTCGGCGCGCCTCCTCGGGTTCGCGCGCCTCGTCGCGCCCCCCAGCCCCGCGACGTCCTGCGGCGCGCCTTACCCTGCGTCCTAGGGCTGCTCGGGCCTCGGCCCGGTGCCCTCGCACGGATCGCGACTGCGCTTCAGGTCGCGAACGCACAATGATCGGACCGCAGCCCGCGCCCGACGTCAGCGAGCCCGCGTTCTGGGAGGGCCTCTACGCCCGCCAGAGTGACCGCTGGGAGCTCGGCCGGCCGACGCCGCCGCTGGTGGAGTACCTGGCCCGCACGCCGCCGTCGCGGGGGCGCGTCGCCGTTCCCGGCTGCGGCCGCGGCCACGACGCCCGCCTGTTCACCCGGCTCGGCTACCGCGTCTGGGGGTTCGACTTCGCGGCGCCCGCCATCGCGGAGGCCCGCGCCCTCGCCGCCCGGGACGGGCTCGACATCGCCTTCGAGCAGCGCGACGTCTTCGACCTCGCCGCCGAGTATCGGGGCTTCTTCGACGGGCTCTGGGAGTACACGTGCTTCTGCGCCATCGACCCCGGGCGCCGGCCCGAGTACGTTCGGCTCGTGCGCGATCTCTTGACGCCGGGCGGCTGGCTCCTGGCGTGCTTCTTCCCCGTGCGCGAGGGCTCGGGCGGGCCCCCGTTCCCGACGACCGAAGCGGAGGTCCGCCGGCTGTTCAGTCCCGCGTTCGGCTTCGTCGAGACTTACGTGCCGCAGACCTCCGCCCCGGGTCGCCAGGGCCTGGAGTGGTGGGTCACCGCCCGACGCGACGGTCCGCCGCCGTGACGCCGCGGGTGACCGAGGAGCCGGGCGAGGGGATGCGGGAGGTCTGGGACCTCGACGCCAGCCCGGCCTTCCTGGAAGCGCTCCTCACCGACCTCTTCCGGAATCACTGGCCGAGCATCACCTTCGGCCCGATCATCCAGGGGGCCGCGTGGGAGATCGGCGCGCGCCAGGCGCCCCGGCGGATCGGGATGCAGGATGGCTACCTGACCGTGGACTTCGGCCACCTGCACTTTCACCTCTGCATCGGCGAGCATCGGGGCGAGCCGGGCAACCCGACGCCGCCGGAGCTGGCCGCCCACCGGCGGACGAGCCGGGCCGAGCTCTATCGCCGCATCAACCGCGACGGCACGCCGGACAGCTGGGGGCTGCGCCTCTTCAACGGAAAGGGCGAGCAGCAGATCACCGTCCTGTTCCCCAACCCGTTCCTGACCGACGAGCAGCAGTTTCGCGCCGCGCCCGACTGGTCGCGGCTGGCCCTGTGGGACCAGGTGCGCAAGCGCTACCTGGGGCTCGACCCCGATCCCCGCGACCGCTCCGGCCGTCGCCTCGACCACGGCTAGTTCTTCGGGGGGGTCTCCGAAGACCCCCCCGATGCCCCCCAATGGCGCGCCGCAGGACGTCGCGGGGCTGGGGCCCCGCCGTCCGAGGTGCGCGAACCCAAAGATCGCGCCGCAGGACGTCGCGGGGCTGGGGCCCCGCCGTCCGAGGTGCGCGAACCCAAAGATCGCGCCGCAGGACGTCGCGGGGCTGGGGCCCCGCCGTCCGAGGTGCGCG
>DASYUM010000103.1:0-1859 GCA_036001225.1 Candidatus Methylomirabilota bacterium | reverse complement strand
GTGATCGGCTACCTCAAGACGCTGTCCAACTGGGGACGCTGGGGGACGGAGGACGAGCTGGGCACCCTGAACCTGATCACGCCGGCCAAGCGGCTGGCGGCGGCGCGCCTCGTCCAGGACGGGATCCCCGTCACCTGTGCTCGGCCCATCGTCACCGACATCACGGCCGACACGACATTCCAGGTGATGCGCTTCATGGTCGACAGCGGCGAGGGCCGGGACACCGCGAGCCCCGAGCGACTGCTGCAGCGCCGCGGCGCCGGCGAGTTCATCGGCATGGTCTTCCACGGCTACACCGTGACCCACGTGGACACGCCGGCCCACTTCTTCTGGGAGGGCCAGATCTACAACGGCCGGTCCTGTAACCTCGTCACCGCCCGCGAAGGCGCGACGGTGGAGTCCGTCGAGCTGTTGCACGACGGCGTCGTGAGCCGGGGGGTCCTCCTCGACGTCGCCCGCGCCCGGGGCGTTCCCTGGCTGGAGCGGGGCGAGGGAGTGCGTCCCGAGGACCTCGAGGCCGCCGAGCGCGCGGGGAGCGTCCAGGTCGAGCCGGGCGACGTCTTGCTGGTCCGCACCGGCCACTACGCGCGCCGCCTCGCCGAGGGCCCGGCCAACCCGACGCAGGCCGGCTCGCCGGGCCCCCATCCGGCGTTGCTGCCGTGGCTCCGCGCGCGCGGGGTCGCCATGTGGGGAAGCGACACCCACAACGACGTGACGCCCACCCCCTACCCGGCGATGGGCCACCCCTTCCACATCGGGGCCCTGGTCGGACTCGGGCTCTGGCTCATCGACAACATGAACCTGGAGGACGCCGCCCGGGCCTGCGCCGAGCGGAATCGCTGGGAGTTCCTCCTGACCATCGCGCCGCTCCGCCTCCGCAACGTGACCGGCTCACCGGTCAACCCCATCGCCCTCTTCTGATCGCCCTCGATAGCCGCCCGGGGGTCACCATAGACGCCCCCCACGTGAGGCCCGTCGTCTCGCGCACGATGGCGTAGACGAAGCGGCCGTCGAGGGAGAAGGCGGGTCCGAAGTAGCCCGTGTGACCCTCGACGGTCACGAGCCGGAGGACCCAGGTCAGACCCGCGGCCACCGCCAGGACGAGCAGGAGCGCCGCGAGGGCGAGACGGGCCGCCGTTGTCTTCACGCCGTCCCCCCGGGTCTTCGGAGAACCCGACGGGCCGGCGCCGGCCTCAGGCGGGCTCGGGACGGATCGGGTCGCCGACCCGGATGGTCCCGCCGACGACGATGTCGGCGCGCAGGCCTCCGCGATGGACGAGGGCCTTGAGGACGCCCGGCCGGGTGAGGCCCTCGAGGTGCTGGCAGGGTTCGCAGAGACGCGACGCCTCGAGGACGACGTCCCCGATGCGGAAGCGCCGGCCGATCAGGTGATTGAGCGGCACGCCGCGGGTCGTGAGGTTACGCCGGCTGGCGGCCGACGGCAGCTCGATCCCGGCCTCCCGCGCGAGCGCCTCGATCGCCTCGACCTCGATGAGCGTCACCTGCCGGCCCGAGCCGGGGCGCTCGGAGTAGGTCCCCGCCCGATGGAAGTAGCGATCCCCTGCCAGGCCCTTGCCGGCGACGGCCTCCACCTGGTCGAGCCCCACCATGGGGGCCGCGGCTTCCGGGGCGATCTGGATCGAGACGACGCGGCCTTCCCACATGGACGCCTCCATTCGGGCCGGCGCCTGGAGAGATCCGGGCCCGATCGAGAGTATCCTACCGCAGCCCGGGGTGCTAGAGTGATCGAATCCGGCCTCGCGTCGCGGGGTCGGTGACATGCCGAGCAGCTCGGAGTGGAGATCATGAAGGGTCGGCCCCGCCGTTGGCTCACGCGCTTCCTCGTCGGGGGTGCGCTC
>DASYUM010000102.1:0-12177 GCA_036001225.1 Candidatus Methylomirabilota bacterium | reverse complement strand
TGGGCAGCACGAGGACGCGGCCGGCCAGCCGCTCCCCAAAGAGGACGTGACGCGGATTGGTCACGCGGCCGGTGGCGGGATCCACGTCCCCCCAGAAGGACAGGGCCTCGGTCGAGACCAGCGCCGGCCCTTCGGCGCGGCCGGCGATGACCGGCGCCGCCGCCCACCGCTCGGTCTCGCCCGCGTTCAGTTCCCCCACAGCGCGGCCTCCCCCTCCCCCATCCCGTCTCCCAGCGCGTAGGCCACGCAGTCGTCGAGCGAGGCCAGGGTCACCTCGAGACCGCTGGCGGCGGCGTAGTGGGCCTGCTTCCCGGAGTTGGTCAGCATGTGCGAGAAGCCCCAGGCGTCGATGCGGGTGGTCATGGCGCAGGTGTCGGTGAGCAAGCGAACCCCGGCCGCTTCCAGCGCCGCCAGGTGGCCCGACTCGGCCAGCCGGTGAGCGACGGCGCGGCTGGTCGAGACCCAGACCTCCACGTCGCGCCGCACCCGCCGCCCCTGGCACCGCTCGGCCACCTCCACTGCCTCGCCGAGAGAGAGGTGGGGGCAGCCGAGCTTGACGAAGTCGGCTCCGTCCACGGCGGCCTGCGACAGCCGCTCGCGTGCCGCGCGCAGCTCGGCCAGCGTCACCCCCACGGTCTCCTCGGCACGGTCACCCTGGAAGGCCGCCTCCCGCGTCGGCGCTTCCGGCGTGATCCCGACCAGGTGGGCCAGGGCGAGGGCGCCCGACGTCGCGGCCGCCGCGCAGAACGCCTTGACGTCGACCGCCCGGACCGTGGCCGGGAGGCCGTCCACCACCGGCACCCGCTCGCCGATCAGCGAGCCGAGGTGGTAGCCGAGGACGGGGTAGAGGCTCGGGTGGGCGCGGAGGGCGGCCGGAATCTCGTCCAACTCGACCAGCACCTGGCCGCGCCGGGGCCGGTCGAGGTGAAGGCCGAAGGCGGGCGCCCGGCCGGTGATCGCGCAGGCCACGTCGAGGAAATCGGCGTAGCGGTTCGTCCGGGCGCCGATCACGGTGTTGACGTAGGCGACGGCGTTCGATTCCCCCCACGCCACCTGCTCGCCGAAGCGGGGGACCAGCCCGTGCTCGTAGGGCGCGCAGGTCCAGGTCGGCAGGCAGCCGAGCGCCTGGTAGGCCGCTTCCAGCCGGCGGCTCTTCTCGGCCCACGCCGGCGGGACGCGGAACGCTTCCCAGCGCCGGATGTCGCGGGCGGTCACGTTGAGTGTCGTCGGCACCCGCACCCGCGCCTCGAGGGCGGCCAGCCGCTCGGCGAACTCGAGCCCGGCGTCGTTGGTGTAGAGGCAGGCGTCGACGTGGGCCTGGGTGATCGGGAGCAGCCGCTCGGCGCCGAACAGGCGCCCCACCCGGACTACGAGGTCGAGCGCGAGGCGCGTGGCTTCGCCGCTGCCGCCGTCGAGCCAGGCCCGCTCTTCCCGCGTCAGCTCCATGCCCGGCCCGTCACCGGCGGACGAGGTTGCGCACGAGGAAGAGGAGGTTGGCCGGCCGCTCGGCGAGGCGGCGCACGAAGTAGCCGTACCAGTCCTCACCGAAGGGGACCAGCACCCGCAGCCGGGCGCCGGCGTCGCGCACGACCGCGTGCAGGTCGGGCCGGATCCCGTACAGCATCTGGAACTCGAAACGGTCGGGGGCGACGCTCAGCTCGCGCGTTTTGTCGAGCAGCACCCGGATCAACCGCTCGTCGTGCGTCGCGAACCCGGGGTACGCCTGGGCCCGTTGGGCAGCTGGGGAGAGGAGCAGGCCGGCCAGCCGCGCGTAGTTGCGGTCCACGTCGGGCTTGCCCGGGAACGCGAGGGTGGGCGGCTCCCGGTAGGCGCCCTTGCAAAGTCGGACGCGGAGGGGGTGGCCCGGGCCCGCGAGCAGCGCCCTGACGTCGGCCTCGGTCCGGTAGAGGTAGGCCTGGACGACACAGGCCACGTTCGACCAGCGCTGGCGTATCCGCCGGTAGAACGCCAGCGTGCGCTCGGTGTAGGCGCTCCCCTCCATGTCGAACCAGATCCAGGTGCCACCGGCCCGATCCAGGACGCGCTCGACGTTCTCGAGGGCGATCGCCTCGCCGAGGTCGAGGCCGAGGTGGGTCAGCTTGAGCGACGGCGTGGTGCGGAGTCGCCGGCGGTGGATCTCGTCGAGCAGCGTGCAGTAGATGTCGGCAGCGGCCCGGGCCGCCTTGGGGGTGGTGACGTTCTCCCCGAGATAGGTCACGGCCGAGTGGTAGCCGGCGGCGTCGAGCCGGGCGAGCACGGCCAGCGCGTCCTCGACCCGCTCCCCCGCGACGAATCGGCGGACGAGACGTTTGGAGAACGGCAGGCGGTCCATCGCCCGTCCGATGGCGGGCTTGGTCGCGAGCTGGAGGAGCGCGCTCCGGAGCACGTGCTCTCCTGTGACTGGGGTGAGACGGTGGTGCGACGCTCAGTCTAGCAGGCACGACGGGGGGAGGCAACGGGCGGGAGCTGCGGCGCGCGGCGCCGCCGCCGGTCAGCAGAGCGGGAGCAGGGCGGGGATCGTCCCATTCCCATGTGGGACGAACCCGAACCGGTGACGTCCTGCCGGGGACGGGCGTCGCTCCTTCGGCGCCCGCCGCCCGCGCCGACGGCGCGCGCGCCGATGTGGCCGCAGCTCACGGAGCCGCTCGACCTCCCGCCGTAGGCGCCTGAGCGCCCGCTCGAGGCTGCGGAGCGCCGAGGGCAGATCGTTTTGCCGCGTCTTTCGTCTAGGACGCGCCATGCCCGGTGGACAGGTGCAAGGCGGGTGCCGCAAGCGGTCGGAAGGAGATTTGATCGATTCCCTGACGTCTTTCGATGGGACACTGTAATGCTGCGCCCGGGGTCAGGGATTCTACTTACGAGTACGCCGCCGCCGGGGGGCGCGGCCGCGCCGCCGGCGCCCGGAAGGTCGCCCCGTCAGCACCAGACGCGTGGCCGCGCGCTGCCGAGTCATGTCCCGGCGCACGACCTGGATCACGCGCCGGGTCTCGGTGATCACTGCTTCGGCGGCGCTGAGCACGGCCTGCAGGCGCGCGGGCAGATCGATGCCGCGGAGCCGGCTCACGGCCCTCGCCGCCGCCGAGGCCTCGGGGGCCCTCGCCAGTGGCTTCTCGCCCCGTCTCCGGCGGGAGCGAGCGGTGCGGGACTTCATCCTCGCCATGACGCCTCACTGGCCGGCGCGCTCACGCCCCGCACGGCAGGCCTGCACCGGGCGCGGCGACTGGCGGGCGCCGGTTTGTAGCAAGTATTGTACCGCCCGCCCGGCCAGGCCTGAGGCCCCGACGGTGCGTTCGACGACGACCATCAGTCGGCTGGCGGAGTCCAGCCGACGGCGTCCAACAGGATCCCCTCGCGCAGCCCACTGTCGGAGACCGTCAGCTCATCGAGGCCGAGGCCGGCGAGCACCGCGAGCACGACCGCGATCCCGGGGATGATGAGGTCGGCGCGGCCCGGCTCCAGACAGGGGAGGCGCGCCCGCTCGGCGACGTGCAGCGCCCCCAGCCGGGAGAGGAGCCGCCGGATCGCCTCCCCCGTCAGCCGATGGCCTTGAACCCGCGACGGGGCGTAGCTGGCCAGTCCCAGGTCGAGCGCGGCCAGCGTCGTGATCGTGCCCGCGGTGCCCACCAGGAGCCGGGGTGCAAGCGGGCGCAGCTCGGACCATGCTTCGGCCGCCAGCCGCGCGGAGACATGGTCGGCGCAGGCCGCATACTCCGCCCAGTCCACCGGGTCGGCGTGCAGGAAGCGCTCGACCAGCGGCACCACGCCGAGACGCACGCTGACGGCGGCGAGGTAGCGGGCGCCCCGGGCCACAATCAGCTCGGTGCTGCCGCCTCCGACGTCCAGGACCGCGTACGACGACCGGTCCCGCGCGGTCTCCGGCGGAAGCCCCGCGGCGACGCCGAGGAGCGCGAGCCGCGCCTCCTCGTCGCCGCTGACCACCCGAACCACGAGACCGAGCTCGTCGGCGAGGCGGCCCACGAACTCCTCCCGATTTCCGGCCTCGCGCACGGCGGCGGTGGCGACGACGAGCAGTCGTTCGGCGCCGAATCCACGGGCCCGATCCCGGTATGCCTCCACCGCCGCCAGCGCCCGAGCCATCGCGTCGGGCCGGAGGACGCCCGTGCGATGGAGTCCCTCGCCGAGCCGGGCCACCACCTGCTCGCCGTGGACGGGGTGAAGCCCGCTCTCCTCGTCGGCGTCGGCCACCAGCAGGCGGATCGTGTTGCTACCGAGGTCGATCGCCGCCAGTCGGACGGTCAGGCCGGCTTCTCCCGGCGCGCGCCGAGCGCCGATTCCAGCGCGGCGAACACCTCGGCGGCGCCGACCGGCTTCTCGATCACGCGGTCGATGCCGCTGGCCGCTACCTCCTCCCGGTCCAGGCGTCCCGGCCAGCCCGTGATGAGGACGACCGGGGTCCCCGGTCGCAGCCGCTTCACGGCGCGCGCGACGTCGAAGCCCGAGACGGCCGCCACCGCGAGGTCGGTGAACACGACGTCCACGGCCTCCCGCTCGATCATCGCGAGCCCCTCGGCGCCGTCGGCGGCGGCCAGTGCGAGGTAGCCGCGCTGGCGAAGCAGCCCGACGACCGCCTCCCGCACCGCCGGCTCGTCCTCGATGACCAGCACCCGCGCCGTCGAGCCACCGGCAGGGGCCGGCCCCGAACGCACCCCGGTCGCGGTGGGGACGAGGAGGCGCACGGTCGTGCCCTGTCCCGGCGCGCTTCGAAGCTCGAGTGTCCCGCCATGGCGGGTCAGGATGGCCTGGACGACCGGCAATCCGAGCCCGAGCCGCCCGGCGCCCTTGGTCGAGAAGAAGGGCTCGAGCGCGCGTTGGCGCACCGCCTCGTCCATGCCGCTCCCGGTGTCCTGCACCAGCAGCTCGACCCGCCGGCCGCCGTCCCACCGGCCCCGCACCGTGACGGCGCCACCGCTCGCCACCGCGTCGGCCGCGTTTTCGAGGAGATGGTCCAGCGCGTCGCGAAGCTCGTCGGCGTGCCCGCGCACGGGCGGCAGCGGCTCCAGATCCACCTCCACCGCGGGCGCGACCGCTCCCCGGGAGGCCCACCGCCGGCGCGCCGCCTCGACGACGGACCGGACGAGCGCCCCCACGTCGAGCGGCGCCAGGCTCTCGCCTCGCCGGCCGGGGCCGAAGCCCACGGCCGCCCGCATGGTCTCCACGGCGCGCCAGGCCGCCTCCTCGGCCACCGCCAGGTCGGCCGCCAGTCCGGGATCGGCCACGCGCTCGCGCACCAGGCCGATGCGCGCCAGGAGCACCGCCAGGAGCTCCCCGAGATCGCGGACCGGGGACGCCAGCGCCGCCGGGCCGGCCTCCATCTCCCGGGCCTGGCGCAGGGCCGCCACCGTCTCCGCGTGAAGGCGTGCGTTTCGGATGGCCACCGCCGCCGGCTCGAGCCAGGCCGCGATCGCTGCCGGCGTCACCGGCGCCGGGCTGCCGGCCACCACGAGCCCGACCGGGCGCCCCCCGGCCAGGAGCGGCGCCACCAGGCGCGGTGGCGCGCCGAGGAAGCCGGCGAGCGCCTCGTCGGCGGGAGGCATCCCGATCCACGGGTTCCCGGTCCGCAGCACGGTGGCGAGCGGCTCGGCCTCCGGCGTGGGAGCCGCGGCGTCGGCCGCGACGCCGACGCCGGCCCCGACCCGCAGCCCGTCGTCGGCGAGGAGGAGCACCGCCAGGTGCGCCACGCCGAGCCGGAGGGCCAGTGTCCGTGCCACCGCCGCGGTGGTGCGGTCGAGGTCGAGGTCGGTCGTGAAGGCGGCGGGCGCGCTGGCGGCGCCCGCGCCGCCGGCGCCGCCGAGCACGAGCGCCACGCGGTCGGCGAGAAGAATCAGCGTCTCCAGCGCGGCCGCGTCGAAGGCCGTCGGCCGCCGGCGGCCCGCGAAGAGGACGCCGAGGGACGGCTGATCCGGCAGCCGCACCGGCACCGCCAGCGCTTGCTCGAGCCCGTGCTCGCCGAGCAGCCAATCCCGCACCTGATGGGCCGGGGTTCCCACGATCGTCTCGCCGCCGAGAAACGCGCGCCCCACGATGCCTTCGCCGAGCGCAAGCCGCGGCACCCCAGGACCCAAGCCTCGCTCCACCGCCGCCTCGAGGTCGCCGTCCGCCGTGGGAAGGAACAGCGCGGCGCAGTCGGCGGCGGCGCGGTGGATGACGCGATCCACGGCCAGGAGCAGGGCGGCGTCGCGACCGAGGCCGGGGCCGACGGCGAGCAGGCTCTCGATCTCGGCCAGCTGCCGGCGCGCCGGCTCGTCGAGCGGCTCCCCGATCGGCGCCCGGGCCGCCGCCGGGGTCAACCCGGCCACCCGGGCCGCCAGCTCGTCGAGCCGCCGAGTGATCCCGGTCAGCGCGTCTCGGACGTCGCGGAGCGCGCTCGGCTCGTCGCTCATGGCCGGCTCGAGGTGTTCAAGCCCCTGCCTGGCTCGCCTTCAAGCCGTGGCCGGTGAGGGGCACGACGATGGTCGCGCCGTCGGCGAATCCACCACCGGCCAGGAGGCGCCAGGCAGCGGCCGGGGCCACCGCGGCGGTCGGCTCGACGTAGAACCCCTCGGCGCCGAGGCGCGCCTGGGCCGCGCGGATCTCGCCGTCGTCCACGATCTCCCACCGCCCGCCCGACTCGCGCACCGCGGCCACGATCTCGGCGGCCCGGACCGGCGTCCGGATGCGGATCCCCTCGGCGAGCGTGGCGCCGTCCCCGACCGGCCGGCCCAGCGCCGGCCCGGCCAGCGGCGCGCAGCCCGCGCTCTGTACCGCACAGAGGCGCGGGAGCCGCGGCAGGACGCTCGCGCGCACGAGCTCCCGGAAGCCGAGCGCGAGACCCAGTAGCAGCGTCCCGTGGCCGACCGGCGCGACCAGCCAATCGGGGGCGCGGCCGTCGAGCTGCTCCCACAGCTCGAAGGCCAGCGTCTTGGTGCCGTGAAAGAAGAGCGGGTTCCAGCAGTGGCTGGCATAGATCCCGGGCGCTGCCTGGGCGGCTTCGGCCACCGCCTCGCGCGTTCCGGGAACCCGGACGACCCGGGCGCCGTAGGCGGTGATCTGGGCGACCTTCGCCGGCGAGGTCGCCTCGGGGACATAGATGGTGGCTCGTACCCCCGCCCGCGCGCTGTACGCCGCGATCGCCGCGCCGGCGTTTCCGGAGGAATCTTCGACCACCTCCCGCGCGCCCGCCGACGCCAGGGCGGTCAGGAGCACGGCCGCCCCGCGGTCCTTGAAGGAGCCGGTAGGATTGGCGCCCTCCACCTTGAACCAGAGCCCGCCGGCGCGGGCGGCTACCAGGGGCGTCATGCCTTCGCCGAGCGTGACGACGGGTTCGCCCGCCGGGAGCTGCTCCCGGTACCGCCAGAGTGATGCCGGGCGGCCGGCCAGCGCGTCCCAGGCCATCGCCGCGGACACCGGCGTCAGGGCCCACGGGCCGCCGCACGGGCAACGCCAGCCCGCCGCGTCGGCCGCGGCCGAACGTCCGCAGGCCGCACAGCGCACCTCGGCGCTCACGCCCGCGTCCTTCCCTGAAAAGCGCGCCGCCCCTCCCGGCGGGGCCGAGAGGGGCGGCTTCGGGCGACGGCGGCTCCGCCGCTCAGGCTTTCTTGCCGAGGCTCTTCACGTAGTTCACGAGGTCCCACCGGTCCTTTTCGGGCAGGCTGCCCCACGGCGGCATCGGCGCGTTCCCATCGGTGATCCGCACGAACAGCGCCGCATCGCTCTCCGACTGCACGACCTTCGATGTCCAGTCGGCCGGCTTCTTGGGGAGGGCGGCCGCGCCCGGACCGTCGCCCTTGCCGCTCTGACCGTGACAGGGGACGCAGTTCGTCATGGCGAGCTGCTTGCCGCGCTCCACGGACGCCGTCTTCTGGTCGGGCGGCACCGGGTTCTTGAGCTTGGCGACCCGGGCCTTCTGCTCCTTGGTCAGCTCCCACTTGGCGGCCGGCGCCGCGGGTTTGGCCTGGCCCCAGGCCACGGTGGCGAGGGCCGCCAGCATCGCTCCCAGAGCGGCGAGGCCGGCGACGCTGCGAAGACGGCTCATCGGAACCTCCTGTGGATCTCCAGATGACGACGTGATGGTCGTGAGTGGATTCACAAAGCCGTCTTCTATGTACCACCGGACGCGCGGAGCGGTCAAGCGCGCCCGCCCCCGTCACGCCGTCCCTCGACCGTCACGCGTCACGCGCGGGCTCGGCCATGGTCGCCGCCACCGGCACCAGCGCGAGCAGGAGCGCCGCCAGGAGCCCGTAGCCCCCGGCCAGGAGGCCCGGCCAGCGAGACGCGATGGTCCCCGGCCAGAAGAGCCCGCCGGTTTCGAGCGGCGAGTGGATCACCCCACACAGCGTGGCCAGGCTGGCGATCGCGAAGACACTGGCCGCGGCCAGCAGCCGCCGGTCCACGATCAAGGCCAGGCCCGACCCCCAGAGCAGAGCGGACAGGATGAAGCCGTTGCCGAGGACCCGGATCGTCTCCACCGTGCGGGCGACCTCGCCACTGAGGTCGCGGGCGGTGCGGCCGAGATTGCCGAGGACGCTGCCCAGTTCGATGAGCAGCAGGGCCGCGATCACCGGCACGAAGGCGAAGGCGACCGCAGCCGCGTGGCGGGGCGGCGTCGCCAGGAACGCCTGTGCGGTGATCTCCAGCCCGATGAAGATGAGGATGGGGGCCACCGCTGCCTCGGGGACGACGCCCACCAGGAGCGAGATCACCCCGGTCATCGCGCCGAGGCCGATGACGAGCCCGGTCGCCAGCGTGTAGGCGGCCCGCGCTCCCATGGCCTTGTAGGCGGGGTGACCGATGTAGGGTGTGTTCTGGATGACGCCGCCGCAGGCGCCGGCGAGGATGGTGGCGATCGCCTCGGTGAGCAGGATGTCGCGGGTTCGGTAGTGGTCGCCGGCCGCGATCGCACTCTCGGTGTTGTCGATGCCCCCGATGATCGTGGCCAGGGCGAACGGGAGCGCCACCGGGAGGGCGCTCCAGGTCTCCGGCAGCGCATCGAGCCAGGCGACAGTGGGCCACGGGATGGCCAGGCGCCACTCACTCGACGGCGCGAGCGCCGGGGCCAGGCCGCCCATGCCGAGTCCGCGCTCGGCGGCGGCGACCAGTCCGCCGGCTACCACCGCCGCCAGCGCGCCCGGGACCCGGCCGGGAAGCGGGATCCCGCCCACGAACGTGACCAGGATGAGGCCGAGCGAGACCAGGCCGACCAGCGGATCAGCGAAGACCTTGAGGGCGGGCAGGAAGGCGATGAGGAGAATCGCCACCCCCGCGATGGAGCCCAGCAGCCCGGCCCGGGGCACCGTCCGGCGGACCCACTCGCCGGCGAAGGACAGGATCAGCTTCGCGACTCCCATGGCCACCGTGGTCCCCATGCCGACCTTCCAGGCCAGGACGGGGTCCTTGGTCAGGACCATCACGGGGCCGACGACCCCGAAGGTGATGCCGAACATGGACGGCGTGTCGATGCCGAAGGGCATGGCGGTGACGTCGGCGCGCCCGGTTTCCCGAGCGAGGCGGAGCGCGAGCCAGGTGTAGACGAGGTCGCCGACCAGCACGCCGATGGCGGTGCCGGGCACGATCCGGTAGAGGACGAGGTCGGCGGGAAACTGGAAGACCCCGATCAGGAGACCGGCCAGGACGACCAGGTTGGTCATGTTGTCCACGACCAGCCCGAACGTGGCGTTGACGTCCCCCCCGCTGTACCAGCGGTCGGACGTCCCCGCTGGCCGGGCGGCACCGCCGCCGGCAGGCCGATCCGTGGGGTGGTCTCCGCCGGGGAGAACGCTCATGATCCCCTGTGTTGACACTGGGTTACCACGATGACCCTACAACGTGACCTGAGCCCCCCCGGGGAGCATGCCGGTGAACGGAAAATTTGGTGGGCGATGGGGGCGCCGCATAGAATAGCCGCACCAATGAACCCGATCGGCGAGGGAGCCGACACGCTCATCATCCTCGGGCGTGACCAGGCCACCCTCTACGAGTTCCTCAAGCCCCGCCAGGAAGCCGCCACGCCCCGGACCGTCGTCATCCTGGATCGGCGAGCCGGCGAGCGGCGCCGCGACGGGCTCGGCGTGACGCCGGATCGCCGGAGGTCCGACCGGCGCGGCGAGACGCCGGAGGCCGCGCTCGCCCTCATGTCGGTCCTCGGCTTCATGATCCTGCACCGCGACGGCGAGCGCTGGACCCCGTAGGGTCCCGGCGCCCCGTCCTCAGACCGAGCGGACCTCCCGCCGATCCCCGGCCAGTCGTCGGACCTCGGCACGGATGCGCTCGGCCAGCGCCTCACACCACGCGAAGCGGGACCGCCCCTCCGCGACCTCTGGGTAGGAAAGCTCGATCGGCGGCGCTCCCGGTGGCGGAAAGATCCGACCCTCCAGGATCAGCCGCAGCCCGTACGCCCGCCCCTCCCGCGCCTCGTCGGTCTCGACGACGACTTCGACGGCGAGATGCTCACGCTTGCCATGGGAGGTGGCGAAGTTGTGGAGCCACCGGCCCAGCTCGGAGTAGCTCGCCGGGATCCGCGGGTTCATCCGGCGGCGGATGTTAGCGGAGGTCAGACCCTCCGTCAATCCGCCGGGCCGAGGGCGGTCGCAGGCCGCGGATGGGCGCCGCCCGAAGACGAGGGGCGCCGACCATCTGCAGTACCGCCGACCGTCAGGTGGTCCGCTCCGAGCGCGGGCTTTGCCCGCGCCTCTCTTTTCTCCTGGGGAGGCCTCGGAGGGGTGTTCCGACACCCCTCCGATTGACTAGCATTCGTTGAAGCCGCAGCCATAGCACTTCTTGCAGCCCTCCTCGTAGACGAAGGTTGCCTGGCCACACTCCGGACAGATGTCGCCGGCGATCGCCTTGGTCGCCTTCACCGCCGGGACCGCCGCCGCGGGCGCGGCCTCCCCGCCCGGCTGGCCCACGTGCTCGGCCAGGACGCGGGCGATGCCATCGGGCAGCGACAGCACTCGCTGCGGTCCGAAGCCGAGCGGCCGGCCGCCGCCGATCCCCGAGAGCTGCCCGATGATCTCCTCCAGCCGGCGCTTGGGGGTGAAGGGGGACGGCATGCGCAGGATCAGAGAGATCAACCGGCCCATGGCCTCGGCTACCGCCATGGTGTCCGACCCCGCTTTGCCCACCGAGACGAAGACCTCGAACGGGTCCGCGTCGCCGTTCTCGTTGACCACCACGTACGCCGTCCCGAGCGGCGTCTCGACGCGATAGGTCCGGCCGGCCAGGCTCCGCGGCCGAGGTTTGACGACCGCGGGGGACGCCCCGGATGCCGGGGTCCCGGCGCTGGCCGGCTCGCCGAGCTTGGTCCCGACGTGGAGCACCCCCTCCTTGCATCCGTCGCGGAACACCGTGATCCCCAGGCAGCCGAGCTGCCAGGCCGCCAAGTAGGCGCGCGCCACGTCTTCGACCGTCGCCGAGTTCGGCAGGTTGATGGTCTTCGACACGCCGTTGTCGGTCGAGCGCTGGAAGGCCGCCTGGTGCCGGACGTGCCACTCGAAGGGAACTTCGTGGGCGGTCACGAACACGCGCTGGACCTCGTCGGGGACCCCGGCCAGCCCGTGGACCAGGCCCTGGCGGGCGATCTCCTCCATCAGCGGCTCCGAATAGAAGCCCCGCTCCCGGGCCACCTGCTCGAAGACGTGGTTGATGAACGGCAGCACCCGGTCGCCCACCTTGTGGGTGAAGGCGATGGCGAAGGCCGGCTCGATACCCGACGAGCAGCCGGCGATCATCGAGATGGTGCCGGTCGGCGCGATCGTCGTCACGGTGGAGTTGCGCAGGGGGCGCTGGTGCTTGTAGATCGAGCGGTACCAGTTGGGGAAGGGCCCGCGTTCCTCGGCCAGCTTGGCCGACTGGTCGTGGGCCTTCTCCTCGATAAAGGCCATGAGGCGCTCGCCGAGGTCGAGGGCGGCCTGGCTGTCGTAGGGGATCCCCATCCGGAAGAGGAGGTCCGCCCAGCCCATGACACCGAGCCCGATCCGCCGGTTGGCCTTTACCGTCTCGTCGATCACCGGCAACGGATAGGGATTGACCTCGATGACATCGTCCAGGAACCGGACCGACAGCCGCACCACCCGCTCCAGCTCCGCCCAGTGGATCGCCCACTCGCCGTTGGGCTGGGCGAGGGCGAACTTGGAGACGTTGACCGACCCGAGGTTGCAGGCCTCGTTAGGCAAGAGCGGTTGC
>DASYUM010000101.1:0-10920 GCA_036001225.1 Candidatus Methylomirabilota bacterium | reverse complement strand
GTCCCGGCGCAGGTACCACGGCATCATCGTCTGCCGGCCGCAGACCGGGCAGCGCCGGCTCTCGGCCGGGTCGGGGGCGGGGGGCGGGAAATACGTGCGGCGCTCGACGGGGACGTCCGCCATCGCGGCTCATGATGGCGGGGGCCCCGACGTTCGTCAAGGGGAGACCATCAGTGTATACTCGCGGCTGAGACCACACCCATGCGGCGACTCCGGATCGGGCTCGGCCAGATCAACGCGACGGTCGGGGACCTGGAGGGCAACACCCGTCGCGTCCTCGACGGCATCGAGCGCGCGCGGTCGCTCGGGGTGGACGTGGTCGCCTTCCCCGAGCTGGCCCTGCCCGGCTATCCCCCCGAGGACCTCCTGTTCAAGCCGGCCTTCATCGAGGCCAACCTGCGGGCGCTCGACGATGTCGTTCGGGCCAGCGCCGGCCTGACGGTCGTGGTCGGCTTCGTGGATCGGCGCGACGACATCATGAACGCCGCCGCCATCATCCACGACCGGACGCTGGCCGGCGTCTATCACAAGCAGTACCTCCCCAATTACGGCGTGTTCGACGAGAACCGCTACTTCCAGGCCGGAACCGAAACGCCGGTGTTCGAACTGGGCGAGACGGGAACGGTCATGGCCGTGAACATCTGCGAGGACATCTGGTACCCGACCGGGCCGGCCACCGCCCAGACCCTCGCCGGCGCCGAGCTGATCCTGACCATCACCTCCTCGCCGTACCACGCCGGCAAGGTCCACTTCCGGGAGAAGATGCTGGCCACCCGGGCCGCCGACCACGTGGCCTGCCTGGCCTACGCCAACCTGGTCGGGGGGCAGGACGAGTTGGTGTTCGACGGCCAGTCGATGGTCTTCAACGAGCTCGGCGACCTGATCGCGCTCGGCCACCCCTTCGAGGAGGACCTGGTGGTGGCCGACCTCGACCTGGAGGCCGTCTTCCGCGCCCGCCTCCACGACTCCCGGCGACGGAAGGAGAAGCTGATCGCCGACGCGCCGGTTCGGCGGATCAGGCTCCCCGATCTGCCCGAGCGGCCATGCCCGCCCTTGCCGGCGCGGACGACGACGTGTCTGCCCCCCGACGCCGAGGTGTACGCGGCGCTCGTTCTCGGGACCCACGACTACGTCCGCAAGAACGGCTTCCGCCGGGTCGTGATCGGGCTCTCGGGCGGCATCGACTCCGCCCTCACCGCCGCCATCGCCGTGGATGCGCTGGGGCGCGACAGCGTGGTCGGCGTGTCGATGCCGTCGCCGTTCTCGTCGGCCGGCACCAAGGCCGACGCCCGCCGGGTGGCCAAGAACCTCGGCATCGAGTTCCTGACTCTCCCCATCACGCCGGCCTATCGCGCGTTCCGGCGGATCCTGGCGGCGACGTTCAAGGGGCTCAAGGAGGACGTGGCCGAAGAGAACATCCAGGCCCGGGTCCGGGGGACGCTCTTAATGGCGCTCTCCAACAAGTTCGGCTGGCTCGTCCTCACCACCGGGAACAAGAGCGAGATGGCCGTCGGCTACTGCACGACCTACGGCGACATGGCGGGCGGCTTTGCGGTGATCAAGGACGTGCCGAAGACGACGGTGTACGCCCTCGCCCGCTACCGGAACGTTCGCGACGGCCGGCCGGTGATCCCGCCCAGCGTCCTCGATCGCGCACCCTCGGCCGAGCTCCGGCACGGCCAGACCGACCAGGACACCTTGCCGCCCTACGAGGTGCTCGACCCGATCCTCGAGGCCTACGTCGAGGAGGACCGGCCGCTGGCCGACATCGTGGCGCTCGGCTACGACGAGGCGACCGTACGCAAGGTCATCTCGATGGTGGACCGCAACGAGTACAAGCGCCGCCAGGCGCCACCCGGCATCAAGATCACGCCGCGGGCCTTCGGCCGCGACTGGCGCCTGCCCATCGTCAACCGCTTCCGTCATCCATAGTTAATCGGAGGGGTGTCGGAACACCCCTCCGAGGCCTCCCCAGGAAAAAAGCGGCGCGGGCAAAGCCCGCGCCCGGAGCGGAACACCTGGCCGTCGGCGGTACTGCAGACGGTCGGCGCCCGATTGTTTCGGACCTGCCCCTAGATTGTCGGCGGGCGCCTCGACGGCCCTCTCCGAGACTTCCCCCACCTCTGCGAAGCGGACCACCAGCCGTCGGCGGCCGCGCACCCGCGCGCGGTTAGCCGACCGGTTGCTCGCTCGGGGCGGCGCCCCCGTTCCCACTCGCTTCCCTCCGGTCCCGTAATTGCACTGACCTCCAGCAGGAGCATCAGTGCTACCCCGAGTCCCCGCTACTCGATTGGTCGATCCGATCCACCCGCGCCGGGTGGAGGGGATCTCCGCGCTCTGGCCGCACGCACCCGCCGCCGACCGGCCGGCAATTCTTGCACGGCCGGTGGCGCGTCAGCTGAAGCGGATCGTCGCCTGGACGCTCGGCTGGACGCTCTTCCAGTGGTGGGCGGTGATCGGCTGGCCGGAAGGGGCCGGCAGCCTCTACGCGGGTGTGATGTTCGCGGGGGTCATGGCGGTCGTGTCCGGCTCGGTCTGGCGCGACCTGCGAGCCGAGGCGGCCGACCGGCCGCCGGCGAAAGTGATCCCGTTGCGAGAACGGCCGTCGCCGCCACGTCCCGACGCGCGACACGCGTTCGAATCGGACGCGGTCGAGGACCTGGCCGCTTAGTCAGTCGGAGGGGTGTCGGAACACCCCGCCGAGACCTCCCCACGAGCAGAGAAGCGCGGGCAAAGCCCGCGCTCGGAGCGGAACACTTGGCGGTCGGCGGTACTGCCGACGGTCTGCGCTCCAGTCTCCGACACGCCTAAGACGCGGGTGCGGTCGGCCCGCGGTCCGGAAGCCCGCGGGCGACGATCCAGGGCGTCGCCATCAGCGCGTAGACCAGCATCACGACCTCGCCGTCGCCGAAGTTGTGCTCGAAGAGGCCGGCGACGAGGAAGCCCCCCACTCCCCACAGGCTGGCCGAGATCAGCGCTCGCTCGCGTGGCCGGTCGCGGCCCAGCCGGGCCAGCGTCCGGCCTCCTTCGCGGAAGAACACCACCCACAACCAGATCCACACGCCGAGGGCGGGCAGGCCCCGCTCGGCGGCGATCTGAATCGGCGAGTTGTGGAGGTGGCCGGTGGTCGGCCGCACCGCCTCCGGGCGGCGATAGTGCGGGTACCAGGCGCGAACCTGGCCAGGACCCACGCCCAGGACGGGATGATCGGCGATCATGGCGAGCCCGCTTCGCCACATGGCCATGCGATCGCGGATCGTTTCGTCTTGCGGGTTGGCCATCGAGCGGACGCGCTCCATGACCGCGCCCGCCGAGACGGCGGCGATGAGGACGGCGGCACCGGCCAGGACGACCATCACGCGGCTGGGCCGCCGGGCGGTCACGACCAGCCCGAGCGTTCCCGCCACCAGGCCCAGCCAGGCATTGCGGGAGTAGGTGAAGGCGAGGGCGGCGACGGTGACGGCGCCGGCGGGCACCATCCACCACGCGCGGCGCCAGGACACGTTGGCCAGGTACGCGACGATGAAGAGCGCGCCGAGGAGCAGGACGCCGCCGAAGGTCATGTAGATGCTGAACGGCCCCCGCACCCGCGCCGTCTGGGCGCAGGCGGGAGCGAGCCAGCCGAAGGCCAGCGCCGGCCGGCCGCCGCAGAGGTAGGCCTGGGCCAGCCCGTAGGCGGCCATCACCGTCAGCACGACCAGGAACCCCATCCACAGTCGAAGGGCGTGAGCGGCGTCGCGGGTGTACCAGAGGACCAGGTAGAAGGTGGTGATCCGGAGGATGTCGCGGGCGACCCACAGGCTCCAGCCCGGATCGCCCGAGAGCGCGGCCGACAGGATCGTCAAGCCGGTCAGGCACAGGAACGGCGGGGTCAGCGGGTTGCGCCGGAGCGGCTCGGCGTCGGCCCAGATCTCGTGGGCGAGCCGGCCGAGCCACCCGGGCCGGCCGACGGTGCGAACGGCGGTGGCCCAGGGGAGCACGAGGACGAAGAGGAGGGTCAGCAGCGCCTGCGAACAGCTGATCGAGAAGGCGAGGGCGGCGAAGAAGGCGGCCAGCGCGCCGTTCCGCACCCGCACCACGATCGGGTCGGGCTGGGGGGCGGTGGTCGCCAGATCGGTCATGGGACGAGGCGGGAAGCGACGGGCATCGTCATGGGGAGGCGGATTGCAGGGCATGCAAGCGCCGATACAGGCCATCCCGGGCCAGCAGCTCGTCGTGGCGTCCGACCTCCACGATGCGGCCCTCGTGGAAGACCACGATCCGATGGGCGAGGCGCACGGTGGAGAGGCGGTGGGCGATCAGGAGGACCGTCCGCCCCTTGGTGAGGTCGGCCAGCGCCTGCTGGACGATGAACTCCGACTCGGCGTCCAGCTCGGAGGTGGCCTCGTCCAGGATCAGGATCGCCGGGTCTTTGAGGAATGCCCGGGCCAGCGCGATCCGCTGCCGCTGACCGCCCGACAGCTTGACGCCGCGCTCGCCGGCCAGCGTCTGGTAGCCGTCGGGCAGCCCGGCGATGAATTCGTGGGCGTAGGCGGCCCGGGCCGCCCGCTCGATCTCCTCGCGGGCGGCGTCAGGCTTCCCATAGGCGATGTTGGCCTCGATCGTGTCGTGGAAGAGGAAGGTGTCCTGGGTCACGAGCGCGATCTGCGCCCGGAGCGAGGCCTGCGTGTAGCGGCGGACGTCCACGCCATCGATCAGAAGGCGGCCGCGGCTCACGTCGTGGAAGCGCGGGATGAGGTCGGTCAGGGTAGACTTGCCGGCGCCGCTCATCCCCACGAAGGCGACCACCTCGCCCCGCGGGACCGTGAGGGCGATGTCCTTGAGGACCATCTCGCCGTCGTGGTACTGGAACCAGACGTGATCGAACTCGATTCGGTCCCGAAAGGCGGGGAGGATCCGCGCGTCGGGCGCGTCGGCCACCGCCGGCTCCAGGGCCAGGACCTCGAAGATGCGGTCCACCGAGGGCAGCGTCTGCTGATGGAGGTTGGCGATCCGGGAGAGCTTCCGGACCGGCCCGTAGAGCATCAGGGTCGCGGTGACGAAGGAGAGCAGCGCGCCCGCCGTCAGCTCGCCCTGGACCACGCGGTAGCCGCCGTACCACAGGATCGCCATCACGCCGAGGGCGGCCAGGACCTCCATGAGCGGCTCCGACAGCTCGTCCACCCGATGGTCCTTGAGCGACAGCTCGAGGAGCTGGTGGTTGATCCGGTCGAAGCGCGCGCGCTCGTGCTCCTCCCGACCGAAGGCCTTCACGATCTTGGTGCCGGTCAGCGCCTCCTGGAGCAGGGTCGTGAGGGCGGCGATCTGCTCCTGCGTCCCCCGGTTGATCAGGTACAGCCGGCGGCCCAGGCTCCGGATGGTCAGCCCCACCAGGGGAAAGGCGACCAGCGCCAGCAGGGTCAAGCGCCACTCCTGGGTGAACATCACGACGATCAGCGCCACCATCGTCGCCACCTGCCGGAAGGCCATCACCAGCACCTCGGACGAGAGGCGGGCCAGCCGGGTGGCGTCCACCACGATCCGCGACATCAGGTCGGCCGAGTGGCGGCCGTGGAAGAAGGCCAGCGGCATCGCCTGGAGATGGACGTAGAGGTCGCGGCGGACGGCCGCGATGACCCGCTCGCCGACGGCCGCCATGAGGTAGGACTGGCCGTAGCGCCCGGCGCCCTTGGCCAGGTAGATAGCCAGGATGATCAGCGGCAGGACCTTCAGCATGGTGAGGTCCCGCCGGATGAAGATCTCGTCCATGGTCGGCTTCACCAGCCACGCGATCAGCCCGTCCATCGCCGAGACGATGGCGGCCAGCACGCCCCCGACGACGAGCCAGCCCCAGTGAGGACGAACGTATGGCAGGAGGCGGCGAATGCCCACGGTGCGCTCCAGTGGCGGTATTGTAGCAGCGCGCTCTAGGGTCGGAACTCGGAATTCTGGCTCTCCGCGAGCGTCCGGTAGAGCGCCTCCAGGCGGCCGAGCTTGGCCCGCGTCGAGAAGCGCTCGGCGACCAGCCGGCGGCCGGCGCCACCGAGACTCCGGGCCCAGGCGGGATCGCCGAGGAGGCGGAGCACGGCGGTGGCGAGGGCGGCCGGGTCGCGCGGCGGCACCAGGAGGCCGGTCACCTCGTGGCGGACCAGCTCCGGGTTGCCGGCGGTGTTCGTGGCGACCACCGGGGTCTCCATCGCGAGCGATTCGCGGAGCGCCCCGGTGATCCCATGACCGGCGTAGGAGGCGTCCACCGCGACGTCGGCGGCGGCGAGAATGTCCGGGATGTCGTCGCGGTAGCCCCAGATCGTCACCGCCCCGCCGAGCCCGAGGCCGGCCGCCAGGTCTTCGAGGACCTTTCGCTTCTCGGTCCGCGCCCCGACCAGGAGCAGCCGAGCCTCCGGTCGCACCGCCCGCACGCGGCCGAAGGCCCGGACGACGTCGTCGTTCCCCTTCGGCTCCCGCACGCCGACCTGGATCACCAGCGGCGGCGCCGGTCCCAGTCCCAGCTCGGCGCGGATGCGCCGGCCGTCGGCCCCGGCCGGATCGAAGCGGTCGGTGTCGGTGCCCGAGTAGACCACCTCGACCTTGTCGGGCGGGATGCCCTGTCGGATCAGGTCGGACCTGATCGCCTCGCAGACGGCGACCACGCGCGCCACCAGCGGGCTGCCGTCGAGCCAGCGGCCGGTGAGCGAGAGGGGAAAGCTCACCCCGCGGTTCACCACCAGCGGCGGCGCCGCGCCGAACAGGCGGGCGAGCAGGGTCAAGCTCCGACCGCCACCTTTGTGAGCGTGGACGACCTGGATCCGCTCGGCGCGCAGGAGCGCGGCCAGGCGGGCCGCTCCCACCGGATCGGCGGCGGCGCGGAAGCGGCCGTGGTGGGCGAAGCCGCCGGTCTCCGCCTCGGCGGTCCACCGCGCGCTCGGGCGGGTGAGGACGAGCACGCGATGACCACGGGCGGCGAGGCCGGCGGCCAGGTCGCGAAGCTGGATGGCGGCGCCGGTGTGGAAGTCGCCCTTGGGGTAGATGTGGAGGACGCGGAGCGGCGCCTCGACCGGGCCCCCCAGGTTACTCCTCGACCGGCAGCCCGGCCTCGAGCCAGCCCGTCATCCCGCCCCACACGTTGAGGAGCCGCGTGAAGCCACGGGTGAGGAGCAGGCTGCCGACCGTGCTCGAGCGGGGGCCTCCCCGACAGATCACCGCGATGGTCCGGTCACGCGGCAACTCGGTCGCCCGGTCGGTGACCTGGCGCATCGGGATGTGGACGGCGCCCGGCACGTGGCCTTCGTCCCACTCGAACGGCTCCCGGACGTCGAGGACCACCAGGCTCCGGTCCCCCGCCAGGCGGTGGCCCAGCTCGGGCGCGGTGACGTTCGGCAGCTCGGCCACCGCCAGGCCCGAAGCCCGCACCGCCGGGCTCCCGACGACGTAGGCGGCGACGTCGTCGAGCCCGATGCGCGTGAAGGCGCCCACCGCGCGCACGACGTCGGCCTCGGACTCGGCCAGCAGGATGAGCGGCCGGCCGGGCGGCACGAACCAGCTCACGCGCTCCGCGAACTGCGGGCTGTCGATCCAGATGTTGAGGCTGCCCGCCACGTGGCCGGCGCCGAAGGCCCGCGGGTCCCGGATGTCCACCAGCGTCGCCCCCGTCTGGAGCCGGGCGCCCAGGTCGCGGGCCTCCAGGCGCTCGGGCGTCGAGCGCTTGAGCATGACGACCCCCTTGTTCTTGCCGATGATCCGATCCATGTTGGGCGGCCGCGGCGGCGGCCCGTCCAGGAGGGCGCGAACGAACGCGTCGGGGGCCGGGTGCCGGAGCGCGGGGTTGAAGCGCCGCTCGAAGCCGATCGTCGACCCGACCTTGGCCGACATCGCCCGGCCGCACGTGGAGCCGGCGCCGTGAGCCGGGTAGACCTCGACGGCGTCCCCCAGAGGGAGCAGGCGCTCGAAGAGGCTCCGGTGGAGCTCGGTGGCGGCCCGCTCGCCGCCGAAGTCGGGGCGTCCCACGTCGCCGACGAAGAGGGTATCGCCGGTGAAGGCGAACCAGGGCTCGGGACCGCGGGTCGTGTCGGTGACGACGAGGCACATGCTCTCGGGCGTGTGCCCCGGCGTGTGGAGGACGCGCACCTCCACCGTGCCCAGCGCCAGCCGGTCCCCGTCCCGGAGGCCGCGGAACGGGAAGCGGACGTCAGCGGCCTCGTGGAGGTAGAGGCTGGCGCCGGTCCGCGCGGCCAGCTCCCGATTCCCGGAGACGTGGTCGGCATGGATGTGGGTGTCGAGGACGTGGGTCAGCGTCAGCCCGCGGGCCTCGGCCAGCGCCACGTACTCGTCGAGGTCGGGCCGCCCGGGGTCGATCACGGCCGCCACCCCCGCCTTCTCGCAGCCGACCAGGTAGGCGAGGCAGCCGGCGGCCTCGTTGGGGACCGGCTTGAAGATCATGGGTGGTCGGTCTCGAGGTGATGATACGCCCCCCGGAAGTAGACGAGGGGAGGACCGCCGGTGACCGACACCACCTCCACCTGGCCCACGAAGATGGTGTGGTCGCCTCCCGCATACTGGTGGACGACCCGGCACTCGAGGGCGGCGACGACGTCGTCGAGGATCGGCAGCCCGGCCTGACCCTCCCGGAAGGCGATCCCGGCGAACTTGTCCGTCGCCGTGGTCGCGAAGCGGCGGGAGAGATGCTCTTGGCTCTTGCCGAGGACGTTCACCGCGAACCAGCCCGATTCGATGAAGGCCCGGTAGGCGGTGGCCGCGTGGTCGATGCACACGAGGACGAGCGGCGGGTCGAGCGAGACCGAGGTGAATGCGCTCAAGGTCAGCCCGCAGGGGCGGCCGTCGGCGTGCCGGGTGGTGACGACGGTGACCCCGGCCGGGAAATGGCGGAGGGCCAGGCGGAACTCAGCCGCGGTGATCGGCATGCTTCTCCTACTTGTAGCAGAACGGCCCGCGTGCTTTCAACGTCCGGCCGGCCGCCGGCCGGCCGGCCGCCTTGACAAGGGTGGGGGCCGCCGCTACCTTGAGCGTACTTCGCGTCCATCCTCGCCTCGGGCGTGTGCGCGCCCCACAGGAGGTCGACCATGCAGCGCGACCACCGGAGTCCCGACACGCTCTCCCGCCGCGAGTTCCTGGGCCGCGCCGCCGGCCTCGGCGTCGCGGCCGCCGGCCTGTGGGAGACGGGACGGCCCGGCCCGGTCGCCGCCCAGACCACGTCGAAGCGGGAGCTGTTGGTCGCCCAGGGCGGCGACATCTCGAAGTTCGATCCCCACTTCTCCACCTCGGCCAACGACATCCGGGTCTCCTTCAACATCTTCGACAACCTGACGAGCCGCCACCCGGACGGCAAGCTCTCCCCGGGGCTGGCGACCGAGTGGAAGACGACCGCGCCCACCACCTACCAGTTCAAGCTCCGCTCGGGGGTCCGCTGGCACAATGGCGACCCCTTCACCTCGGCCGACGCCAAGTGGAGCCTCGAGCGCACGTACGATCCCACCGCCAAGACGATGGTCTCGACGGTGTTCACGACCATCGATCGGATCGAGACGCCGGATCCGCTGACGCTGGTGATCCACACCAAGAAGCCGGACCCCCTGCTGCCCGCGCGCCTCGCCTTCTACGGCGGCCAGATGGTGCCCAAGAAGTATCTCGAGCAGGTCGGCGCCGACACCTTCAACCAGAAGCCGGTGGGCACGGGCCCGATCCGATTGAGCTCCTGGACCAAGGATGACAAGACCGTCCTGGAGGCGTACGCCGACTACTGGGGTGGCAAGATCGACGTGGACCGCGTGATCGTCCGCCCGATCCCGGAGACAGCCGCCCGCGTCGCCGCCCTGCTCAAGGCCGAGATCGACGCCATGGTGCTCCTGACCCCCGACCACTGGGACCGCGTCAACCAGAACCCGAGCACCCGAGGGGCGGGAGCGCTTTATGCCGGCCTCTACGTCCTGGCCGTCAACTCGAAGGTGAAGCCGCTCGACAACCCGCTCGTCAAGCAGGCGCTGTCGCTGGCGATCGACCGCGACGCGATCGTCAAGGAGCTGTGGCGGGGGCGAGGGATCGTCCCCAACGGCCCCATCGCCAAGGGCGACAACCATTACGACGCGAGCCTGCCGCCGCTGCCCTACGACCCCAAGGAAGCCCGCGAGCGGCTCCGGAAGTCGGGCTACAAGAACGAGCCCATCTACATCGAGACCACCGTCGGCTACACGGCCAACGACAAGGCGATGTCGGAGGCGATCGCCGGGATGTGGAAGGACGTGGGCGTCAACGTGGTGGTGGAGGTGGTCGAGTACTCGGTCCGGGCCCAGAAGAACCGGGAGAAGACGTTCAAGGGTCTCTGGTGGTCGGACCCGACCTCGACCCTGGCCGACCCCGACGGGATGATGTGGCGGCTCCTCGGCCCCGGCGGGCCCCAGGACTACTGGCGGCATCCCGAGTTCGACGAGCTGGGGAACGCCGCCCGCTTCAGCCTCGACGAGAAGTTCCGCGAGGACGCCTACCGGAAGATGACGAAGATCTTCCTCGAGCACAACCCCTGGGTCATCGTCATCCAGCCCTACGAGGACTACGGGCTGCAGAAGTACGTCGAGTTCACCCCCAACCCGAACCAGCAGTTCGAGGTGCGCCGCTTCAACTTCCGGATGCGGCGGACCTAGACTATCGGAGGGGGCCTCGACGGCCCCCTCCGAAGACCTCCCCCAGGAGAAGAGTTGCGCGGCCAAAGGCCGCGCTCGGAGCGGAACACCGACCGTCTGCGGCTGAATAATCCGTGGCGCCCGGTTACTCCCACAGGGTCCACTGCTCTCGCGAGGGAAACACCCTCCGGCTCGCGTTCCCGCCGAGCGCTCCCAGCGCCGGTGCGCGTGGCCTGGCCTCACGGCCGGCCAAAGCACTCCGAGCGGCGGCTTTGCCGCCGGCCCACCCACCCAACCCGAAAACGGGGGG
>DASYUM010000100.1:0-6102 GCA_036001225.1 Candidatus Methylomirabilota bacterium | reverse complement strand
AGCGCGATCACGCCGTGCTTCAGCTCGCCGCCGGCGAAGCCCTCGGCGTGGACGTAGCTCACCTCCTTCACCTTCAGCGCCGCCTCGAGCGCGAGCGGATAGCTCGGGCCGCGCCCGATGACGAAGAGGTGGTCGCGGAGGTAGATCTCCTCGGCGATCCGGCGAATCAGGTCGCGCCGGTCGTCGGCGAGCAGGCGCTCGATCTCGTCGGCCGCGCCCTCCACCAGCGCGGCTCCGGCCGCGAGCTGCCCGGTCAGCTCGTAGGCGGTCAGCAGCAGGACGGCCAGCTTCGCGGTGAAGCTCTTGGTGGCCAGGACGCAGCGCTCGGGACCGGCCCCCAGCGGCACCGCGCAGTCAGCCAGGCGCCACAGCGTGGAGCCCTCGACATTGACCAGGGCGGCGATGCGCGCCCCGCGCTGCCGCGCCGCCCGCACCGAGTCGATGACGTCGATGGTTTCGCCGCTCTGGGACAGGGCCACCACCAGCGATCCGGCGGTGACGAAGTCGCCGAGGTACGAGAACTCCGACCCCGTGGCGAAGGTGACGCGGCGGCCGGCGATCCGGGCGAGGAAGTACTGGGCAGCCAGCGCGGCGTGGCCGGCTGTGCCGCAGCCCACGACGAAGACGTCGCGCGCGTCAGCCAGCATCGCCGCGAGCCGCCGCGCGTGTTCCCCCCAGCTCTGCCCGAGGCGCCGCAAGACCGCCGGCTGCTCGTGGATCTCCTTGGTCATGTAGTCCGGGTATCCGGCCAGCTCGGTGGCGGCCGCCTCCCACTGGACCTCCGTGATCTCGGGCACCAGCTCGCGGCCGGTCGACACGTCGAAGAGACGGTTGGTCTCGCGGCTGACCAGCACCGCCTGCTGATCCTCGACGAAGGTCACCCGGCGGGTGTGCTCGAGCAGGGCGCTGTAGTCCGAGGCGAGCATGTTGCCCTGCTCGCTCCAGCCGAGCACGAGGGGAGAGCCGCTCTTGGCGGCGGCGAGCCGGCCGTCGCGCGCGTCGAGGACGGCGATGGCATTGAGCCCCCGAAGCTGGCGGAAGGCGGCGATCGTGGCGGCCAGGAGCTGATCCGGGCCAGACGGCGTCTGGTTCAGACAGTCCTCGAGCAGGTGGGCGACCACCTCGGTGTCCGTCTCGGAACGGAACCGGTGGCCGGCCCGCGCCAGCGGGGCGCGCAGCTCTCGGTAGTTCGTGACGATGCCGTTGTGGACGAGGGCGAGGCGCCCGGCGCAGTCGAGGTGGGGGTGGGCATTGGGCTCGGTCACTCCGCCATGGGTCGCCCAGCGCGTGTGCCCGAGGCCCAGGGCGCTGGCCGGAAGCTCCGCGACCGCGTCACCGATCTTGCCGACGCGCTTGTCCATGACGACCTGGGTGCCGTGGGCGACGCCCACGCCCCAGGAGTCGTAGCCGCGATACTCGAGCTTCTTGAGCGCGCGGAGCACGATCCCCGCGGCGTCCTGCTGGATGCCCGCGTAGCCGAAGATTCCACACATGGCGCGCCTCCACCCGGGGAGAGAGGGTGCGTGGAATCTGGCGCCGCCGCGAGCAGGCCCGCTCGCGGCTCCCGAGCGCGCGATGCCGGGGTCCGGCCGTCCCCCGTCAGCGGGGGCAGCCCCGACGGCATCACAGAGGGCAAGGAGGAGTCGAGAGGCGGGTCAGCGTGACCCGCCGGCACCCTGGGCAGCCTTTGTCAGCGCGTCGCCGCGCTGGTTTGCTCTGCCCATCACGACCGTGCCCGCCGAGGGACCATCCGCCGAATGGTTCGATCGGTCCCTTCCTCGTCATCCGCCTGCGGCCAGGCGGACCAGGCGCTCATTCTGCGCGACTCCTCGATCCCGCTCAGATCACGCTCGCGCACCACCCCTTTCCCGATCAGCGGTCTGATTCCATCGTATCAGCGTCTCGCCCCCGGGCGCAATCCCATCCCGCCGAGTTTGAGGTATGCTGTTTCCGCTCCTCAGCGAAAGGACGCGCCTCGTGCCCTGGGACCCGGCCCAGTACCTGAAGTTCGCCGACCATCGCTTGCGGCCGGCGATCGATCTGTTGAACCGGATCGACGTCGCCGACCCGGCCGAGGTCTACGACCTGGGAGCCGGCGCCGGCAACGTGACCCGGCTGCTCAAGGCGCGGTGGCCGAACGCGCGCATCACCGGTGTCGACGAATCGCACGAGATGCTGGTGAAGGCGGCCGCGGGAGATCCGGAGATCGTCTGGCAGCGGGCCGACCTGGCGACCTGGCGCCCGGCGCGACCGGCCGACGTCATCTACTCCAACGCGGCCCTCCACTGGCTCGGCGACCACCACCGGTTGTTTCCGGCGCTCCTTTCGGCGCTGGCGCCGGGTGGCGTGCTCGCCGTCCAGATGCCCCGCAATTTCTCCGCGCCCTCCCACACCGCCATCGCCGACGCGGTCCGGAGCGGACCGTGGCGTACGAAGCTCGAGTCGTTGATCATGCCGGCGCCGGTGGCCGACCCGGGCGTCTATTTCGACCTGCTGGCCCCGCGGGCGGCCGCCCTCGACATCTGGGAGTCCGAGTATCTCCAGGTGCTCGAGGGCGAGCACCCGGTCAAGGAGTGGACCAAGGGCACGTGGCTCCGGCCGTTGCTCGACGCTCTCGACGAGCCCGAGCGGAGCCGCTTCGAGGCGTGTTATGCCGAGCTGGTCAGGCGCGCCTACCCGCCACGCTCGGACGGACTCACGCTGTTCCCGTTTCGACGCCTCTTCGTGGTGGCCAGGGCGCGCGAAGACTGAACCACTGGCATGGGTATGCCTGGGCGTCTCGGAGCCCGCGCCGAGCTCTTCATGGATCGGAAGCCGGGCCGCCGGTATGCCGCCACGCTGCTCGGCCGGGCGGCCCGGCGGGCGCTGGCCACGCCCTCCGGATGGGATGTGGTCGCGGTGTTTCGCCGGAGCCTGTACTGCGGCAGCCCCGACGGGTCGCTGATCTGCCTCGGCCCGGCCTCCATCGGGGCGGGGCCGCTCAACGTCGTCTGTGACCTCCCCAAGGGGGCCGGCTGGGAGGCCGACGTCCTGGAACCCGGAGCGGCGGCGGAGTGGGATGGGACGACCTTTCGGGTCGATGGGCGCTTCGCCTTCGAGCTGGCCGGCGCGCGCGAGTGGCGTCCGGTCCCGGTGCCCGGCGACTGGGCTCCGGACGTGGTCGCCGCGTCGGTACGGGCAGTGGCGGCCGAGACGGCGGCCTGCGCTCCGGCCGACGGCCTGGCTCGGGTCATCTCGACGCTGGCCCCGGCGGGGGCGGCGCCCCCGGATGCCGCGCGGAGCCCCCTCGACCAGCTGGCGGGTCCGGCGGTGACGGCGCTGGCCGGATGGCTCCGATCGGTCCGAGACCAGGCCGGGCCGCCCACTCCCGGGCCGCCATCCGAGCTGGAGTCCTTGATCGGGCTGGGGCCGGGCCTGACGCCGTCGGGCGACGACCTCCTCGGCGGCGCGATGATCGCGCTTCGGGCCTTCGGGCGGCCGGACGCGGCCGAGCGACTCGCCGATCGGCTGCTGCCGCGGGCGCGAAGCCGGACGCATCGCATCAGCCTCGCGCATCTCGCCAGCGCCGCCGATGGCGAAGGCATGGCCGCGCTGCACGCCCTGCTGGCGGCGCTGTGTGAGCCGGACCTCCCGCAGCTCCATGCGTGTCTGGATGCTCTGGCGGCGGTCGGGCACACGTCGGGCTGGGACGCGCTGGCCGGGGCCTCGGTCGTCGCCGCGGTCATGTCGAGCCCGAGGCCCGGGAGGGAGGCGCGATGGAGCTGACTCGGCTGAGCGCGGGCGAGGCCGCCGCCGCCGTCCGCGCGGGCACGCTGACGGCGGAAGCGCTGGTCCGGGCGTGTCTCGGCCGCATCGCCGAGCTCGAGGAGCAGCTCGGGGCCTGGGCGTACCTGGATCCCGACTATGCGGTGAGCCAGGCCCGGCGCGCGGATCGGCATCGACGGGATGGCGAGGCGCTGGGCCCCCTCCACGGGGTGCCGGTCGGCGTGAAAGACATCTTCGACACGGCTGACATGCCGACCGAGAACGGGACCGTGCTCCATGCCGGTCGCCAGCCCACCGAGGACGCCACCGCGGTGTCACTGCTCCGCCAGGCAGGCGCCATCGTCCTGGGCAAGACGGTGACCACCGAGCTGGCCGTCTACTCTCCGGGCAAGACCACGAATCCCCACGACCCCCGGCGAACGCCGGGCGGATCCTCGAGCGGGTCGGCGGCGGCCGTCGCCGCGTTCATGGTCCCGGTGGCGCTCGGCACTCAGACCAACGGGTCCGTGCTCCGGCCGGCGTCCTACTGCGGCGTCTATGGCTACAAGCCCACCTACGGGCTGATCTCCCGCCACGGCGCGCTGGGCCAGTCCCCGCCGCTGGACCAGGTCGGGGTCTTCGGGCGAAGCGTCGAGGACGTCGCGCTGCTGGCCGAATCGCTGATGGCCTTCGACAGCCGGGATCCCGCCATGCGGCCGCGCGCCCACGCGCGGCTCCTGGCGGGGCTGGCCGCCGAGCCGCCGACGGAGCCCCGGCTCGCCTTCGTCAGGACGCCCGCCTGGGACCGGGCCGACGACGAGACCCGGCGGGCACTCGCGCGCCTGGTGGAGCGTCTGGGCCCGCGGGTCGTGGAGGTCGCGCTGCCGCCGATGTTCGACGAGGCGATCGGCTGGCACCGCACGATCATGGAGGCGGACCTGGCGAAGAGCTTCGCGGGCGAGTACGCGACGGGGAAAGACCGGCTGAGCTCCGTCCTCCGGGCCATGATCGACCGCGGCCACGAATGCCGGGCCGTGGACTACAACCGCGCGCTCGAGGGCATCCCGCGCCTCAACGAGGCCCTCGATCCGATCTTCCAGTCCTGCGACGCCATCCTCGCGCCGGTGACCACCGGCGCCGCGCCCCTCGGGCTCGAGTCGACGGGAAGCCCGATCTTCTGCACCATCTGGACGCTCTGTGGCGTGCCGGCGATCAGCCTGCCCCTGCTGCACGACGCCGCCGGAATGCCGATGGGCGTCCAGCTCGTCGGGCGCCGAGGCGACGACGGCCGGCTGCTGCGCACCGCCCGATGGCTGGCGCAGCGCGGATCCGCGTAGGAAGAACAGGAGGCACCATGGGAACGTTGGCGCGAGTCCTGGCCACGCTGATCCTCCTCGCCATCCCGGCCCGCGCGACGGCGCAGGCGGCGGTCCCCCTCAAGGTGATCGTCTTCCCCGGCGGCTTCAACTGGCCGATCTGGGCCGCCCAGCAGCAGGGACTCTTTGCCCGCGAAGGGCTCGAGGTGCAGCTCACCCCGACCCCGTCCTCCGTCTTCCAGCTCACGAACCTGATCGAAGGAAAGTTCGACATCGGGATGACGGCCATCGACAACGTCATCGCCTACCAGGAGGGGCAGGGGGAAGCGCCGGTCCAGGGCACCCCCGACCTCTTCGCCTTCATGGGCGGCGACAACGGCTTCCTGCGCCTGATCGTCCAGGCGGACATTCGAGCCTATGCCGACCTCAAGGGCCGAGAGCTCTCCGTCGACGCCCTGACGACCGGCTACGCCTTCGTCCTGCGCAAGATGCTGGAGCACGGAGGCCTGAAGGAAGGCGACTACACCCTGGTGCGGGCCGGCGGCGTCCTCCAGCGCTGGGAGGCGCTCAAGGAGCGGAAGCACGCCGGCACCCTGCTCATCACGCCATTCGAGATCATCGCCGAGTCGCTGGGGTTCCGGCGGCTCGGCAACGCCGTGGACGTCCTCGGCCGCTACCAGGGGCTGGTGGGCGCGGCCCGCCGCTCCTGGGCCCAGGGCCATGCCACCGAGCTCGGCGGGTTCATCCGGGCGTACCGGGCGGGGCTCACCTGGCTCTACGACCGGAGCCACCGGGACCCGGCGCTCCAGCTCCTCCAGAAGAACGTGCCCGGGATGTCGCATGATCTGGCGGCCAAGACGTACGACGTCCTGCTGGCCCCGGCGGGGGGCTTCGAGCCGGCGGCGCGGCTGGACGTCGAGGGCATCCGGACGGTCCTCAAGCTCAGGAGCGAGTACGGCCGGCCGAAGAAGGACCTGACCGACCCGAGCCGGTACTACGACCTCTCCCATTACGAGCGCGCGGCCGGGCCCCGCTGATCGGT
>DASYUM010000099.1:0-35420 GCA_036001225.1 Candidatus Methylomirabilota bacterium | reverse complement strand
ACGTGGGGCATCAACCCCGGCCAGTCGCTCGGGGTCGCCGACCGGATCCCGGATCCCGAGCGGGCGCCGGAGGCGGACCGGGCCACCGGGCGGGAGGCGCTGGCCTTCATGGCCCTCGAGCCGGGCCAGCCCATCGCGGGGACCCGGATCGACGTCGCCTTCATCGGCTCCTGCACCAACGCCCGGCTCTCCGACCTGCGCGCGGCGGCCGAGGTCGCCCGAGGCCGGAAGGTCGCCCAAGGGGTGCGCGCGCTGGTGGTCCCGGGCTCCCAGGCGGTGGCCAAGGCGGCCGAGGCCGAAGGGCTCCCCGACGTCTTCCAGGCGGCCGGCTTCGAGTGGCGGAAAGCCGGCTGCTCGATGTGCCTGGGGATGAACGAGGACAAGCTCCAGGGGCGAGAGGTCTGCGCCTCGTCGTCGAACCGGAACTTCATCGGCCGCCAGGGCAGCCCGACCGGACGCACGCTGCTGATGAGCCCGGCCATGGTGGCGGCGGCGGCGATCGCGGGCGCGGTCACCGACGTGCGGGAACTCCTGCGATGAGCAGGGTCGACGCCCGCTCCCGCATCGTCGGCCGCGGCATCCCGCTTCCCGGCAACGACATGGACACCGACCGGATCATCCCGGCCCGGTACCTCAAGAGCGTCACCTTCGAGGGGCTCGAGCAGTTCGTCTTCGGCGACGCGCGCCGGCAGGACCCCGAGCACCCGTTCAATCAGACGGTGTACCAGGGGGCCGCCATCCTCGTGGCCGGCCTCAACTTCGGCTGCGGTTCCTCGCGGGAGCACGCGCCCCAGGCGCTCCAGCGGTGGGGAATCGGCGGGATCGTGGCGGGGTCGTTCGCGGAGATCTTCTTCGGCAACTGCGTCGCGCTGGGGATCCCTTGCGTCACGGCGGAGATGGCCGACATCGAGTGGCTCCAGCGGGCGATCGCCCGCGCGCCCCAGGGGGAGCTGACCCTGGACCTCGAGCGCGGCGAGGTGCGCTTCGGCGACCGGAGCATCCCGGTGGGGGTGCCCGACGGCGCGCGGGCGCAGCTCACCACCGGGACCTGGAATGCGACCGGGGTGCTGCTCGACGCGGGCGACGCCATCGAGCGCGTGGCCCAGGGGTTGCCGTACGTGCGCGGCTTCTGAGCCGGTCGTGGCCGACGGCGCGGGCGGCCCGCTCCTCAACGCACGCGGCGAGGTGGTCGGCGTGGCCACGGCCGGCGGCTCCCGGGGCGGCGGCGCCGGACTGGCGGCGCCCATCGACCGCGTCAAGCCGATGCTCCGCGACCTGCCGGCCCGGCGGACCACGAGCCTCGCGGTCAGTCCACCTTCCGACCGCTGACGGGCGCTAGGCGGTCAACAGCGGCCGGCGCGTGTGCCAGTCGGTCGCGCGCTGGAAGGCATGGGCCACCCGCAGTAGCATGCCCTCCTCCCACGCGCGCCCGGCGAGCTGGAGCCCGATCGGCAGCCCCTCCGTCGAGACGCCGCAGGGGACGGTGAGCGCCGGCACCCCCGCGATGTTGAACGGCGAGCTGAAATTCTTCGGCGACAGGCGATCGGAGTGCTTGCCGGCCGCGTCCATGAGAGGCGCCACCTGGTCGCGGGCGGGGAGCGCGAGCAGATCGAAGCGCTCGAAGAGGCGCGCCAGGGCCCGGCGTAGCCGCCAGCCCGTCCGCCAGGCGTCGATGTAGTCGGGGGCCGGGGTCGCCAGGCCCTCCTCGAGGCGCTGGCGGACCTGGGGGATGAGGTCGGTCGGCCGTTCCTGCAGCAGGCGGCGATACTCGGTCGCGGCCTGGCACCGGATGATCACCAGGCAGGCTTCCGCCGCGGCCGGCCACTCCGGGATCTCGACGTCCTCGAGCCGGAGCCCGAGCCGCCCGAACTCGTCGAGGGCCTCGGCGACCGCATGCGCGATCTCCGCCGGCAGTGCATCCCAGAAGTAAGCGCGGGGCACCCCGACCCGCAGCTCGCCGACAGGGCGGGTGAGCTCGGCCGCGTAGTCGGGGACCGGGACGTCGCTCGAGGTGGGATCGTCGGGATCGTGGCCCGCGATGGCGCCGAGCAGGAGCGCGCAGTCCTCGGCCGAGCGCGCCATCGGCCCCACGTGGTCGAGCGGGGTGGCGAGGGCGATCACCCCGCGAAGGGGGACGCGCCCGTAGGTCGGCTTGAGGCCGGAGATGCCCGACCAGTGCGCCGGATGGCGAATCGAGCCGCCGGTGTCGCTCCCGAGGGCGCCCGGCGCGAGGCCGGCCGCCAGCGCGGCGGCCGAGCCCATGCTGGAGCCGCCGGGGAAACGGGTCAGGTCCCACGGGTTTCGCGTCACGCCGAAGTGGTAGGCGTCGAGCGGGCCATACGCGAACTCGGGCGTGTTGGTCTTGCCGAAGACGATCGCGCCCGCCGCGCGGAGGCGGGCGACGACGCTGGCGTCTTCGTCGGGGACGAAGTCGGCGAAGACCTTGGCCCCCCCGGTCGTGCGCTCGCCCCGGGTCCAGCAGAGGTCTTTGACCGCGATCGGTACGCCGTGGAGCGGTCCCCGGACGCGGCCGGCCGCCAGCTCGCGCTCGGCCGTCTGGGCCTCGGCCAGGATCCGTTCCGGACTCAGCGTGATGAAGGCGTTGAGCTTGGGCTCGAGCCGCTCGCAGCGGGCGAGCAGGGCCCGGCAGAGCTCCACCGGCGACAGCTCCCGGCGCGCCAGGCGCGGGGCCAGTTCGGCGATCCCGAGATACGCGAGCTCTTCCATCGTGGCCTCCTCACCACCCCAGCGCGTAGGCTTCCCGCCGCGGGTCGGCGGCGGCCTGGAGCACGCCGGTCTGCGGATCGCGCCGGGCCAGACACGGCGAGCCGGCCTTGGGCCGCTTGCCGGGGGCCAGACAGCTCGGGTGGGCCGGGTCGAGCCGGACTGGGAGCCGCGCGACGCGCGTCGGCAAGGAGCGTGCGCAACGTCGAGGCGCGGCGGCGTCGTTGACCATTCGCTAGACCAGCGAGCCGATGAGCGTCGTCGGCGTGGCGCGCTCGACCCGCACCCCGACCAGCTCGCCGATGAGGCCATCGGGGCCGTCGCAGACGACGTTGACGTTGGTGCGGGTGTGGCCGGCCAGCTGCCCGCGACGGTTTCGCTCCTCGACCAGGAGGTCGACCTCGCGGCCGATCCAGCGCTCGAGCTTGCCGCGGGAGATGCGCTCCTGGCGGGCGAGCAGGGTCTGGTGCCGCGCCTCCTTCACCGCGCGGGGCACGTCGTCGGATGCCCGCGCCGCCTCGGTCCCCGGCCGCGGCGAGTACTTGAACAGGAAGGCGCTGTCGAACTCGATGGCGGCCATGAGGGCGGCGGTGGCCTCGAAGTCCTCGTCGGTCTCGCCGGGGAAGCCGACGATGATGTCCGTGGAGAGCGCGACGTCGGGAATCAACTCGCGGAGCCGGGCGACCTTGGCGCGATAGGACTCCACGGTGTAGCCGCGCCGCATGGCCCGGAGGACGCGATCCGACCCGGACTGGACGGGCAGGTGGAGGTACTCGCAGACCGAGCGGCAGTCGGCCATCGCCCGGAACAGCTCCTCGTGGGCGTCGAAGGGATGGCTGGTGGTGAAGCGCACGCGCTCGATGGCGGTCTTGGCGTCGATCGCGCGCAGGAGCGCGGGGAAATCCACGACGGCGTCCGGCTGCTGGTCGAGTAGCCGGCGCCGGAGTCCCGGCCCCTGATAGCCCGAGCCGTCCGGGAAGCGCTTCCCGTACGAGTTGACGTTCTGCCCGAGAAGGGTGACCTGTCGGTAGCCGGCGCGGGCGAGATGCTGCAGCTCTTCCAGGATCTCGGCCAGCGGTCGCGACACCTCCTGACCGCGCGTCATCGGCACGATGCAGTAGGCGCACTTCTTGTCGCACCCCTCCATGATGGTCACGAAGGCGGTGGCGGGTCGGCTCCGGTAGTCGCCGGCCGGCTTCCGGTCGAGCGGCCGGACCTGGCGCTGAATGGCCAGGAGCTGGGCGCCGGCCGGCGTCAGCGCACCCTGGCGCTGCTCGGCGACCCGCGCCAGAAGGTCCGGGAGGTCGTAGATCTCGGCCGGCCCCGCCACCAGGTCCACCTGCGGCAGTCGCCGGAAGATCTCCTCTCGCTGGGCCTTGGCCATGCAACCCAGGATGCCGAGGACGAGCTCGGGGCGCGTCTGCTTGAGGCGCTGGACGGCCGCCATCTTGCCGAAGGCCCGCTCCTCGGCGTGGGCGCGGACGGAGCAGGTGTTGAGGAGGACGACGTCGGCCTCCTCCTCCCGAGGGACGACGGTGTAACCCTGAGCGGTCAGCATCCCGAGGATCTCCTCGGAGTCCCGCTCGTTCATCTGGCAGCCGTAGGTCTGGAGGTAGACGTGGCGAGACATGGCCTCTCGATTGTAGGAGATTCCCCCTCGCCCTTCCAGGGAGAGGGAAGGCGGGGCTCAGAGCTCGACGACCTGCCCCTCGGTGGCCGCGAAGCACTCGAGCGACGAGCGCTGCCCGGCGATCAGGCGCTTGGCCTTGTTCAGCATCTCGGACACCGTCTCGTCCGCGTGCATGGGGTCGTGGTGGAAGAGGCCGAGGACCTTCACCCCCGCCTTGAGCGCCACGCCGACGGTCGCGCTCAGCGAGGAGTGCCCCCAGCCGATCCGGCCGCGATACTCCTCGTCCGTGTACTGGGCCTCGCCGATGTAGAGATCGGCGCCGGCCGCGAACCGCACCAGCTCCTCGTCGAGGACCTGGCCGAACTCCCACCCCTCGTCGCCGCGCTGGCCGACGTGGGGAAGGGTAGAGCGGTAGGGCTCGTGGTCGGTGGCGTAGACGAGCGTGCGGCTGCCGTGCCGGACCTTGTATCCGAGGTTCATCCCGGGGTGGTTCAGGTACATGGCGGAGATCGTGGCCTGCCCGACCTGGAAGTCGGCGCCCTTGAACTCGTGGACCTGGAGCGAGGACTCCAGATCGCCAAAGGCAACCGGGAAGTAGTCGGCGTCCATCTGACCGCGGAGGAGTTTCTCCAGCGAGCGCCCCTGGCCGGTCGAGCCGTAGACGTGAAGCGAGGTCGTCGCCTCGTAGGCCGGCATGAAGAACGGGAAGCCCTGGATGTGGTCCCAGTGGGTGTGGCTGATGAACAAGTGGAGCGTGAGCGGCTCGCCAAAGAACTCCTGCACGAGCGCCAGCCCCAGCTCGCGGATCCCGGTACCGGCGTCGAAGATCAGGATGTCGTCGCCACAGCGGACCTCGACGCAGGCGGTGTTGCCGCCATAAAGGCTGGTTCGGCTCCCCGGCGTCGGGATGGAGCCCCGGGTGCCCCAGAACCGGACCTTCATCGGACCGAGTCCCCGCCGCCCCCGGTGTCGCCCGGGTCGGCCGCCGCGAGGTACCGCTCGACCAGCTCGAAGAGCTCCTCGGTCTTGAACGGCTTGACGACGTAGTCGGTGGCGCCGAGCTGGCGGGCGCGCTCGATGTCCGACCGGTAGGACTTGGCCGACATGATGATGATCGCCGTCCGGGCCAGGGCCGGATCGGAGCGGATCCGCTGGAGGACCTCGAAGCCGTGCGTCTCGCCCATCATCATGTCGGAGATGATCACCGACGGCCGATGCTCGGCGGCGAGCCGCAGGCCCTGGCCGCCGTCGGTTGCGGTGTAGACGGTGAAGCCGCGATCCTCGAAGAAGAAGGCCAGAAAGGCGACGAGGCTCTCGTCGTTGTCGATGATCAGGACCGAGCGATCCATGGCCGTCGATCGGTGCTCAGCGGGGGGCGGGCGTCTGCCGGAGGTCGATACTGCGCAGGCGCTCGAGGTCGGCCTTGAGCCGGTCGACCTCGCGGCGGAGCCGCTCGACCTCGCCCTGGGCCAGCAGGAGGCGCTCCAGCGCGGCCCGGGTCGCTCGGGCGCGGGTCGTTCCCGGGTCCCCGGGGTTGGTCTGGAGGTATTCGTCGTAGAGGGTGACCGCGCTCCGGTACTCGGCGGCGGCCATCCGGTCGTCGGCGCGGGCGAGAAGGCGGGCGGGCGACGACGGCGAGGCTGAGCCCGGAAAGAGGCCCGCGCAGCCTGCGGCGAGCACCCCGGCGGCGACCGAGAGCAGACACGCCCTCATGTCGAGGGGGGCGCCTGCCCCGGGCCGGCCGCCTGCCGGGGCAGGACGACGGTGAACCGGGTCCCCTTGCCCTCCTGTGACTCCACCGACACGCGGCCGGCGTGGGCCTCGACCAGGCCCCGGACGATGGCGAGGCCGAGTCCGGTGCCGCCGCGGCCGGAGTGAGCCTGCCGGTAGCGCTCGAAGACGAGCGGCAGCGCACTCGGCGGGATGCCGACCCCGGTGTCCTCGACGTGGATCTCGACCTCGGCGCCGGCGTCGGCGAGCCGGACCGTCACCGCGCCGTCGGCGGGCGTGAAGCGGATCCCGTTGGCGATCAGGTTGACCAGCACCTGGACGACCCGGTCCTCGTCCGCCACGATCTCGAAGCTGCCGGGCCCGGCCTCGTAGGCGACGCTGACCCCGCGCTCTTCGGCCTGGACCCGCATCTCCTTGACTGCCCGCCGGACGGCCCGGGTCACGTCGAAGCTGCGGCGCTCGAGGGGAAGGAGCCCGGCCGTCAGCCGCGAGAGGTCGAGGACCTCGCTCACCAGCCGGAGCAGGCGGTCGGCGCTGTTGTGGATGATGCCGACGAGCTTTTCCTGCTTCGGCGTCAATGGCCCCGGCCCGCCCGACTGGAGGAGGTGAGCGGACTCCCGCGCCGAGGTCAGCGGGGAGCGGAGCTCGTGGGAGACGGTCGCGTAGAACTGCTCTTTCAGCGAGTCCACCTCGCGGAGGCGCTGGGCCATGCTGTTGAACGAGCGGGCCAGGGCGCCGATCTCGTCGGCGGACTCGACCGGCACCGGCTCCCGGAACGAGCCCTCGGCCACCGACGTGGTCGCCGCCGCCAGCCGGCTGAGTGATCGGGTCATGCGGACGGCGAGGGCGGCACTGGCCCCCAGGGCGACGACCACCGCCGCCACCAGGGCGAAGACGACCGCGTTCCACGTGCGCTGGCGGAGCCGGACCACGTCGCTCCGGACCTGGCCGAGGGCGGCGGCCGCTTCGAGCTGGCTCTCGTTGAGGCCGGCCTGGGTCAGATCCATCAGCCCATCGAGCGCGGCCACCACCCGGCCGGCCGCGGGCTGGGCCTGAGTCTCCAGGATCTTGGTCGCCTGCGAAACATCGCCGTGCGCGCGGGCCTCGCGCCCCCGGGTGACGGCGGCGCGGTAGTGGCCGAAGGCCTGGAGCGCTTCCTGCCACCGCGCCCGCTCGGCGTCGCTGGCCATCATTGTCCCCAGCACGTCCAGGCCTTGCTTGATGCGGAGCGCCTCGTGGCTGGGGAGCGCGGCGTACTCCTGGTCGCCGAAGACCAGGTGGCGCATCTCGAGGAGGGTGGCCCGGCGCGTCAGCTCGCGGAGCGATACCTCCATCCGCAGCGCCTCGGCGGCACGGACGGCTACCTGCCGGTCGGCGGTGATGAGCCTGGCCACCTCGGCCAGAGTCCAGGCTGCGACCCCGACCAGGACGAGGATAACCAGCGAGTTCGCGAGGAAGATCTTCAGGGCGAGCCGCATGGCCGACCGACCCTCACCCGCCCGCCCGATGCGCGCCCATACCGCCCACGTGCCCCCCCCGGTGCCCATGCTACTGCGGGGGGCTGCCTCCCGGCTAGGAACTTGTCGGGACCGCCGCATGGCCAGCGCCGGCCCCACCGGGCCGAGGACGACGAAATTCGACCGGGATCGGCCCGATGGCCGGCCGGTTGCGCGGGGCGGGGCGGTCGGCCTATCCTGCCGGCATGGCGACGCACGAGGTCTTCAACCAGCCGCCGCCGCTGGCCGGGTACAACCTCTTCGCCACCGACCGCGTCCTCGTCGAGGCGATCCGGCGCGAGGGCGCCGGCTGGGCGGAGGACGGGCTCAGCGCCTTCGGCGACCGTCTGGGACACCCCGAGGTCCTCGACTGGGCGGTGCAGGCCAATCGCCATCTTCCGGTCCTCCACACCTTCGACCGCTTCGGCCGGCGGCGTGACGAGGTCGAGTTCCATCCGGCCTGGCACGCGCTCCTCGGCCTCGCGGTCAACCACGGCCTCCACTGCAGCCCCTGGCGGACGCCTTCGCCGGGCGCGCACGTGGCGCGGGCGGCCGGCGTCTTTCTGTTCACCCAGATCGAGGCCGGCGTCGGCTGCCCCATCGGAATGACCTACGCGGCGGTGCCGGCGCTCCGCCACCAGCCAGACGTGGCCGCCGAGTGGGAGCCGCGGCTGGTCAGCACCACCTACGATCGCGGTCTCCGGCCGGTGGGCGAGAAGGCGGGCGTGCTGGTCGGCATGGCGATGACCGAGAAGCAAGGTGGCTCCGATGTCCGGGCCAACACCACCCGCGCCGTCCCCGCCGACGGTGGCGGCCCGGGCGCCGTCTATCGGCTGACGGGGCACAAGTGGTTCTGCTCGGCACCGATGTGCGACGCCTTCCTCGTGCTGGCGCAGGCGCCGGGCGGGCTTTCCTGCTTCCTGCTGCCCCGCGTGCTCCCGGACGGCGCCCGCAACGCCTTCTACCTCCAGCGGCTCAAGGACAAGCTCGGCAATCGCTCGAACGCGTCGAGCGAGGTCGAGTTCGATGGCGCGTGGGCCCGCCTGGTCGGGGAGGAGGGTCGCGGCGTCCCCACCATCATCGAGATGGTCAACTTCACCCGGCTCGAGTGCGCGCTGGGGTCGGCCGGGCTCGTGCGGCAGGCCCTCGCCCAGGCGAGCCACCACGCCGCCCACCGCTCCGCCTTCCAGCGACGGCTCCTCGACCAGCCGCTCATGCGAAACGTGCTGGCCGACCTGGCGGTGGAGTCGGAGGCGGCGACCGTGCTGGCGCTCCGACTGGCCCGCGCCTACGACCGCGAGGACGAGGCGGAAGCGGCGTTCCGGCGGATTGTGACGCCGGCCGCGAAGTACTGGGTGTGCAAGCGGACGCCGGCGGCGGTGGCGGAAGCGATGGAGGCCATCGGCGGGAACGGGTACGTCGAAGAGTCCGTGCTACCCCGGCTCTACCGGGAAGCGCCGCTCAACTCGATCTGGGAGGGGAGCGGCAACATCATGTGTCTCGACGTCCTGCGGGCGCTGGCCCGGCACCCGGAAGCGCGGGAAGCGTTGCGCGCCGAGTTGGCGCTCGGCACCGGAGCCGATCGCCGGCTCGACGCCGCCGTCACCGGGCTGGACGCCGAGCTGACCCATCCTCCGGACGCGGCCGAGAGCGGGGCCCGGCGGCTGGTGGAGCGGCTGGCGCTCGTGCTCCAGGGCGCGCTCCTCGTCCGCCACGCGCCGGCCGCCGTGGCTGACGCCTTCTGCGCGTCCCGGCTCGCCGGCGACCGCGGCGGCGCCTTCGGAACGCTCCCGGCCGGGCTCGACCTCGACGCGATCGTCGCGCGGGCGCGCCCGGAGCCCATCCCGGTGCCGGCGGCGACCCGCGCGGGTTAGGCACCCCGCATCGGAGGAACCCATGCCGTATCGGATCAACCACATCCATCTCAAGGCGCCCGATCCGCGGAAGACGGCCGAGTGGTACGTGCGGGCGTTCAACTTCCGGATCCTGAGCGACGAGGTGCGGGTCTTCGGCGACCGGTTCGTCCGCTGCGCGAGCGACGGGGATGGCATGCTCGTCAACATCTCGGGGGCCCGCACCGGCGAGCGGCTCGGACCCGGCGACGCCAACGCCCACCACGGCCTGGAGCACTTCGGGTTCGACTCCGAAGACATCCGGAAGGACATCGAGCGGCTGGAGGGACTGGGAGCCACGCTGCTGGAGGGCCCGATCCAGGTCCCCAACGGGCCGCTGATCGCCTTCCTGCGCGCCCCCGACGATACCCGGATCGAGCTGATCCAGCCAGTCAAGCACTCGGGCGGCGCCTGTTAGCGCGGCCAGGGAAGGAGACGCATGCAGCACCGGATCGCGGTGATCCCGGGCGATGGGATCGGCAAGGAGGTCCTTCCCGAGGGGATGCGGGTCCTCGAGGCCGCCGGCCGCCGGCACGGCTTCGAGCTGGCCTGGACCCACTTCGACTGGAGCTGCGAGGTCTACGCCCGCACCGGGCGCATGATGCCCGAGGACGGGCTGGAACAGCTCCGGAAGTTCGACGCGATCTATCTCGGCGCCGTCGGCTTCCCCGGAATACCCGACCACGTCTCGCTGTGGGGGCTCCTCATCCCGATCCGGCGGACCTTCCGCCAGTACGTCAACCTGCGCCCCGTCCGGCTGTTGAAGGGGGTGCGCTCACCCCTGGCCGGGCGCACCCCCGACGACATCGACATGGTGATCGTGCGCGAGAACAACGAGGGCGAGTATTCGGAGATCGGCGGCCGGCTCTACAAGGGGACCGACGACGAGCTCGCGGTCCAGCAGGCGATCTTCACCCGGCGGGGCGTGGACCGTATCCTCCGCTACGCCTTCGAGCTGGCCATGACTCGCCCCGCCCGCCACGTGACCTCGGCCACCAAGTCGAACGGCATCATCCACTCGATGCCGTACTGGGACGAGCGGTTCGCGGCGATGGCCCGCGGGTATCCCCAGGTCAAGACCGATCAGTACCACATCGACATCCTGGCTGCCCACTTCGTCCAGCACCCCGACTGGTTCGACGTGGTGGTGGCGTCCAACCTCTTCGGCGACATCCTCTCCGACCTCGGCCCCGCCATCGCCGGGTCGATCGGGCTCGCGCCCGGCGCCAACATCAACCCCGAGAAGGAGCACCCCTCGATGTTCGAGCCGGTCCACGGCTCGGCCCCCGACATCGCCGGCCGCGGCATCGCCAACCCGATCGGCCAGATCTGGACGGGCGCCATGATGCTCGAGCACCTCGGCCACTCCGAGGCGGCGCGGGCGGTGGTCCAGGCCATCGAGCGGGTGGTGGCGGAGGGGAAGGTCCTGACCCGCGACCTCGGCGGGAAGGCCTCCACCGCCGAGGCCGGCCAGGCGATCACCGGACTGCTCTAACCCGAGGAACAGACAAGGAGAAACGCCGTGGTCCTCGTCTCCTATCAACCGCTCGTGGCCCTGATCGCCGGCATCCTGATCCTGGTCATGCCCCGACTGCTCAACTACATCGTCGCGATCTACCTCATCATGATCGGCTTGCTCGGGTTACTGCCCCGCTAGCCGGGCCGGTCTCGACATCGGAGGGGGTGTTCCGACACCCCCTCCGAAGCTTTACTTCAGGTGCTGGCGGAAGAAGGCGAGCGTCCGCCGCCAGGCGTCCTCGGCCGCCGCCTTGTTGTAGACGTCGGGGCGCTCGTCGTTGAAGAAGGCATGGTCCGCGCCCGGGTAGATGTGGATCTCCGATGACTTGCCCGCCTTCTTGATCGCGGCGTCCAGGTCCCGGGCCACCTGCGGGGTGACGAAGCTGTCCTTCTCCGCGAAGAGCCCGAGGACGGGGCCCGCGAGCTTGGCGAAGTCGGGCTTGACGTTGGGGTGGACGCCGTAGAAATCCACCGTCGCTCCCACCGCCGGGTTGGTCGTCGCCGCGAAGAGCGCGAGCTGTCCGCCCATGCAGAAGCCGACCACCCCGACCTTCTTGGTCGAGGAGTGCGGGAGGAGATCGCTCACGGCCCCGCGGAGGTCCTTCTCGGCCTGCCCGATGTTCAGGGCCATGAAGAGCTTGCCGGCTTCGTCGGGCTCCTTCGCCGTCTTACCGTGATAGAGGTCGGGCCCCAGGGCCGAGAAGCCCTCGGCGGCGAAGCGGTCGCAGACCTTCTTGATGTGATCGACCAGCCCCCACCACTCCTGGATCACCACCACGCCCGGCCCCTTGCCGGCCTTGGGGGTGGCGAGATAGGCGGCCGTCTTGGTGCCGTTCGCGGGAAACTCGACCATCTTGCCTGCCATCGTCGCTCTCCTTTGCTCGCACGCGCGCCTCCGGACGTCGCGGGGCTGGGGCCCCGCCGTCCGGGGCGCGCCATCCAACGTGGGGAGCGCCCGGGGTGCGCGATCGGGTCGGGCTTGGCCCATGATACGGTGGCCCCGGGGAGCCCGTCCAGGCCAATGCCCGAATTGCCGAACGTCGAGGTCTACGTCGAGGCGCTGCGCTCGCGAATCGCCGGGCACGTGCTGGAGCGCGTTCGGCTGGCCAGCCCGTTCCTGCTCCGCTCGGTCGAGCCGCCGCTGGACGCGCTGGTCGGCCGGCCGGTCGCCGAGCTGCGCCGGCTCGGTAAGCGGCTGGTGATCGGCTTTCGCGAGGAGCTCTTCCTGGTCTTCCATCTGATGATCGCCGGGCGCCTCCACTGGCGCCCGCGGGGGGCGAAGATCCCGGCCAAGGTCGGATTGGCCGGGTTCGACTTCGCGCCGGGGACGCTCCTGCTGACCGAGGCCGGGACCAAGCGGCGGGCCGCGCTGTACGCCGTCCGCGGGGTGGCCGCGCTGCGGGAACACGACGCGGGGGGACTCGAGGTGCTGGGGGCCGACCGCGCCGCCTTCCGGGCGGCGGTGACCCGCGAGAACCACACGCTCAAGCGCGTCCTCACCGACCCGCGGCTGCTGAGCGGGATCGGCAACGCCTTTTCGGACGAGATCCTCCATCGGGCCCGACTGTCGCCGGTCAAGCCGAGTCAGCAGCTCGGCGAGGGCGAGCTCACCGCGCTCTTCGAGGCCACCCGGGCGACCCTGCGGGAGTGGATCGAGCGCCTGTGCCGGGAGACGGGCGAGGGCTTCCCCGAGCGCGTCACCGCCTTCCATCCGGCGATGGCCGTCCACGGCCGGTACCGGAAGCCGTGTCCCGTCTGCGGGGCGCCCATCCAGCGGATCGTCTACGCCGAGAACGAGACCAACTACTGCCCGCGCTGCCAGACGGGCGGGAAGCTCCTCGCCGACCGGGCGCTCTCCCGCCTGCTCCGGGCCGACTGGCCGCGGACTCTCGACGAACTCGAGGAACGGCGGGCCCGCCGGCGAGACGGCTGAGGTCAGCGAGTAGCGACGAGAAAGAGGCGGCGGAACGGGAAGAGCGTGCGGCCGTCAGGACGGCGCGGATAGGCGGCGGCGATCCGGCGCTGGTACTCGCCGAGGAACGCGCCCTGCTCCGGCTCGTCGAGGCTGTCGAGGAGGGGCTTGAGCGCGCTTCCCCGGGTCCACTCCACCACCGGGTTCTCGCCCGCCAGGACGTGGAGGTACTCGGTCTCCCAGATCTCGAGTCCCCGGGCGTGGGTCGCCATGATGTCGTAATAGACGGCGGGAGGCGCCACCGGCGTGGGGCGCAGAAAGGGAGCCAGCCGGGCGCGCCAGGGGCCGGCCTTGGCCGCGGCCACCATCTCGGTGTGGGAGGGCGCGCCGTGGTTGCGCGGCATCTGCACGGCGAGGACGCCGCCGGGCGCGACCTGGCCGAGGAGGCGCGGGAAGAGCGCCGCGTGATCGTCCAGCCAGTGGAGGGCGGCGTTGGAGAAGACGAGATCGGCTGGCGTTCCCGCGCTCCACGTCCGCAGGTCGGCCTGCACCCACTGCGCGCCCGGCGCCGCTCGGGCCGCCGCGGTCAGCATCGCGGGCGAGCTGTCCACGCCCGTCACCCGCGCCGCCGGCCAGCGCTCGGCCAGGAGACGGGTGACGTTCCCGGCCCCGCAGCCCAGATCGTAAACGACGGTCGGCGCCGTCAGGGGGACGCGCCCGAGGAGGTCGAGGGCCGGTTGCAGGCGCGGGCCGGCGAATTCCAGGTACTTGGCCGGATCCCAGCCGACCCCGGCCGGCTGGGCTATTCCGTCCATTCGCCGCGCTCGACCAGCACCGCCTTGAACGTCTCCAGGGCGTCGACGACCACCGGCATGCCGCCGTAGGTCACCATCTGGAAGATGACCTCGGCGGTCTCCTGGCGCGTGGCCCCGACGTTGAGGGCGGCGTGGAGGTGGGCGTGGAGCTCGGGGCGGCGGTTGAGCACGGTGAGGGCAGCCACCGCGCACAGCTCCCGCTGCTTCTGGGGGATGACTTCGCGGCTGTAGAGCTTGCCGGTGAAGAACATCGACAGCTCGCGGGCCAGGTCCTTGTCGAACCGTTTCCAGAGTTCGAAGCCGGTCCCGCCCTTCAGCGTGTGGAAGAGCATCGCCGCCGTCCGCTTCGTCTTCTCGCGGAGTTCTTGGTCCATGCCGTGCCTCACTTCCCCCCGTAGTCGCGTCGCCAGAGCGCCACGTACTCACGCGCGTTCTCCCGGATCTGCTCGAGCTCCTCGGCCGTCATCTGCCGGATCGGCTTGGCCGGCACGCCCATGACGAGCCAGCCAGCCGGCACCACCTTGCCCGGCGGCACCACGGCGCCGGCCCCGACCTGAGCGCCTGCCTCCACGACCGCGCCATTGAGGACGATGGCGCCGATGCCGATGCGGGTGTGGTCCCCGATCGTGCAGGCGTGGACCACCGCCCGGTGTCCGATGGTGACCCCGTCGCCGACGACGCACGGAAACTGCGGCGTGACGTGGAGCACGGCGCCGTCCTGGACGTTCGAGTCCCGGCCCAGGCGGACGTAGTTGTCCTGGTCCCCTCGCAGGATGGCGCCCGGCCAGACGCTGGCGCCGGCCGCGATGGTCACGTCACCGATCACCTCGGCCGCGGGGTCCACCCAGGCGTCGGGATCCACGCGCGGCGTGCGGCCGGGCACCGCCCGGATCATCGACCGAGCCCCATCTGCCTGAGGATGGCCCCGCTGAGCGCGCTGGTCGGGTCCTCGAGCAGGCTCACGATCGAGAAGTGGTTGTGGTCAGCCAGGTCCATGACCTCGGCGGGGACGCCGTGCCTCGCCCAGGCGGCGGCCAGGTCCTCGGTCTGGCGGTGGTACTCGGGACCTTCGTCGGCGCCGAGGGGGAGGAGCAGCGGGACCCGCGAACCGGACCTCAGGTGGACGGGGCTGTTGCGACGGGCGGTTTCGGGAGTGAGCTCGAGGGTCTCGTTGAGGTAACAGAGGCGGATCGGTTCCAGGTCGTAGAGCCCGCTGATGCCGGCCCCGCCCTTGATCACGTCGCGCGGCAGCCCGGCGAAACGAGGCCAGTCGGTGGCCAGCAGCATGGCGACCAGGTGGCCGCCCGCCGAGTGGCCGGAGACGAAGATCCGGGCCGGGTCGCCGCCGAAGCTGGCGGCGTTTCGATGCAGCCAGGCGACGGCGGCGCGGCACTGGCGGACCAGCTCGTCCATGTCGATCGCGGGGATGAGGCCGTAGTTGACGACGGCGGTCGCGGCGCCGGCCGGCACGAAGGCGCGGGCCACGAAGCTGAAATCGGCCTTGTCGAGGGCGCGCCAGTAGCCGCCATGGATGAAGACCTGGACCGGCGCCGGGCCAGGACCCGTCGCCGGAAAGACGTCGAGGGTCTCGGCCGCGCTCGACCCGTAGCGGAGGTCGAGCCGGCAGCGAAAGGCCCGGCGGGTGGCCTCGCTCTCCCGGGGATAGCGGGCGAGCCAGTCGGCGGAGTCCGCCACCTTCCGCTGGTTGTCGTATTCCCGGTCGAGGGCTTCGCGGTCATAGCCTCGGAAGATCGGCTCACCCATGGCGCTCCTCGCTCAGATCAGGTTGCGGAGAAAGGTGGCCTTGGCCATCCGCCGCTGGATGGTGGCGACGTGGCGCTCGTAGGTGCGGCTCGGCGATCCCGGATGCCAGGCGGCGGGGTTGGGCAGGCTGGCCGCCAGCCGGGCCGCGTCCGCCTCGTCGAGCTCGCCGGACGACTTGCCGAAGTAGCGCCGGCTCGCCGCCCCCACGCCGTAGACGCCGGGCCCGAACTCGGCGACGTTGAGGTACAGCTCGAGGATCCGGCGCTTGCCGAGCGTCCGCTCCAGCTGCCAGGTCAGTGCCGCTTCCTTCAGCTTGCGCAGCGGGTTGCGGGAGGGCGACAGCCAGAGATTCTTGGCGAGCTGCTGGGTGATCGTCGAGGCGCCGCGGGGCGCTTCTCCCTCCTCGAGCGCCTGGCCGAGGGCGGTCCGGATCTCACCCACGTCGAAGCCGTGGTGGGCGAAGAAGTTGATGTCCTCCGCCACCAGCACGGCCCGCTTGAGGTGGGGCGAGATGGCCGGGTAGGGGGTCCAGCTCCAGGCCACGTGGTCGTCGCGGCCCGCCGCCCGCTGGGCCCGTCGGTAGTCGGCGATGAAGGCCGTCGTCGTCGGGTGGCGGCCGGCCAGCGACGCGACGTTCGGCCACGTCCAGGCCTCGTAGCCGATCCAGAGGCCGAGGGCCGCCAGGCTGATGCCGAGCACGGGGCGCCAGCGCCGCGTCGCTCGCCGCCGCACCCCGTCACCCTCGCCACGCGCCAGCATCGGTCACTGGTCCCCATGATAGCCTGACCGCGTGGGCGAGCCGGCAATCCGGGCTGGACGATCCTGCTGCGGATGTGGTACGACCTGCCCCGCGTCTTCTAAGCGCCGCGGTCCCGGCCGTAGAACCAGGCCGTGATGGCCAGCCGCGGCGCGGCCACCGGCAGCACCTCGTGCTCCACGCGCTCGCTGAGGAAGACCACCAGGCGATCGAGGATCGGCTCGACGTCCACCGGGCCCTCCGCCAGGTGCAGACGGAGCAGGCCGCCGGCCTCGGGCCGCCAGTCGGGATTGGCGTAGTAGGTGGCGGTCACCCGTCGGGTCGCCCGCCCCGGGAACGCATCCCGATGGCGGCGATAGCGCGCGCTCCCGCCCGGGTAGCGCGCGAGCTGGAGGTCGAAGCGGTCGAGGCCCAGGTAGGCGTCGCGGTTCAGGCTCTCGTGGAGCGTGCTCAGGTACGCGCAGAGCGGGGCCAGAGCCGGCGGCGCCGCGGCGGGATCGAGCCAGGCGATGGTGTCGCCCCGGGTCTCGGCATCGAGGCGGTAGGCGGCGCCGCGGCTCACGCCGGCTGGACGGAGTAGGCCGGCGGCGACCAGTGCCTCGAGCGCGGTGTAGAGCGTGCGCGCTGCGTCTGCGCCCAGGATGCCATCCCGGACGAGGAGCCCGCGCTCGCCGAGCGCGACGACCTCGGCGTCGGCCAGGCGGACGCCGCTCTCGCTCAGCGGCCTACCTCAGGGAACGCCGAGGCGCCCGAACCCCGGCAGCTTGAGAGCGGGCCGCTTCAGGGCCACACCGAAGGTGAGCCCGAGCACGTTGACCTCGATGCCCTCCTCCCACCCCACCAGCACGCCGGCCAGCCCGAGGAGGGAGAGCTGGACTCCGGTCCCGCTCGGCGCCAGCGCGGCCGGCAGGCCGCCCGGTAGGTAATCCTTTCCCACCGCGGTCGGCGGGAGGTCGAGCCGCAGCTCCGGCACCGCCCGGCCGACGTAGGCCGTGAAGGTGTTGCTGTTGGGGCCGGGCCAGGTCCGGTAGCTGTGCGGGTAGGGGTAGGCGGCGACGGCGGCCTCGACGCGCGTGATGAGCGCGTCCACGTCCTCGCCCCGCCGATCGACCAGCAGGTCGGGCCGGGCCCCGAACCAGTAGTTGTCGGGGCCGGCGCGGTTGACCCGCAGGGCGGGGGCGCCGCGGTCCACGCCCCAGCCGATCACCTCGTAGCGGGTGTAGTCCGAGGCGCCGCGCGGTTTGAGGGTGATCCACGTGTGGACGCCCAGCGCGCCTTTCCAGCCCACGGCACGCGCGGCGTAGATCTGGATCACCGCGTCTGGCGTCGTCGCCGGGTCCGGAGCCTGTCCGGACGAGTCGCGTCGCGCCTCCCACCAGCGGGGATCGCGCTCGAGCCCGGCGCAGCTCGTCACCACCGGCAGCAGCGCCAGCAGGGACAACCGCCGCCAGCCCGCTCTCACCGGCGCGGCACCAGGAAGAAGAGCCGGCCCGCCTGCTTCATGAGTCCGGCCGCCAGCTCGGCGTCGTCGCCCCGGCCCCAGAAGAGATCGACGCGCCCCGTCCCTCGAATGGCCCCGCCACTGTCCTGGTTGAGCACCAGACGGCGCAGCGGCTCCCAGGCGATCCGCCCGTCGGCGGCCCGGCGCGGCCGCTCCGTCCACAGCCAGGCGAGCGCGCCCGGCGGAAAGAGGCGAAGGTCGGTCGCGATGGAGCGGCCCGGCGTCACCGGCACCCCGAGGCTGCCGACGGGGGGGCCGGCGCGGCGACGGAAGAAGACGTACGCGTCGTTGTAGTGGAGGACCCGCGCCCGCTCCTCGGGATGCGCCGCCAGCCAGGCTCGGAGCGCCGGCATCGTGACGGCCTCGCGCGCCAGCTTGCCCTCGTCGATCAGGAGGCGCCCGATGCTCCGGTAGGGGCGGCCGTTGGCCGCGGCGTGCCCGATCCGGATCTCGCGGCCGTCGGGCAGTCGCAGGGTGCCGCTGCCCTGGATTTCCATGAAGAAGACGTCCAGCGGGTCACGCGCCCACGCCAGCTCCAGCCCGCGTCCGGCCAGGCGCCCGGCGACGATCTCGGCCCGGGTCCAGTACGGGACGAGCCGCCGCCCATCGAGGCGGCCAGCGAGACGCTCGCCGTGGAAGCGCTCCCCGAATGCTTCGAGCGGGACCTCGATCAGGTCCTCGGGCACGCCGAAGATCGGTACCGCGTACTCCGCAGTGGGGCGCTCAGCCGCCGCCACGACCGGCTCGTAGTAGCCGGTGACCAGGACGGCACCGTGGTCGCCGCCCACGCTCTCGAAGAGCTCGAACTCGCGGAACAGCCAGTCGGCGAGCCCGGGAGTCGGGGGATCAGCGGCGAGCCGCTCGGCCAGGCGCTCCAGGCTGACCCGGAGCCCGGCCGCCGTGACGGCGCGGGGACCGAAGACGAGGGACCGGTCGGCCGGCTGGGTGGCGAGCCAGGCCAGGCTCTCGGCGATCGCGCCGCGGAGAGACGCGGCGTCGCCGTCGTCGTGGAGAAGGGCGGCGTCGAAACCGCGCGCGGGCCGCAGCGCGCCCGCCGGTCCGGTGACCGGTCGGGCCAGCCGCGGCCCGCAGGCCGCCAGCGTCAGGGCCAGCGCGAGCCCGAAGCCCGCGCGGCGGAGAAGGCGCCTCCTATTCGACCCGGAACGGCGCCGTGAAGGTGCTCTCGAGGTCGGCGACGAGCGCAGCCGGAACCACGAGCAGCGGGAACCCGCCCGGGAAGCAGGTGTTGGTGTCGTTGGGGAAGGCATAGGAGCCGATCGTGACCATCGCCGGCACGCTGGAGCCGTCGTCAACGTAGACGCGTCCGAGGTTGTCGATCGCCGTCATGCGCAGCGCGGACTCCGAGGACTGGACGTACGCCTGGCCCGTGCACCCCGCCCCGCCGAACCACACGGCATCGTAGCCGAGGAGCTGATCGCCGATCAACTGCAGCGCGACGATCTGGCCGCCGGCCTTGAATGCCACGACGGCGTTGAGGCCTTGGAGCGACACCACCGGGCCCACCGGGCTGCCGTCGGCATCCACCACCTGCAGAGACCCGGACGGGGTGGCGGCCGGCCCCACCGCGCCTCCAGCCGGCCAGTCCACCGCGGTTTCGGTCCTGCGGCAGACGTCGAAGGGCCCCACGATGCGGACGTGGCTACTCCCCTGCTGGACACAGCCGTGGATCAGGGTGGGGTCCCCGCCGTGAGCCCAGCCGAGCGTGACCAGGCCCAGGAGCGTGGTGAGCGTCGCCACGCCCTGACCTGCCCAGCGCAACCATGGAGTCGGTCGTCCGAGCGTTTTCATGTGCCCTCCTCGGCGATCGTCGCAGTCCATACCGCCGGGAGAGGTCTGCAACGCGGAGACCACGCGCGCTCTCACCGGGGACCACCTTGCCGACCGGGTAGTTGCGCGGGTCGCGCTCCTTCCTGAGAGTCACCGGCGGGGGAGGGGTGACGATTCACGGCTCGGCGCGCCGCGCCTGGTCAGGCCGCCGGACCCGCGCCTCTCATCTAGGACGCGATTCAGAGCTGCCGGTAGAGGACGTGGCGGCGGTTCCGGGTATGGGGCCGGACCTCGCCCGGCCAGCGGCCCTGATCCACCGCCCGCGCCCAGGCCTCACTGGTCAGCACGCTGGGGCCTTCCAGCTCGTAGAGCGCGGCGTATTTCGGCTCGTTCTCCACGACGATGGTGCGGCGCTGGCCGCCGATGACCATCGTCAGCTCCTCGCGCACGTAGCGCGCGACCCCGATGACGCCGGGAACGCGGAGCAAGAGCGGGACGTGCTCGCGGTCGTAGACTTCGTTGAAGAGCGCCTCCTTGTCGGGGGCGACGTCCATCGCGGCACTGAGCAGGTAGCGACTCTCGAGCGGCATGGCCGAGCCTCCTTTCCGATGAGGGACACCGCGGTATGATAGGCGGAGGTGCCGCCGCTCCGCACGTCATCCCGCCTTCCAGTCTGGCTCCTCGCCCTCCAGCACCGTAACTTCCGGCTCCTCTGGCTGGGGCAGCTGATCTCCTTCTCGGGCTCGATGATGCAGACGGCCGCCATCCTCTGGCACGTGGCCTTGCTCGTGCCCGAGGATCGGAAGGGGCTGGCGCTGGGCCTGGTCGGGCTGGTCCGGCTGTTGCCCATCCTCGCTCTCGCGCTGGTGAGCGGGGTCGTGGCCGACGCCAGCGACCGGCGGAAGCTCATGCTGGTGACGCAGTCGGCGATGGCCCTGGTGGCGGCCGCGCTCGCCCTCCTGACCTTCCGCGGCCTGAGCGTCGTCTGGCCGATCTACCTGCTGACCGCGGCCAGCGCCGCCGCCGGCTCGTTCGACAACCCCGCCCGCCAATCGCTGCTCCCCAATCTGGTGCCGCGCGAGCACCTGCCGAACGCGATCGGCCTCAACACCATCATGTTCCAGACCGCCTCGGTGCTCGGCCCCTCGCTGGGCGGGATCGTGATCGCCACCCTCGGCGTCGGCTACGTGTACCTCTTCAACGCGCTCTCGTTCCTCGCCGTCATCGCCTCCCTCGTTCTCATGCGGGGTGCTCCCGTCCGCGCCCGCGGCGAGGCCCCCGGGATCAGCCGGCGGGCCGCCCTCGAGGGCCTGCGCTTCGTCTTCGCGTCGCCCATGATCCGGTCCACGATGCTGCTCGACTTCTTCGCGACGTTCTTCTCGTCGGCGACCGCGCTGCTCCCGATCTTCGCCCAGGACATCCTGCGGGTCGGCCCTCACGGCTACGGCTGGCTCTACGCGGCTCCGTCCCTCGGCGCCATGCTGAGCAGCGCGGTCCTGGTGCGGTGGGTGGACTGGATCGAGGCGCGGGGCCGGGTGCTCCTGTGGGCGGTGGTCGCCTACGGCGCGGCCACGGTCGTGTTCGGTCTCTCGCGCGCGTTCTGGCTCACCTTCTTCTGCCTGGCCGCCAGCGGCGCCGCCGACACCATCAGCATGGTGCTCCGCAACCTCATCCGCCAGCTCGAGACCCCGGACCACCTCCGCGGGCGCGCGGCCGGCGTGATGATGGTCTTCTTCATGGGCGGGCCGCAGCTCGGGGAGCTGGAGGCCGGGCTCGTCGCCAACTGGCTGGGAGCCGCAGCCTCGGTGGTGACGGGCGGGCTCGGCTGCCTGGCCGCCACCGCCTGGATCGCGGCGCGGACGCCGGCCCTCCGCCGCTACCGGCGATGAGGCGGCTCGTCCTTTTCGACGTCGCCGGGACGCTGCTCGGGGTCCGCGAGGGCGTCGGAGCCCAGTACGCGGCACTGGCCCGCCGCTTCGGGGTCGCGGCGGAGCCGAACCTGATCGACCGGCTGTTCCCGGCGGCCTTCCGGGCCGCCCCCCCGATGGTGTTTCCCGGCGTGCCGCCCGACGCGGTCCCCGACCGGGAGCGCGCGGTGTGGGAGGGGATCGTGCGTCGCATCTTCGCGGAGGCGGGCCTCGTCCCGGACTTCGGCGAGGCGCGCTTCGCGGCGTACTTCGGCGCCCTCTACGCCCACTTCGCGACCGCCGCCGCCTGGGCGGTCCACCTCGACGTCCTCCCCCTTCTCGGTACCCTGCGGGCGCGGGGCGTGCGGGCGGGGATCGTGACCAACTTCGACAGCCGCATCGAGCCGCTCCTGGCCGAGGTCGGGCTCGATTCCTGGTTCGAGGCGGTGACGCGCTCGAGCGCGGTGGGGGCGGCCAAGCCCGACCCGGCGATCTTCCGCCACGCGCTGGCCCGCCACGGGGTCGAGGCGGCCGAGGCGCTCCACGTGGGCGATTCGCCGACCGAGGACGTCGCCGGCGCGGCGGCGGCGGGGCTGCTCGGCGTGCTCGTGGACCGCGCCGGCCGCCACCCCGACCCGCCGGGCGGCGTCCGGGTCGCGTCGTTGGCCGAGGTCACCCGCCTACTGTGAGATACCGCGTGGGGAGCTCGGCGCCGGCGACGTAGCTCAGCTTGGCGACCCGGCACATCTGGTAGACGTTGATGCGGAAGTCGGGGCAGGTGCTGACCAGGCAGTAGGCGTCGGTCGGGGTGAACCCGAATCCGGTCACCAGCCAGTCGATCAGGTTGAGGGTGGCGGTCTCCACCGCGACCTCCAGCGGCCGGTAGGCGTAGACCGACACGATCGAGCGCGGCTTCTCGATCCGCATCCACGGAATCCGCTGACCCGGGCGGAGATCGAGCTTGACGCGAACGGTGGCGGTCGTCTCGGCGGCGGTGCCGGTGAACTCGGTGTCGCCCTGGCTGGCGTGGACGTCGCCCAGGTAGAAGCGGGCCCCGGGGTGGAAGACCGGCAGCCAGATCCGGTGGCCGGGCGCGACGTCACGGATGTCGAGGTTGCCGCCCCACTCGCCCTGCCCGTCGAGGCTGGTCGTCACCTCGCGGTCGGGTGCCACGCCGAGGCAGCCGACGAACGGCGTGATCGGCCACGACCGCCGCTCGTCGAAGTGGAGAGTGCCGTCGCGCATGGTGCCGCTGGATCCCGGCGTGTGGCGAAAGATCTTCGTGGTGTAGCGCTGGGCCAGCTCCGGCCAGCGCGTCGATTCCCCCAGCGGGCCCCGGCGCGGACCGACGGCGATCCAGGAGTAGTCGCCGACCACGATGTCCTCGATCGTGACCACCAGCGTGTCGCCCCGCTGGGCGCCTTCCAGCCAGACCGGCCCCGCGATCGGGTTGGCCAGCGGCGGGACCCGGTCGAAGCCGGGCCGGCGGGCCGGATCGGCGAGGTCGTCGGGCGACTTGAAGTAGCCGGTGCTCGCGTCGTGGGTCTCCAGCTCGAAGCTCTCGCCGGGTTGGACCCGGAGCAGGGGTTCGTCGCGCCAATCGAAGGCGTACTTCCGGGCCTGTTCTCGGCTGATCCGCTGCATGCTCGGCCTCCGGTAGAATGCGCCCGGTGGAGAAGACCAACGCCGCCCGAATGCTGGAGGTGCGCAGGATCGCGTACCGCACCACCGTCTACGACCCCGAGCGAGCCTTCCACTCCGCCGAGGAAGCGGCGGCGCTCCTCGGCGGCTGCGGATGGCGACCCAGCGCGAGGCGGAGGCGCTGACCGGGCTTCAGGTGGGCGGCATCTCGGCGCTGGCGGTGCGGCCGGGCGCGTTCGAGGTGCTCCTCGACGCGAGCGCGCGGGCCCGGGAGCGGGTCCACGTCAGCGCGGGGGTGCGCGGGGTGGACCTCGAGCTGGCGGTGGCTGATCTGATCACCGTCACCGGCGCCCGGGTGGTCGACGCGGTCGGCGCGGGTTGATCCCGCTCAGCGGTCGAGCCGCTTCAGGTACTGCGCCACGAAGTCGCAATCGACGAGCCGCTGATAGGCATCGGTCAGCCGTCGGGTCACCGGCCCCGGCACCCGCGCGCCGCCGATGGCCACCCCGTTGACGCTCCGCACCGGGCAGATGCAGAGGCTGGTCGAGGTCAGGAACGCCTCCTCCGCGGTGTAGGCGTCGTAGAGTTCGAGGTCGGCCTCGGCGAGCGGGATCCCGCTCTGGCGGGCCAGCTCGATCACCGTCTCGCGGCTGATCCCACCGAGCACGAACTGCTCCCGCGGCGTGAACACGGTCCCCCCCCGGACGAGGAAGATGTTGCTTCCGGTCCCCTCGGCCAGGAAGCCGCGGGTATCGAGGAGGACCGCCCACGCCTCCGGGTCCTGGGCCCGGGCCTCGAGGTCGCCGGTGATCACGTTCAGGTAGTTGTGGGTCTTGGCCCGCGGGCTGAAGGACTCGGGTGGCGTCCGGCGCACCGACGGGACGATCACCTTGATCCCGTCCCGGAACAGGCGGGCGCGTTCCCGGAGCGGGAGGGGCTGGCACTCGACGACCACCGTGGGACCCGCCTGTCCCCAGATACCCTGGTCCGCCGCGTCGAGGCCTCGCGACACCCGCTGGGTCACCCAGTAGTCCTCGTCCGGCTCGAGGAGCGGCAGGTTCCGGGCCAGAACCTCCTCGGTGATCTGCACCATCTCTGCCGGGGTGAGGCCGGGGTCGATCCGCAGGTAGCCGAGCGAGCGGTAGAGGCGCTCGACGTGCTCGCGGAGCTTGAAGATCCGGTGGCCGAAGGTGCGGGTGGTGTCGAAGACGGCGTCACCGAACTTGAAGCCCCGGTCGCGGAACGGGATCCGGACCTCGCGCTCGGAAACGATCTGCCCGTTGAAGTACGCGACCCGCTCGGCGGCTGCTCCGGTCATGGCATCCTCCTTGGAACGGTCTTGCAAAGCCATGGACGGCCTTCAGCATACCAGCACTAACCAACCCCTTCCGCTCAGAACAGCGAGACCGTCGTCCCGCCCTCGAGGACACCGCTCGGCTGCGCACGGCGGAGGGTGACACCGGCCACGGTCCGGCACTCCGCGACCAGGCCCCGGCAGCGGACCGGGCCGGGGCCCTCGGCTCGGCCCTCGGCCGACGTCGCATCCCAGCCCGAGAGGATCGCGCGCCAGGCGGCCGGTCGCTGACCGCGCCGGATATGGATCGCGTCCGGTGCGTACCAGCATGGCTCTGGCTCGAGCACGGGCATGCCGGCACCGGCGGCCAGCGTCGTGAGCCGCTCGTTGACGTCGACGACCCGCTGGTTCAGCGTTCGCCAGGAAAGCCGGCGGCCCGGAAACAGCACGGCCTTGAGGAGGTGGTACCGCCACGGCGTCAAGCGGGCGAGCGTCCGGGCGGGAAGGCCGGTGACGACGATCCGGGCGCCGACCCCGGCGAGCCGATCGACGCAGGCCTCCACCCACCCAGCGAGCTCCACCGGTGATGCCCCGTATGCCAGGTCGTTGCCGATGTCGGTGACGAGCGCGTAGGTCGGGACGTCGGGGGTCGCCGGAAGCCGCCCCCAGAGCCCGCAGTCGATGATTCCCGGCAGCCCCCGAAGGAAGACCCGGCTCCAGCGCCCGTACGAGCGGCCATGGCCGGCGGCAACCAGAATCTCCTTGGGACCCCGGCCGAGCCGCGATTGCGTCAGCGAAAGGATCGTCGGGAGGCCCAGCGTGAGATTGCTCGCGCCGAGCAAGACGACGCGCGCGTCCCACCGCGCCGCCGCCGCCGGCACGACCGGCTAGACCGCGGGTCCGCTCATGCCGAGGCCGCGCAGGTAGTCGATCACCTGGTCCACCGGAATCACGTCGCCCAGGTCCAGCTCGATGTCGAGGAGGTTCACCTCGTGCATCACTTCGCACCGCTCGCCGACCGCCTCGCGCGGCACGATGACCCGGAAGCTGTCGGTGGCATCCCGGCAGGTGGCGTAGACGCAGTGGCTCGTGCTGACGCCGGTCACGATCAGGGTGTCGATCGCCGAGGCGGTCAGCATTTCGTGCAGGTTCGTTCCCTTGAAGGCGGAGGCGTACTTCTTGGGAAGGAGCTTCTCGCCGGGCCGACGCTCGAGGCGGGGATCCAGCTCCAGGAGCTTCTCGTCACCGGGAGCGATCCGCAGTGCGCTCTTGGCGTCGTGCGGCGAGGGCGGATCGGCCGGGTCGTGGGCGTAGGTCGTGAAGACGATGGAGATCCCGGCCGTCCGGGCGGCGACCAGGAGTCGGCAGGTGGCGTCGACGACGGCGTCCACGTCGCTGCCTACCGCCGGCTGGCGAGGATCCGTCCAGGCGAGGGCGAGGTCGATGACGATGAGCGCCGGGCGCCGGCCGAAGCCGACCGGCCCGCCCCAGCCCCGCCGCCGATACTGTTCGCGGAGCGCGGCCAGGTGCGAGCGCAGGGGGCCGCGGAGCGGTTCGGGGAGGCGGAGGTCCTCGGAGCCGAACGGCAGGGGTGCCACGTCCCGGTCGGTCACCGTCGCGCCTCGGCGAGGGCGGCCTCGAAGATGTCGGCGATCTCGTCGATCTCGGCCGCCGTCGTGGTCAACGGCGGCGCGAAGGCGACCATCCAGTGGCTCGCTCGCAGGAGCAGGCCGCGCCGGCGGGCAGCGTCGCGGACGCGAAGGCCGAAGGCGGCGTCGGCCGGGAAGCGCTCGCGGGTCGCCGGCTCTTGGACGAACTCGACCCCGACCAGGAGCCCCTCGCCCCGCACGTCTCCGATGACGGGCTGGCGGCGGGCGAGCTCCCGCAGCCGGCCGTGGAGCTGGGCGCCGCGGGCCTTGGCGTTTTCGGGGATGCGCTCCTCCACGATCTGGCGGATGGCGGCCAGGCCCACCGCGCAGGCGACCGGGTTGCCGCCGTAGGTGTGGCCGGCGTGGAACTGGACCGCCTCGGTCGCCTCGCCCCAGAACGCCTCGCCCACCCGGGCCGTCAGCACGTTGGCCGACAGCGGCGCGTAGCCGCCGCTCATCCCCTTGCCGAGGCAGAAGATGTCGGGCCAGGCGCCCGACAGCTCGGCGGCCAGGAGGCTGCCGCAGCGACCGAAGCCGGTGATGATCTCGTCGTAGATCAGCAGGATGCCGTAGCGGTCGCACAGCGCCCGGATCCGGGGCAGATAGTCGCGCGGGGGGACGACGACGCCGGCCGACATCAACACCGGCTCGGTGATGAAGGCGGCGATCGTCTCCGGGCCTTCGAGCTCGATCACCTCCTCGACCAGGTGGGCGTAGGTCTCGCCCAGCGTCTCCGGAGTCCCCGGGAACGGCGGCCGGTAGGGGTCGGGGGTGTGGAGGTGGACGAAGCCGCCGGGGAGCGGCTCGTAGGCCGTCCGCCAGCCGGGCCAGCCGCCGGCGGCCAGGGCGTGACCGGTGGCGCCGTGGTACGCGCGGTAGTGGGAGAGCACCTTGTAGCGGGTCGCGGCCCCGGTCTGCTTGTGGTACTGCCGGGCCATCTTGATCGCGGCCTCGGTGACCTCCGACCCGCCGGAGAGGAGCTTCACCGTGGTGTACTGCGGGGGCAGCAGCTCCAGCAGCACCTTGGTCAGCTCCAGGGCGCGGTCATTGGTCCCCAGCGTGGGGCAGGCGAGGGCTAGCCGCTCGAGCTGGCGGGCGGCCGCCTCGGCGAGGGCGCGGTTGCCGTGGCCGAGGTTGACGCAGAAGGTCCCCGACAGCCCGTCGATGTAGCGGCGGCCGTCCACGTCGGTGACGTGGATCCCGCGGCCTTCGGTCAGGATCAGGGGATCCTCGGCGAAGGGCTTCATGGGCAGGAAATCCACCATGAGGTGCCGGGCCAGCTCTTTCATCGCGCCTCCTGCGGGGGGCTGTCTTGTTGCGCGACCGGGCCGCTGCTATAGTGGGCGTCGCGTCGCGCGCGGCGGCACGATCACCCGGGGCGTGCCGTCAGCCTAGCACACTTCCCCGTATCGACAACCCCGGGTCCCCGTGAGGAGGCATATTCATGAATCGCTGGAGCGGCCCCGCCATCCGCGTCCTCATCGCCCTCGCCGTCACCGGTCCCTCCCAGCCCGTGCTGGGACAGCCGGCCGGCGGCGGCAAGACGCTCATCATGGCCCTCGACCAGTCCGACGTGAAGACGCTCGACCCCGGACGGGAGTTCGAGTTCGGGGCCGCCTTCGTCGACCTCAACACCTACGACACGCTGGTCGCCCACAAGAGCCCCAAGGAGCTCAACACCTTCGTCCCGGTGCTGGCGACCGAGTGGAAGATCTCGCCCGACGGCAAGGAGTACACCTTCAAGCTCCGGCCGAACGTCAAACACGCCAGCGGCAACCCCTTCACCGCCGACGACGTGAAGTTCAGCCTGACCCGGCTCAAGACCCTCAAGGGCAACCCGGGCTGGATGATGGACCCCCTCAAGGAGGTCGTCGTCATCGACCCGATGACGGTCAAGACCGTCCTCAACGAGTCGTTCGCCGACTGGCTGGCCGTGCTCTCGGGTCCGAACTCCGCGATCATGGACGCGAAGCTCGCGAAGGAGCACGGGGCCAGCGACTCGCCGACCGCCGACAAGGACGACAAGGCCGAGGAGTGGCTGAACCAGCACTCGGCCGGCGGCGGGCCGTTCATCCTGAAGAGCTGGCAGAAGAACAACGTCATCATCATGGAGCGGAACCCCAACTACTGGAAGGGTCCGGCCAAGATCGCGAAGATCGAGGCTCGCGACGTGCCCTCGCCGGCCACCCAGAAGCTCCAGGTCGAGAACGGTGACGTGGACGTGGCGCTCAACGTGACGCCCGACCTGGTGGCCGCCATGCGCAACAACAAGAACGTGAAGATCCAGATCGGCCAATCCCTCGACAACATGTACATGGGGATGACGATGGACCCCGCCCTCCACCCCGAGCTGGCCAAGAAAGAAGTGCGCCAGGCCATCCGTCACGCGGTGGACCGCGAGGGGATCATCAAGCTCACCAACGGTCGCGCGGTCATCGGCCCCGCCGTGTATCCGATCGGCGTCCTCGGCCTGGAGACCCAGGCCGACGCCGACCGGCTGAACCCCAAGTACGACCTGGCGAAGGCCAAGGAGCTGCTGGCCAGGGCCGGCGTCCCGAACGGCTTCAAGTTCCCGCTCAAGTACGGCACCGGGGCGTCGCCGGCCGGCATCACCTACGAGTCGGTGGCCCAGAAGGTCCAATCCGACCTGAAGAAGATCGGGATCGACGTCCAGCTGGTCCCGCTCGAGTTCTCGGTCATGCTCACCCAGTACCGGGCCAAGGGCGAGATCGCGGTCATCTCCTACAACCAGCCCGACTACATCGGAGCCAGCGACTTCACGGGGCAGATGATCCTTCACACCTGGGCGCCGCGGCTCCGCTGGGACGACCCGAAGGCGAAGGAGATGGCGCGGAAGGCCGACGCCGAGATCGATCCCAAGCGCCGGTCGGGGATGTACAAGGAGATCCTCGCCTACCTGGTGGAGAACGGGCCGTACGTCAACCTGGTCCAGGGCAAGGCCGAGGTCGTCGTGCGGCCGAACATCCAGGGGTACGAGTACCTGCCCCTGGGCGCCGCGCGCATCTACCCGGTCGTCAAGAACTAGCCTCCCGCCAGATTCCCTCTCCCTCCCCGCGGAGGGAGAGGGAGATAATTCGCGATGAGCCGGTACGTCGCGCGGCGCCTCGGGCTCATGGTCGTGGCGGTGCTGGGAGTGACCCTCATCTCCTTCGTCATCTCCCACGCCGTGCCCGCCGACCCGATCGTGTCGAACCTCGGCCAGCAGGCCTCCCAGCGGCCGGAGATCGTCCAGGCCTTCAAGGAGAAGTGGGGCCTCGACCGGCCGCTTCACCTCCAGTACCTGGCCTTCCTCGCCAATCTGGCGCGGGGGGAGCTCGGCACCTCGATCAACACCCGGCGGGCGATCACCAAGGACCTCGCCCAGTTCCTGCCGGCCACGCTCGAGCTGGCCACCACCGCCGTGCTGTTCGCGCTCGCCGCCGGCGTGCCGCTCGGCATCTTCGCCGCCATCCAGCGCGACGGTCCGGTGGACCACGTGGCACGCCTGGTGTCGCTGGTCGGCGTGTCGATCCCGATCTTCTGGCTGGCCACGGTGTCGCTCGTCCTCTTCTATGCGACGCTCCACTGGACCGTGGGCCCCGGGCGGCTGGGGCCCCAGGTGGACGCGCCGGCGCGGCTGACCGGTCTCTACACGGTCGACGCGGCGGTCGCCGCCGACTGGAAGACGTTCCGCGATGCGGTCGCCCACCTGGTCCTCCCCGGGCTGGTCCTGGCCAGCTCGGTCATGGGCCTGGTGACCCGGGTGACCCGCTCGTCGATGCTCGACGCCTTGTCCCAGGACTACCTGCGGACGGCGCGGGCCAAGGGGCTGCCCGAGAGCGGCATCGTCGCCCGCCACGCGCTCAAGAACGCCTTGATCCCGACCGTGACCGTGCTCGGGCTCGCCTACGGCGGCCTCCTGTCGGGGGCGGTGATGACCGAGACGATCTTCGCCTGGCCCGGACTCGGCCGCTACGCCTTCCAGTCCGCCGTCACCAACGACTTCCCCGCCATCATGGGCGTGACGTTCGTCATCGGCGTCATGTACACGCTCGTGAATCTCCTGGTCGACCTGCTCTACGGCTGGCTCGATCCCCAGATCCGTTACTCCTGAGCCATGGCCGCGCTGTCCGCCTCTCCCGCCGCCACCGTCGCCGCGCGCATCTCGGGCCCCGCCGCGGCATCGGCGCGCGAGGGGCGGCAGGTCTGGAAGGAGGTCTTCCGGAATCCGATGGCGGTGGCGGGGGCGCTGGTGGTGGTGGCCTGGGTCGCGGTCTCGGCGCTGGCGCCGGTCGTGGCCCCCTACGACCCGATCGACCTCAACGTCGACAACCGCCTCGCCCCGCCGTCGCTCGCGCACTGGCTGGGCGTCGACGGCCTCGGCCGTGACGTCCTGAGCCGGCTGCTCTACGGGGGCCGGGTGTCGCTGCCGGTGGCGGCCGTGGTCGTCGTGCTGGCCTCGATCTTCGGGACGGTGTACGGCGGCCTCGCCGCCTACCTCGGGAGCTGGCCCGACGAGGTGGCGATGCGGGTGGTGGACATGGTGCTGGCCTTCCCGTCGCTGATCCTGGCCATGGCGATCGCGGCCGCCCTCGGCCCCAGCATCCAGAACTCCATGCTGGCCATGCTCGTCGTCTGGTGGCCGCCCTATGCGCGGGTGGCCCGCGGGCAGGTGCTGGCCCTCAAGGCGCGGGACTTCGTCGCCGCCGCCCAGGCCCTCGGCCTCGGCGAGCGGCGCATCCTCCTGCGTCACATCCTGCCCAACGCCGTCGCGCCGTCGCTCGTGCTGATGGCGATGGACTTCGGCAACGCCATCATCATCACGGCGGCGCTCTCCTTCCTGGGGCTCGGCGCCGTCCCCCCCACGCCGGAGTGGGGCGCCATGGTGGCCGAGGGGCGCGAGCTGGTGGCCCAGTGGTGGATCGCGACCTTTCCCGGCGTCGCGATCCTGATGGTCGCCATCGCCTGCAACTTCGTCGGCGACGCGCTGCGGGACGCCATCGACCCGCGGCTGCGGATCCGGTAGGGACCGGTGCCCGCGATCGGCCATCGCTTCGTCGACACCAACGGCCTTCGCATGCACGTGGCCGAGGTGGGCGCCGGTCCCCTCGTCCTGCTGCTCCACGGCTTTCCCGAGTGCTGGTACTCCTGGCGCCACCAGCTGGTGGCGCTGGCCGATGCCGGCTTCCACGCCGTCGCGCCCGACCAGCGCGGCTACGGCCGGACGGACCGGCCGGCCGAGGTCGACCGGTACACGATCCTTCACCTGGTCGGGGACGCGGTGGGCGTGCTGGATGCCTTCGCCGCCGACCAGGCCGTCGTGGTCGGCCACGACTGGGGTGCTCCGGTCGCCTGGCAGACCGCGCTGATGCGTCCGGACCGCGTCCGCGGCGTGGTCGGGCTGAGCGTCCCCTATCGACTGCGCGGGTCGGCGGCCCCCCTGGGGCTCTTGCGCGCCGCGCTGGGCGAGGGCTTCTACCAGATCTACTTCCAGGCCCCCGGGGTGGCCGACACCGAGCTGGCGCGGGACGTCCGGCGCACCCTTCGCCGCGTGTTGTATTCCGCTTCCGGCGACGCCCCCCGGCGCGAGCCACCGGTGCCGCCCGTGGTGCCGCCGGGCGGCGGCTTCCTGGACATCATGGCCGACCCCGTCACGCTGCCCGGCTGGCTGACCGAGCAGGACATCGACACCTTCACGGCGGAGTTCCAGGCCTCGGGATTCACGGGCGGCCTGAACTGGTACCGCAACATCGATCGCAACTGGGAGCTCACCGCCCCCTGGCGCGGGGCGCGTGTCCAGCCGCCCGCCCTCTACGTCGCCGGGGAGCGGGATCTGGTCCTCCGCTTTCCGGGCTCGAAGGATCTGATCGCCAACCTGGCGGCGGTCGTCCCCAACCTGCGGCGCACGGTCATTCTGCCGGGCTGCGGCCACTGGACCCAGCAGGAGCGCCCGGCCGAGGTCAACGCGGCGATGCTCGAGTTCCTGGCGGCCATCCGATGATCGAGATCGATCCCCGACGGCTAGACCTCGCGCGTGAGTTCCGGGCGCGGCCGTTTGGCGTGCATTCCGGCGACCTCCAGGCCGTGCTGAACCGGATGCGGAGCCAGCCACAGCCCGGCAAGTATCTCCTCTACATGACCCGGCCCCACGCGGAGTGGGCGGTGGGTCGGACGACGGGCGAGCCGTTGAGCCCCGAGCTGTTGCCCGGCTACGTCTTCGCGACCCTCGAGGATGCCGAGTGGGCCGTCTTTCGGCTTCGGTGGCGGGAGCTGACGGGCGAGGACTTGACCCTCGACGGCGAGCCGCCGCTGGCCTGGCCGCCGCCGGCGGGTCGTCCGCTGCCGGTGGAGCCGGCGCTCCTGGCCTACAGCGACGAGGTCAGCGTCGCGCCGGGCGAGACCATCGGGTTCAAGGTGAGCGGCCACGGCCTGGCGGCGTACCGGGCCGACATCGTCCGGCTCCGCGCGCCCGAGACCGGCCCCGACGCCCCCGGCTTCCGCGAGGAGGTGGTCGCGACGCCGGTGAGCCGCGAGTACCCGGCCCGGCAGCAGGGGATCCACCTCGGCTCCTACGCGATCGTGCCGCCGGCGCCGCGGCTCGGCACCCTGCAGAGCTTCACGGTCCAGGCGTTCGTGTGGCCCACCACGCCCGGCCGGGGCCGCCAGGCGCTGCTCGGGACCTGGTCGGTGGCGACCCGGACCGGATTCGGCCTCGGCCTCGACGAGCGAGGCGCCCTGGCCCTCTGGCTCGGCGACGGGATGGAGGTCGAGGCCCACACGACCACGGTGCCCCTGCTCGAGCGGAAGTGGTACTTCGTCGCCGCCACCTACGACGCCGCCGCGGGGAGTGTCCACCTCTACCAGGAGCCGCTGGTCGATCACACGCTCGACCTCGGCGGTCCCCTCCACGTGGAGCGGCGCGCCCGCCGGGTCCCGAAGCCCGGTCCCGGCGCGTTCCTCATGGCGGGCTGGCACGCGGGCGACGGGCGGGTCGGCGGTCACTACAACGGCAAGCTCGACCGGCCCCGCCTCGCCGACCGCGTCCTCGAGCGGGCCGCGATGGCGGCGCTGGCGGCCGGGCCGACGACGGCCGGGCTGGAATCGGCGGTGGTCGCGGCCTGGGACTTCTCGCTCGACATCGAATCCGACCGGATCACCGACCGCTCGCCCAGTCGCCTGCACGGTCGCACCGTGAACCTGCCGGCGCGGGGCATGACCGGGCACAACTGGACCGGGGCCGAGATGAGCTGGACGAAGGCGCCCGAGCAGTACGGCGCCATCCACTTCCACGACGACGACCTCGACGACGCCGGCTGGCAGACCGACTTCACGCTCACCGTCCCGGCCGGTCTCCCGAGCGGCGCCTACGCGGCGCGGCTGACGGGCGGGTCGGCGGAGTGCCACGTCTCCTTCTTCGTGCGGCCACCCCGGAGCCGAACCGCGGCGCCGCGGCCCGACGTCGCCTACCTCGCCTCGACCGCGACCTACACCGTCTACTGCAACAACCGCGCGCGGTTCACCGGCGCCTGGACCGAGCTGGTGCAGGGGCGGCTCACCGTCATGGACGCGACCGACAAGCTGCTCCTCGACTATCCGCTGGGCCGCTCGACCTACTGCGTCCACAGCGACGGGAGCGGCGTCTGCTACGGGACCCGGCTGCGCCCAGCCACGAACATCCGACCCAAGGGGCGGCTCTGGAACTACTGCGCCGACCTCTTCGTCATCGACTGGCTGGAGCACGCCGGCCCCCGCTACGACGTCGTCACCGACGACGACCTGCACCGGGAGGGGCTGGCGTTGCTCGAGCCCTACCGGGTCGTCGTCACCGGCACCCATCCCGAATACCTCTCGCTCGAGATGCTCGATGCCCTCGACGCCTACGTGCGGCGCGGCGGCCGGCTCATGTACCTGGGTGGCAACGGCTTCTACTGGCGGATCGCCTACCACCCGACGAAGCCGGGGATCATCGAGGTCCGGCGCTCGGAGGACGGGACCCGGGCCTGGGCGGCCGAGGTCGGCGAGTACTACATGAGCTTCACCGGCGAGTACGGCGGCCTCTGGCGGCGGCAGGGGCGGGCCCCCAATCGGCTGGCCGGGGCGGGATTCATCTCCCAGGGCTTCGACGCCTCCTCCTACTACCGCCGGACCCCGGCCAGCCGCGATCCCCGGGTCGCGTTCATGTTCGAGGGGATCGGTCCCGACGAGCTGATCGGCGACTTCGGCACCCTGCGGGGCGGCGCCGCCGGGCTCGAGATCGACTGCTACGACCGCCTGCTCGGCTCGCCCGCCCACGCGCTGGTGGTGGCGTCGTCGGAGGGGCACTCGAACAGCTTCCAGCTGGTCAACGAGTCGGTCCTGGTCGCCCACGGCGCCACCGACGGGCCGCAGAACCCGGCCATCCGGGCCGACATGGTCTTCTTCGAGTGCCCCGGCGGCGGCGCCGTGTTCTCCACTGGCTCCATCGCCTACGCCGGCAGCCTGCCGTTCAAGGGCTACGACAACAACGTGGCCCGTCTGACGACCAACGTGCTCCGCCGCTTCCTCGACACGGCGCCGTTCACGGAACCGACCCGCGGCGGACGAGGCCCCGGATTGACGCGTGTTAGCTAACAGTCTAGCCTCTCTCGTGTGGATGCGTCGCGGTCGCCATTCCAGGTATGGTTCGCCGGGCTCCGCGGCCGACGCGGCTGGAGTCTGCGTGAATCGGCGCGATCGATGGGCGTCTCGGCGACGACTGCGTTTCACTACCAGGAAGGGGCGGTCCTGCCGGGCGCTCGGGTTCAGCACCGACTCGCCAGCCTGGCCGGGGTCGAGCCGCAGCACGTCGCCCGCCTGATCGCGGAGAGCCGCGCGTATCGGCGCCGCGGCCGCGAGACCGTTCCGGCGCCTAAGGCATCGGCGGCGCCGCCAAGACGACCCCCGCGCCGTGAGCGGCTTCCCCGGCCGCTCGGCTTGGCCTTCACGATGTACCGGACGCGCGCGCTGCCGACCGAGTACGTCGAGCGCCTGCGCGCTGTCGCGCTCGCCCGCCACACTACGCTAGACAAGGTGTTGCGGGACGCCCTTCGCCTGGGGTTGAACCTCCTCGAGTCGTGCGACGCCTCGCGGTGACTACCGCGCGCGCCAGCCGCCGTCGACGACGAGGGTGTGGCCGGTGACGTAGGCCGCCTCGTCGGAAGCGAGATAGCAAGCGGCGGCGGCGACGTCCTCCACGGTGCCCCGGCGCCCGGCCGGCACCGCCGCCCGCACCTGCTCGTCGCTCGCCCCGATGCCCCGATCGCTCATGTCCGGGGTATCGGGGCCCAGGATCTGCCGCGAGTGCTGGCGGAGGCCGGTCAGGATCGGGCCCGGGCAGACTTCACCATGACGTCGAGCGGCCCCAGCTCGTTCACCGCCGCCGC
>DASYUM010000098.1:0-5785 GCA_036001225.1 Candidatus Methylomirabilota bacterium | reverse complement strand
GCTGCTTGAGGACCTTCTCCATGGCCGAGGCCAGCGGGCGGCCGGTCAGGTCGGCGAGGCCCCCGGGCGGGAACGGGTTCACCATGGTGACCGGGCGCGTCGGGAAGGGCTCGTCCGCGAAGGCCGAGCCGGCGAGGACAGCCACGGCCAGGACGATCGCGCCGAACATCAGGCTCATAGACACCTCCACGCGGACTGGACGGCCTCCCGGAGCGCGGGAGCACTACAGCATCTGCGGCGGGACGCGTCAAGCCCGTCGGGCGGAGCGTGGGCCGGCGGTTCAGTCGCTCAGGCGAGCTCGTTCCAGGCGACCTCAATCCGGGAGGAGCGCCCGCGCGCGCTCCCGGAGCCGCGGGTCGACGCCGTCGATGCGCGCCCGGTACCCATCGAGCCAGGTCCGCGCCTCGTCGAGCTCGCGGCGATAGCGGGCGAGGCTGGCGGCCAGCGGGCCCGGCGCCGGCCCGCCGGGCAGCGTGCGCACGGCGACGAAGTGCTCGGGCGTGGTGTAGCGGCGGAGGTCCGCCTCGCCGAGGCGGGGCGAGCGGCCCGCCACCGCCGCGAACGCGTCGGTGAAGGCCGCCTGGGGCACGGTGGCGAAGCGCTCGCCGCGGGCGAGCATGCCCTTGACCAGGCGCGCCACGACCTCGTGCGCCTGGCGGAACGACAGCCCCTCGGCCCGCACGAGCGAGTCGGCCAGCTCGGTCGCGGTGAGACAGCCCTCCTCGATGTGCCGGCGGACGCGGGCCTCGTCGACGCGCGCGGCGCCGATGAACCCGGCCAGGAGGCGGAGCGCGCGGCGGCCCGCCTCGAACGCGGCGTAGCCCGCCACCTGGACCTCGCCCTCGGCGTCGTTGACGTCGGTGAACGGCGTGTTGTGGAGGGCGTCGACCGTCGCGCTGGCCCGCCCGGCGGCCAGCGAGCAGAGGAGCCGCAGGTGCTCGACCGCCACCGGGTTGCGCTTCTGCGGCATGATCGAGCTCACCTGGACGTACCCGTCGGGCACCTGGAGGTGCCCGATCTCGAAGCCGGTCCAGGTGTTGAGGTCCTGGGCGAAGCGGCCGAGGTGGACGAACAGGAGCCGCAGCGCGCCGTGGACGCTGGTCAGGTAGTCGTTGGCGGCGATGCAGCCGTAGGCGTTCTCCTGGACCTCGGCGAACCCGAGCAGCTCGGCCATCGCCCGGCGGTCGAGGGGGAAGCCCGAGGTGGTGATCGCGGCCGCTCCCATGCTGCACAAATCGGGGTAGCGGCTGGCCTGGCGGAGGCGCTCGACGTCGCGCAGGAGGAGCTCGATCACCGCGCCGAGGTAGTGGCCGTAGGTGGTGGGCTGGGCGGGCTGGCCGTGGGTATAGGCGACCACCAGCGTCCCCCGGTTGGCCTCCGCCACCTCGAGCAGGACCCCGAGGGCCGCCAGCAGGTCGTCCAGCAGCTCCGCCAGGCGCTCCTTGAGCGCCATCTTGAACACCGTGTGATCGATGTCGTTTCGGCTGCGTCCGGTGTGGAGCTTGCCGGCCGTCTCCACGCCGAGGCGGCGCCCGAGCTCGGCCTCGACCAGGAAGAAGAAGTCCTCGTGCTCGCCGGTGTAGGGGAGCGCGGGGACGTCGATCGCCGCCTCGATGTCGTCGAGCGCCCGCAGGATGGCCGCCGCCTCGCTCCGGGACAGGAGGCCCTGGGCGGCGAGCATGATCGCGCTGGCGCGATTGATGCGCATCTGCTGGCGCCAGTGGTGCTGCTTGACGCCCTCGAACAGCGGCGCCAGCACCGTCTCCCGGTAGACCGGCGCCGGGAACCGGTCGTCAGGCGGACGGCGGCCCTGGTCCACCCCGCTATCCTTTGAGGCCGGCCAGCATGACGCCGCGGACGATGTACCGCTGCAGGAGGACGAAGACGAGGAGGGTGGGCAGCGTCGCGAAGCTGGCGCCGGTCATCACCATCTCCCACTCGGTCTGGAACTCGCCGGAGAACGAGGCCAGCCCGACCGGCAGGGTGTAGAGGCTCTTGTCGGTGGTCGCGATGAGCGGCCACAGGAATGCGGTCCAGTTCCCGAGGAACGTGAAGATGGCGAGCGCCGACAGGGCCGGGATCACGAGCGGCAGGGCCACCCGCCGCCAGATCTGGAACTCGCCGAGCCCATCGACCCGGCCCGCATCGATCAGCTCGTCGGGCACGCCTTCGAAGAACTGCTTCATCAGGAAAGTGCCGAAGCCCGTCATCAGCCCCGGGAACATGATGCCCCAGTAGGTGTCGAGCCAGCCGAGATTCCGGCTCAGCACGTACCAGGGGAGGACCAGCATCTCGGTCGGGATCATGAGCGTGCTGAGGATCGCCATGAACACCAGCCGGCGGCCGCGGAAGCGGAACTTCGCCAGCGTGTAGCCGACCAGGCTGTCGAAGAACAGCACCGACAGGGTGGTGAGACCCGCGATCACGAACGAGTTGAGAAACCAGCGCGGGAACCCGGAGGCCCCGATCAGGCGCCGGTAGTTGTGGAGCGTCGGCGCCCGCGGCAGGAGCGACAGCTCGTAGACCTCGACGTTGTGCTTGAGCGAGGTCGAGAGCATGTAGACGAACGGGATCACCATCAGCACGCCGCCGAGGAGCAGCAACAGCCAGACGACGCCCCGGCCGGGCCGCGCCCGGGGCTTCATCGCGCCTGGAGGACCCGGAGCTGGACGAGCGAAACCACGAGGAGGATCACGAAGAGCACCACGGTGTGGGCGGCCGCGTACCCCATCTGGAAGTGTCCGAACGCGGTCACGTAGATCTTGAGCACCAGGGGCTTGGTGGCGTCGAGGGGGCCGCCCTGGCCGCTGGTCATGCTGTAGACGTAATCGAAGATCCGGAGGTAGGCGATCGAGCTGACCACCACCAGGAACACGGTGGTCGGCCGCAGCAGGGGGAGGGTGATCTCGACGAGCAGGCGCCAGCCTCCGGCGCCGTCGATGGCGGCCGCCTCGTAGTACTCCTGGGGGATCGCCTTGAGGCCGGCCAGGAAGACCACCACCTGGAAGCCGAGCCCGGCCCAGACCGCCGGCGCCAGCACGGCATAGAGCGCCTGCTCGGTCGAGCGCAGGAAAGGCTGCTGGGGCAGGCCCAGCGCGACCAGGAGCCCGTTGAACACGCCGACCGGCACCGGCTGGTAGAGCCACCGCCAGACCCAGCCCATGGCCACGGCGGTGGTCACGTGCGGCACGAAGTAGAGCGCGCGCAGGAGCGCGTGCCCGACACGGACACGGTCGAGGTGGTAGGCCACCAGGAAGGCCAGGCCGAGGCTGACGGCGACGCCGACGACCAGGTACTGGACGGTATTCCCCATGACCTTCCAGAAGACCGGGTCGGCCGCCAGGCGGCGGTAGTTGGCGAGGCCCACGAACCGGCGCTCCCCCACGATGCTCCAGTCGGTGAGCGACATGAGGAACGCGTCGGCCGTCGGATAGAAGCGGATCCCCACGTAGAAGACCAGCGGCACGGCCAGGAAGCCCCACGCGGTGAGCGTCCGGCGGGCGCCCAGGGACAGCCGGTCCAGCATGCGGGCCCCGGCGGCCGCCGGGCTTACTTGGCGAAGAACGCGTCCAGCAGCTTCTGCTCCTCGGCCGCCGCCTGCGCGACCGACTCGGCGACCGGCTGGCCCTTGAGCGCGATGCGGTCGACCATGTCCATGAACAGCTTGCGCTGGGCGGTCTCGTTGACGAAGGACGTCGCTTCCGAATAGGCCAGGCCGCGGATGAAGGGGCCGTACTTCGGATGGGTGCGGATCGCGTCACGCTCGGCCACCGCCTTGCGGGCCGGGAGCTCGCCCACCTTCTCGAGCCACAGCTCCATCGCCGCTGGCGTGGTGATGAATCGCAGGAACTTCGCGGCCGCTTCCTTCTTGGGCCCGGTCGCCTTGGGCGTGATGCCGTTGACCCAGTAGGAGGCGAAGTTGAAGCGCCGGCCCTCGTGACCGGGCAGCTCCCCGACGCCGTACTCGAGGCCGGCCTGGCCATCCAGGGCGGCGAGCCGGAAGGAGCCGTCGATCATGAAGCCGGCCTTGCCCGAGCGGAAGGCGGTGATGCCGTCGGTCAGGAAGCCGAACTCGCTCACCTTGTGGCGCGACACCAGGTCCGCGTACCACGTGACCGCCCGGACGCCGGCCGGCCCGTTGTAGGCCACGCTCCGGCCGTCGGCGGAGTAGGGCTGGCCACCCATCTGGCGGATCAGCACCTCGCGCAGCCAGTGATGGTCCTGCAAGCCCATGTCGAGCGCGATGCCCGCCTGCAGGAGGTTGCCGGCGGCGTCGCGCTTGGTCAGCTTCTTGGCCGCCTCGACCAGCTCGTCGAGCGTCTGGGGCGGCTTGGCCGGGTCGAGGCCGGCCTCCCGCACGAGCTTCCGGTTCCAGAACAGGGCCAGCGCGCGCACGGCGGTCGGCACGCCGTAGTACTGGCCGCCGACCTTCATCTGCTTCACCAGCGGAAAGAACTCGCGCTCGATCTCTGCCGCCTCGAACAGCTCTTGGGGCAGGGGCTGCAGCAGCTTGGCCTTCAGGTAGTCCTGTAGCCACCCGTAGAAGAGCTGCACCACGTCGGGCCCCTGGCCGGCCGGGATGGCGGCGGCGATCTTGAGGCGGAAATCGTCGTACGGCACGTGGGTGTGCTTGACCTTGACGCCGGGAGTGGCCGCCTCGAAGCGCTTGATCAGCTCGTCGATCGCCTGCACGCGCTGGGCGAAGGTGTACTGCCAGTACTCGATCTCGACCGTCTGGGCCCGGGCCGTGCCCGCGATCGCCAGCGTCAGGCCGAGCGCGGTGGCCAGCCGCTTCGCCGTGGTCATCGGTGCCCTCCGGCTCATCCGACGTGCTGGCGGAAGAAGGCGAGCGTCCGCTCCCGCGCGAGCCGGGCGCTCTCGGCGTGGTAGCTGCCGCGCTCGTCACAGTTGAACCCATGCCCGGCGGGGTAGACGTGCACCGGGACGCCCGGGTGCTGGGCGCGCACCTTCTCCCAGTGCTCTCGGGGAATCGAGGCATCGGTCTCCCCGAAGTGGAGCATCACCGGACAGCGCGGCTGCTCCGAGGCGGCGTCGGCAATGCCCCCGCCGTAGTAGCCGACGGCCGCCGCGACTCCGTCGATCCGCGTGGCCGCGAGCCACGCGATCGTGCCGCCGAAGCAGTAGCCGACGACCCCGACCCCGGAGCCCGATCGGGCCAGCTCGCGGACGGCCGCCCGCACGTCCATGACGGCCTGATCCAAGGACAGCTTGCCCCGGACCGCTCGCCCGCGGTCGACGTCGGCTTGCGTGTAGCCCGTCGCGTAGTCGCGCTCCACACGGTCGAAGAGCGCCGGGGCGAGCGCCACATAGCCATCCGCGGCGAAGCCGTCGCACGTCCGCTTGATGTGCGAGTTCACGCCGAAGATCTCCTGCACCACCACCAGGCCGCCGCGGGATGCGCCCGGCGGGGCCACCCGATAGGCGGCGAGCCGGTGTCCATCCTCGGCCGTCAAGGTGATCATCTCCCCCATGTCCTCCTCCTTCCACCGCCCGACGCGGACGTTCAGGCCACGACTCCCTGTTGGAGGGCACTCTAGGTCGCCGGGCGACCCACGTCAAGGGCTCCGGCGCGTCGGACCGGCGTGGGGGGCCGCTACCCGAATGGCTCGTGGGGGCTGGCTCTGTTATATCCTGGGACACGCCCCAACCACCACCAGGGGCCTGTCGGAGTAACCCGGCGCCTGCCACCGAGCGCAAGGTGCATCGAGGAGTGCTCCGAGCGGCGGCTCTGCCGCCGCCACGACGGGGGGGCATCGGGGGGGTC
>DASYUM010000097.1:0-2556 GCA_036001225.1 Candidatus Methylomirabilota bacterium | reverse complement strand
GGCCGAGGACAAGGTCCAGGTCAAGTACGAGATGCTGCGTGCCCATGTGGTCGATGGCACCAGCGTGCGCACCGCCGCGGCCACCCACGGCTACTCGCGGGCCGCCTTCTACCTGGTCGCCGAGGCCTTCGCCGAAGCGGGGATGACCGGCCTGCTCGACGAGCGACGCGGCCGGCGCGGGCCGCTCAAGCTCAGCCCCGAGATCGTGGCCTTCCTGGCCGCCGCCGACCCCCGCCTGTCGGGCGCCGCGCTGGCCGAGGCCGTCGCCAGCCAGTTCGGGGTGTCGCTGCACCGGCGCACCATCGAGCGGGCACGCCGCCGATGAGGGCGTTCTGGCCGATCGGCGAGGCGGCCCAGGCCGACTACGAGGGGCTGCGGGAGGTCGCTGTCGCCGGCGGTGGGACGCTCATCCTCGCCGCGGCACGCTTCGAGCGGCGTGGGCTGGCTGGGCTGATCGCCTGGCCGGCCACTGAGCCGGTGTTTGCCGCCAGCCTGGTGGGCGCCCGGCGGCCGCGCTGGACACCCCACACCGATCCTCGCCTGGAGGCGCTGGCCGCGGGCTACGAGCTCATCCTGGCCGCCGGCGGTGCCAGTGCCATCGCCAAGGAGGCGCACCGATGAGAGCGGCCATCTACGCCCGGGTCTCCACCGAGGCCCAGGAAGCCCGCGGCACCATCGGCTCCCAGCTTGCCGTGCTGCGGCAGCGGGTGGCCGCCGAGGGCGACGGGCTGGTCGCCGAGTTCTGCGACGACGGCCACTCCGGCGCGCGCCTTGACCGCCCCGGGCTGGACGCGCTGCGGGACGCGGCCGAGGCCGGGCTGCTGGACGCCGTCTGGTGCCTGTCACCCGACCGGCTGGCCCGGGTCTACGCCTACCAGGTGATCGTGCTGGACGAGCTGGCCCGTCACGGGGTGGCGGTGCGGTTCGCCGACGCGCCCGCCATCGACGACGACCCCCAGGCGCGCCTGCTCACCCAGGTCCAGGGCGTGATCGCCGAGTATGAGCGGGCCAAGATCGCCGAGCGCTACCGCCGGGGCAAGCTCTGGCGGGCCCGAGCCGGGGAGGTGATCTCCTGGAAGGCTCCCTACGGCTACCGCCGCCTGCCCCGCTCCGCCGAAGGACCGCCCCGCCTGGAGCCCTACGAGCCCGAGGCGGCGGTGGTGCGGCGGATCTTCGAGGACTACGTCGCCGGGGGACACTCCACCCGCGAGATCACCCGGCGTCTCAACGCCGACGGGGTCCCCACCCCGACCGGTGCCAAGGCGGTGTGGGGCACCTCCACCATCGGGCGCCTGCTGCGCAACGAGGCCTACGTGGGGCGGGTGTACTACAACCGAACCGAGTCGGTCCCGGATCCGCGGCCGGGACGGGGGAGCCGGCAGGTGCCCCGGGCCCGGGAGGACTGGATCGAGATCGCGGTGCCGGCGATCATCCCGGAGGACCTCTTCGAGGCCGCGAGCCGGGTCAGCCGGGACAACTCGAAGTGGAGCCCCCGAAACGCCGATGACGACGCCTGGCTGCTGCGCGCGCTGGTCCGGTGCGGGACCTGCAACGTCGGGGTCAGCTGCCACAAGATGAAGGGGCGCAACGGGACCTTCCACCGCTACTACTACTGCCGCAATCACGACCCGTTGCGGGCGGGCGGCGAGGAGCGTCGTTGTCGAGAACGCAACATCCGCGCCGACCCCTTGGACGCATTCGTCTTCGACCAGGTCCGGGAGGCGCTGCTGCGTCCCGAGGTCCTGCTGGCGGGAGAGAACGCGGTAACCGCCCGGGCTCCGGCCCCCGACGATGAGCTGCTCGGCGCCCAGCTCGTCCGCCTCGAACGCCGGGCCGAGTCGACCGAGGCCGAGCGGCGCAGACTCGTCGACCTCTACCAAGCCGGCCTGGTCGAGCTGGTCGAGCTCCAACGCCGAGCCAAGGAGCTCGACGGGCGGCGCCGCGCGATCGATGCTCAGCGCCAAGCCTTGGCGGAGGAACGCGACGCCCTGGCGAAGGACAATCGGCTCCGACGGCGCATCGGCCGCTTCGCGGAGAAGGTCATCGCGGCGATGGACTCGCTCGACTTCACGCAGCGCCAGAAGCTTCTGCGCCTCGTCGTTGAGGAGGTAAGGGTCACCGGGTGGGACGTCGAGATCCGCCTCCGTATTCCCCTCGACGAACCTCCGACCGAATCCGCCCTCCGTCAGGGGCACGGGGGGACGGGGGCCCTGATCCAGTGTCAAGCGATGATCGTTTGCGTTCCCTCGGTGATGACGAAATGGGCGTGGTGGAGCAGCCGGTCGACGGTGGCCGTGGCGAGGGTCTTCGGCATGATCATGCCAGTGGTAGCCGAGCAACGGATTATCCTTCTGAGCCCAGGAAGGGTCCTTCCCGCTCCCAGGGCCAGCGGCCGTTTCGCGAGTGCCTGTGCCGGCCGAACTACAGATCGGGCTGCACGATTGCCGCCCCGTTCCGGACTGGGATGTGGCCCGATTGTCGCCTCCTCCCCGGTCCCCGCTCTCGGGCCCCCCGGGAGGTTCTACTTCCCCGCCCCTCGCGAGGCCGAGTCCCGGT
>DASYUM010000096.1:0-1518 GCA_036001225.1 Candidatus Methylomirabilota bacterium | reverse complement strand
AAGCTCGGGTCGTTCCTCGGCCAGCTGGCCCGGGGTCGGATGGCCGAGGCGCGGCTCACCTACGCGGGCGAGGTCGCCGCCCATGCGATCCAGCCGCTCACCGTCACCTTCCTGCGGGGCCTGCTCGGCGTGATCCTCGAGGAGAACGTGACGGACGTGAACGCGCCCTACCTCGCGCGACAGCGGGGCCTTCGCGTCGTCGAGTCCAAGACGCCGGTCAGCGAGCACTTCGCCAGCCTGCTGACGGCCGAGCTCACGACCGACCACGGCCACCGGCAGGTGGCGGGAACCCTGTTCCACCGGCGTGAACCGCGGATCGTCCAGGTGGACGGGTTCGACCTGGAAGCGCACGCGGCGGGCTGGATGGTCGTCCTCTCGAACGACGACGTGCCGGGCGTCATCGGTCGGATCGGGACCCTGTTCGGCGCGCACGGCGTCAACATCGCGGGCATGCAGCTCGGGCGGCAGCGGCCCGGCGGGCGCGCGGTGTCGGTCCTGAGCCTGGACGCGCCGGTGCCGGCCCCCGTGCTGGCCGAGCTCTTGGCGCTGCCCTCCATCCGCTCGGCCCGCCTCGTCCGGCTGTAGCGGCTCCTTCGGTCCTCGGACCCGGCGCGCCCGCTCTGTGGCTGGCCGCCACCCTCTGGCTCCTGGCGGTGCTTATCCTCGGTGCCTGCCGGGGGGCTCGAGGGGCACCGAGGCGGCCGCGCCGCGAGGCCCTTGCTGGACGGCCCTGGCCGCGGCTAAATGGAGGGGCCCGGTGGCGCGCCGGGGGGGGGCGGCGGCGGTGAGCGACGAGCGTCGACCGGAGGACCAGGGACCCACGGACGTGGACGCGCTGCGCCGCCGCGTGGAGGGTCGGGTGGTCGGCCCAGTGGAGGTCCTCGAGCCAGACCGCCAGCTCCTGGTCGGCCGTGAGCGCTTCCAGGAGCGCCGCCAACTCTCGGAGCATGCCATGCGGCGTGGGCGCCCCTCGCGCACGGACGAGCGCCCCCCGTTCACCGGGCTCGACCAGGCTCGACATCTGCGCCAGCCACGCGGGGCGTGGCGATGGAGGGCGCCCCGGACGACCTCACCCCCTCGCCTCGAACGAGCCGCTCGAGCGCTTCGAGAAGCGGGAGATACGGGTCACCCGTCCCGTACGATTCCACGCACTGGCCAACGGCGACCCTCGGCGGGGGGCCCTCGCCGGGCGAGAGAACGCTCTCGACCAGGGTGGTCTTGCCGATTCCAGGCTCCCCGGTCACGAACACCACCTGGCGATCACCGCGCCGGGCCCGGGCCAGGGCGGCTCGCAGCACGAGGAGGATCGAGATGCCACGCTACGTGGTCGAGCGGACGTTCCCCGACGGTCTCCAGATCCTCATCACCGACGAGGGGGCCGCGGCGTGTCTCGCGGTCGTGGACCGGAACGCCCAGGTCGGCGTCACCTGGGTCACTCGTATGTGAGCGAGGACAAGCGCCGGACCTTCTGCATCTTCGATGGCCCTGACACCGACAGCATTCGCAAGGCGGCGGCCC
>DASYUM010000095.1:0-1641 GCA_036001225.1 Candidatus Methylomirabilota bacterium | reverse complement strand
CGGCGTCGGGGTCGAAGTGCAGGCTGGTCACGGACCACAGCGCGGCCTGGAGGGGCCCCTGCCGGTCGTCATCCACCATGAAGTCGTGGACGATCAGGGAGCCGCCCGGGGCCAACACGCTCGCCGCCTGCTCGATCAGGGCCGCCACGGCCTTCTCGGCCACGGCGCTCAGCAGGTAGGACATGAGCACGGCATCCTGCCGGCCGGGCCACCTCACCGCGAGGGCGTTGCCGACGACGTAGCCGACCCGGCGCTCGAGTCCGGCCTCCACGACGAACCGCCGGGCGACCTCCAGCGTGTGCGGAAAGTCGATGAGGGTCGCCGACAGCGAGGGGTGCCGCTGGCAGAGCGCGATGCTGAACGCGCCGCTCCCGGCGCCGACGTCGAGCAGGGTGCGACACGCCCCGAGGTCGACCATCTCGGCCAGCACCCGCGCCGGCCCTGACGAGCCCGCGTGCTGGGCGCGCGTGAAGTGCCCGGCTTCCTCCTGGTCGAGCACGTCGTAGGCGCCGGTGCGCTCGCCCCTCAGGGCGCCGTCCAGTCTCATCCACATCGGGTAGATCTGCCGGTCGACCTGGAAGCGGAAGTAGTCCCCGAAGTAGCGCGGCGCGCCGCGGACCAGATACGCCTCGCTGGCCGGCGCATTGGCATAGCGATCCCCGCTCTTCACGACGATCCCCAGCGCGACGCACGCGGTGAGCAGGGTGACCAGGCGGTTCTTGGCGATACCGGTCTCGCCGGTGAGCTCCTCGAGCGTCTTCCCCGGGGAGAGCAAGCTGAAGAGATCGAGGTTCAACGCCGCGAAGAGCACCTTTGACGCCATGAAGCCATAGGCGATCCGGGAGATGTCGCGCACGTCGCTGATGGCATCCACGGGAGACCTCCTCCGCCCGGGCGTCTGGGCCGGACTGTACGCGGAGGCGCATAGGAACGATTAACGCCACCTCCGCTGGGGCAGCGGGCGTCCGGCCAAGTCGGGCGCCTTCCCCCAGCCTCCCCCGTGACGCCTCACCTGGCACCCGGGCCGGCCCGCCTCGTAGGGTCGGCCTCGCGATCGCTCGCTGACCCCGAGGCATGCTGCGCCGGCGCGGGCTCGCGGTCAAGTGTCAAGGGAGGGCGGAGGGGTGCGGTGGCGGGGCCCCGGCGAGAGGGACCCCGCGAGGGTCTGGGGCCGAGCGAGGAGTCTCCCCGATCGCGGCAGGAGCGGGTGGGGCGGGGCCAGGCGCCTCAGTGGAGCGCGCGCGGCCGAGGTGGGTGAGGAAGGTCCGCACGACGGCCGGGTCCTGCACGGGCCGGGATCGACGGGCAGCCTCCGCGGCGGAGCGGGCGCGCGTCAACGTCCCCCGGGCGATCAAGGCGGCCCTGGTGCGGATCCGCGAGCACAGCCCCGACTTGCACCACCACCTCCGCCTGCTGCACCCCGCCGGCGGGGTGCGCCAGGACTGAACATCCGTTCGCTCTGTTTTCACGCCTTTCTGGCGGAGGGTCCGGAGACTCCCAGAGGGCTGCCTGCAGTGGCCGTCCCGGGGGTGGCCGCGGGGGCCTCAGGCCCGGCGCGGGATTCCAACTTCCCGCGCCATCCCACGTGTGATGACGAGTCCGGACCCATTTGAGTCTAGAAGCGGCTTGTGCTAGCGTAGC
>DASYUM010000094.1:0-2563 GCA_036001225.1 Candidatus Methylomirabilota bacterium | reverse complement strand
GCCCGCAAGCTCGGGGTCCGGCGCGTCTGCCTCCACAAGGGGCTGCCGCTGGGGCCGGTGGCGGACTACAACCACCCGCGCGACCTCGTCAAGGCGGCGAAGGACTTCCCGGACATCGACTTCCTCGTCTACCACGCCGGGCTCCTGGGGGTCGCGGCGGCCACGCCGTCGGGCGAGGTGCCCTGGACCAGCGAGTTCTGCCAGATGAAGAAGAAGGCGCCGGGGCTCCGGAACCTCTACATGGAGCTGGGCTCGACCTTCGGCCAGCTCGTCACCACCCAGCCCGCCGCCTGCGCCCACGTCCTCGGCCAGGTCGTGGACGTCTTCGGGGCCGATCACGTGCTGTGGGGCACGGACTCGATCTGGTACGGCACGCCGCAGTGGCAGATCGAGGCCTTCCGGCGGTTCGAGATCCCCGAGGCGCTGATCGAGAAGCACGGCTACGCGCCGCTCACGCGCCCGGTGAAGGAGCAGATCTTCGGGCTGAACGCGGCCCGGGTCTTCGGCGTGGACGTGAACGCCCGGCGCAACGGGATCCCCGCGGACTACCTGACCCGGATGAAGATGGCCTATCTCGACGAGGGAGCGACGCCGAGCCACCGCTGGTACGGCTGGATCGCGGGGTGACCGGGGCTGACGCAGACGGCGTGGCCGCGCCACGCCGGGGAGGTGACATGGCGGATTACACGGCGTACTTCTGCGGCGAGTGGGTCCCCTTCAGCCAGGTGCGGATCGATCCCCTGGACCGCGGCTTCCTGGTCGGCGATTGCGTCTTCGACGTGGCGCGGACCTTCAACGGCAAGAGCTTCCGGATGCGCGAGCACGTGGACCGGCTCTACCGCTCGCTGAAGTACGTTCGGATCGATCCCGGCCTGTCGCCCGATGAGATGGAGCAGATCAGCGAGGAGGTCATCTCCCGCAACGAGCACCTCCGCGCCGACGTCGGCGACTACCAGATCTGGCAGTTCGTGACCCGGGGCCGCGGGCGCTGGGCCCACAAGGCCGGGCCGCCGGCGGTGGGGGTCTGCACCCGGCAGATCGGCTTTTCCCGCTTCGCGCACCTCTACCGGGTCGGCGCCCACGGCGTGATCGTCCGCACCCGCAGCTTCGCGCCCGACGCGCTCGATCCGAAGGTGAAGAACTTCAGCCGGATGAACTTCAACATGGCCGAGCTGGAGGCCTCCGACGTCGATCCGGACAGCTGGCCGATCCTGACCGACAGCCGCGGCAGCATCACCGAAGGGGTCGGCTACAACCTCTTCATCGTCACCGACGGGGTGATCCGCACGGCCGGAGACCGCGGGGTGCTTCAGGGCGTCTCCCGGGCGATGGTGTTCGAGCTGGCCGAGGAGCTGGGCATCGCCACGGTGGTCGAGGACTTCCAGCCCTACGACGTCTACACGGCCGACGAGGCCTTCTTCACCAGCACCAGCCCCTGCGTGCTGCCCGTCACCCGGGTGGACCGGCGTCCGATCGGCCGCGGCACCCCGGGGCCCGTCGCGGCTCGACTCCTCGAGGCCTGGAGCCAGACCGTCGGCGTGGACATCGTCGCGCAGGCCGAGCGCTACGCGCCGCTCGAGCGGCTGGAGTCCCGGAGCGGGTCCTGACGGGGCCGCCGTTCCGCGCGGATCACGTCGGGAGCCTCCTCCGCCCGCCTCGACTGAAAGCGCTGCGGCAGGCCCGCGAGGCGGGCCGGGCGAGCGAGGCGGAGCTGCGGGCCGCCGAGGACGCGGCCATCCGGGACGCAGTGGCCCTGCAGGAGGCGGCGGGCCTCCAGTCGATCACCGACGGGGAGCTGCGGCGGCAGTCCTGGCACATGGACTTCCTCCTCCAGCTCGGCGGGCTGGCGAGCCAGGGGAAGGCCATCCCCGTCACCTTCCACGGCCAGGCCGGAGACCTCCACTTCACGCGGCCGGACCTCGCGATCACCGGCCGCGTGGTCCGCCCCCGGCCGATCTTCGTGGAGGCGTTCCGGTTCCTCGTCGCCGCGACCTCGCGCACGCCGAAGCTCACCATCCCCTCCCCGTGCATGCTCTACACCCAGGTCGGACGGCCCCGCATCGATGCGTCCTCCCCCTGATGAGCGAGGACGTCGTCTTCCTGACGCCGGGCCGGCCGCCGCTTCGGGGCCGGGCGGCCTTCGCCGCCAACGCCGAGGCGATGCGGGGCCGCGTGCGCATCGAGGCCACCTCCCGTGTCGAGGAGGTGCGCGTGATGGGCGCCTTTGCGTACTGCTGGACCGAGCTCGCCGTGACGGTGACCCCGCTCCAGGGCGGATCGCCGACGCGCCGGAGCGGCCACACCCTCAGCATCCTGCGGCGAGAGCCGGACGGACGGTGGGTCGTGGTCCGCGACGCGAACCTGCTGACCTAGGTCCCTCGGGGGGGTCTTCCGAGACCCCCCCGAGATGTCCTAGCGAGCGCGGTCGCGGTCGATCAGCACGCGGCGCAGGATCTTGCCCGACGCCGACTTGGGGATCTGGTCGATGAACTCGACGTGGCGGACGCGCTTGTGCGGCGCCACCCGCTCGGCCACCCAGGCCATCAGTCCCTCGCCGCTCGTC
>DASYUM010000093.1:0-22325 GCA_036001225.1 Candidatus Methylomirabilota bacterium | reverse complement strand
ACTGAGCCCCGACACCATCGAAGTAGCGAGCGCCCGTGGGCGTTCGATGACGCTGCCCGAAGCCCTCGCGTTCGCCCGGGAAGATCTTCTACCGGGCGGGTCCCGCGCATGACCCCGCCCGCGGGTGCCCACCAGGTGCCGGGCGGCGCGGCCGAGTCCGCGCGGTAGTCCGGTAGCCAGAGCGTCCCGTGCTGCAATGGCTATTTGGGAAAGGCAATCGCGCCACCCGCGCCGAGGACTGCGTGTGGATGTCTCGCGCCGCCAGGCTGACCGGCATTCGTCGCGAAGTCGAGCGGGTCGCCGGAGCGGGGCAGAGCGTGCTGGTCGTCGCGCTGGCGCTGACGGACTTCGACGAGCTGGTCGGGGCTCTCGCGCAGCATCAGCCCTTGCGCTGCCGTGACCTGTTCGGGGGCGACGCCCTGCGGCACCAGCTCGGTCGGGTCGGGTCGGTAGCCGTCGCACTCGTGGGAACCCTTCCGGCCGATGTGGAGCCCGGCGCCGGCGTCCGGGTGGAGGTGCTCGTCTGCGGCCGCAACGAGGCACGAGTGGCCGACGAGGCGATCCTGGGCTTTGCCGATCGTCTGGGTGCGAGGGCCCGAGTGACATTCCATCTGTCGCTCGACGACGCACTGCTCCAACGCCAGACTGAGTCGATCAAGCCGATCCTGGGGAGGCTTGGCCTCACAGAGGACGAGGCGATCTCGCATCCGATGGTGACCCGAGCGATCGCCCGGATCCAGTCGAAATAGGGCGATTCGTCCCCAGGACTGAGGGGAGTGTCGCTGCCAGCATGAGGCCCAGCAGCTGACCAGCGCCCCGCGGGCGCAGATGCGGCAACCGGTTGGACGCAGCGCGGACGAGGACTACACCGAAGGGGAGCGCCGAAATGTTCTGCTGGAACTCGATGCCGCGGTCCATCGTGACGAACACATCGTAATCGCCACGCATGCGGCGGAGCAGGTCGCTGTTTCTGATGCCAACCCAGCCACGGCCGACGACGGTGTCGACCTCGTGGCCGTGGAGTTCCGGAGCGAGGTCTACCGGCAGGTGCTCGTCAAGAAGGACGCGCACCGGCCAGGAGTGAGTCGCGTGCGAGGTCGAGCGCGGCGATGGCTTGGTCGCGTTTCACGGACGGGAACTGTCGGAGGAACTCGTCGAGCGTCTCGCCACCCTCGAGGTAGTCGAAGAGGGACTGGACCGGCACCCTGGTGCCGACGAAGATCGGAGTGCCACCGAGAATGTCGGGGTCACTGCGCAAAATCTGGTCGACTCGCGTCACGCTGATCGCTCCGTGGCTTGGCCTCAGTATACACGGGACTGTGACGCGTTCTCCGAAGACTTGAGTTTTGCCATCGGCCGCGGCGGCCGCCCGGCCGGTCGGACGGTCGCGGGCCGACGTTGGGCGGAGGCGGAGCGGTGGTCGCCGGCCGCGCAGGGCCGGGCGCGAGGCCGGCGCGTCAATCGCAGCGCTTGAGGAAGATGTCCCACATGGTGGCCGGCCGGCCGCTCTCGTTGCGGACGTCGTGGGGGGTGAGCCCGGGCATCCAGTAGACGGAGCCCGGGCGCAGGCTCTGCCGTCCGGTCGGGCTCTCGACGGTCAGCTCGCCGTCGATGACGATCCCGATCTCGGCTTCGATCCCCTGGTGACGGCCGGTGGCGCCGCCGGGCACGAACGTCAGGACCGCGATGCGGACCGACGGGTTCTCGAAGACCACCTGACTGGCCGGCATCTGCGCGGCCACCGCCGCCGGGACCAGCGCGCCCGCCAGGACCGCGACCATCACCAGCGCCGTCTTCATGTCGGCGTTCTCCTTTCCATGGCCTATCGGGACTCCACGATGGGCTGGGCGATGATCCAGAGGCTCACCGCGGTGTAGCCCACCATGAGCACCAGCATCGGCAGCTGGCTGCGGAGCGCGGCCCGTCGATCCGGGAACTCGCGGAGGGCGACGGCGTGGGCGACGTACACCGCGATGACGTGGCCGAGGACGATGGCGATGACGGCCGTGTACCAGACGAAGCGGGCGCCCACGATCCCGATGTCGGGCCGGTAGCGGGCGGTGCCGAAGAGGTCCCACCCGAGCCCCAGCGGGTCGGAGACGAGCCGGATCATGAGCTGGCCCTGGATCAGCAGATACGTGAAGTAGTGGGCCAGGTGGTAAGCGATGGCGATCGGCACCAGCGACAGCACGAAACGGCGGGCCACCGTCGCCGTGGAGAGCGGGTCGCCCGCGGCCCACGCCATCCCGCGGGCGAAGAGGAGGTAGACGAGCAGGAAGACCACCGGGAACACCAGCAGTCCCAGGGTCCCGATGAGGGTGAGCCGCGCTTCGCCGAGGGGGATCAGCGACGCGTAGAGCGCGCGCTCCAGCCGGGACCACGCCGGCGTCGCGGTGAACCCGTCGAAGGTCACCGTCGAGAGCAGGAGCAGAACGAAGACGACCATCGACGGCGAGATGTCGCCGCTCTCGAGCAGCCCGGCCCCGAAGGGGCGCAGGTTCCACTCCCGCCGGGACGGCGAGGCCCGGTCGAAGCACTCCCCGCAATCGACGCAGCTCCCGTCCGGTCCCGGGCAGGCATGCCCGCACCGCCGGCAGGCGTCCCGATCGGTGACGCGGATCTCCGTCGGGGCGAACCGGGCGAGGACCCCGAAGGCCACCCCGAACGGGTCGCCCTGGCGCAGCCAGGCGGTGCGCCCGAACAGGGCCATGCCCGTCCAGGTGAGCAGCGAGTAGCCGATGATCAGGACGCCGAGCTGGGCCGGGATCGTCCGGCCGGTGAAGACGAGCTCGATCCAGGCAAAAGCGACGAACAGCATGACGGCCGGCCAGGCACCGAGCCACGCCGGATACCGGAGGGCCGCCCGCCGTGACCCGAGCAGGGCCTGGCCCCAGCCGAAGATCGCCGACCAGGGGTTGGTCACCGCCCACAGGTTCCCCACCAGGGCCGAGAGGTAGGCGAAGCCCACCCACCACGCCACCCAGATGGCGGTGGGGGCGATGTTCCGCGTCGGGCTCTGATCGCCGAGCAGGCACGCGACCAGGATCAGCGCGAGTAGCGCGACGGCGACGGCCCGGGCCGCGGCCCGCGTCCGCCCGTCGGCGAGCAGCCGGCCGGCCGGGAGGCGCAGCAGGTTCACCCGCCAGTCGCCCCGGACGCCGGGGCTGGCCGTGACGAAGAGCCCGATGATCGCGAAGGAGAGGGCGACGGCGGCCGCGGCGGCCGTGACCCAGAGCCAGAGCGGGATCGGCAGGTCGTAGCGCTGGCCGATGCCGTGGGCGAGGGCAGACCGGGGGGCGCTCAGCGCGAGAACCGCCCAGGCCGCCAGCGGCGTCCAATGTCGGCGAGCGGTCATCGAGCCGGGATCAGCGCGGATGGACCTCGAGATAGCCGACCGTGCGCTCGGCGCCGCTCGCGTCGTGGGTCTCGATCGGGAAGCGCCCGGTGGCGCGGGCCGTGAAGCGCATGACGACCGGCGGCCCCGGAACGAGCTTCTCCTCGATGTCGTAGCCGTGCAAGTGCAGCGTGAGGGGTCGATCGGTCGTCCATCGCAGGGTGATGTCGTCGCCCTGTTGGACCCGGACGACGCGCCGGTCCGCCGGAAGCGTTCCGTCGCGGAGCGCGAGGTCGATGACCCGTGGTTCGGCCACCGCGCCGGCGCCCGCGGCGAGGATACACAGCCCGGCGAGCACGCTCAGACCGGCCCGCCGCAGCCTCCCGGGCCGGTTCATTGGCCGCGCACTTTCTCGATGATAGCCGCCGCCTGGCCGAGCGCGGCCGCCAGGGCGGGCAGGTCCTTGACGAGCAGGTAGAGCGTCGTGGGGATCTCCCAGACCGCCCGTTGCATGAGCGTCGGCAGGTCACCGGTCTGGACGTACGCGACCGCATCCCCGCGCATGCGCAGCACGCCGACCCGCAGCGAGCCGCCGTGGAAGTCGATGTCGACGCTGTCCGCGCTCGAATTGGCCGCGGGCGGCGTCGAGAATCCGGCCATGTCGGCCACGGCCTGGGCGAGCGCCGGCACGTCGACCGCGTCCAGCAGACCGGTGCCGAGACGGTACGTCTCGCCCCCGGGGCCGGTCATGACCGACAGAGTCACTCGCAGCGCGAGCGACGTCCAGCCGGGCCGGCCGGGCTGCTGGGCCCGGAGCACGTCGATCGTGATCTCGCCCGGCCGCGACGCGCCGGCCGCCAGTCGCGGGAAGCCGGACAGCGTGAGCGGGGCCACCGCCAGCGACGTGACCGGGTACGACTCCCGGACACAGGGCGAGCAGGCCCACAGCACGAAGCGCTCGAAGACGGTCGGCGGTCCGCTGGCCGCCGGGTCCCCGTTGGCCCGGGCGAGGGACGGCGCCGCCACCAGGAGCGCGAGCGTGCCGGCCAGGACCCAGGCCCCGCGCGACGCCGGAACCGTCCGGAAGGGGGGCATGTCGCAGGCAAATCTAGCACAGAAGCGATGCGGGGCCTCGGCGCCGGGTGCGCCTTCGTCGTCCGATCCGGGCGGTTCATCCGATTGTTCTGCCTTTCGTCCGATTCCGCGCGACACGCCTGGTTCGGCGGCCGCTTGATGGTTCGGCTCAACGACAAGCGCACCGACCTCGAGGTCGCCCGCGACCGCGTGCGCGCGTTCAAGGAACGGCTCGGCCTCTAGGACCCCGGGGGGCCTCGACGGCCTCCTCCGCGGACGGGGTGGTCAAGCCGCGGGGCCCTGGCTTAAGATTCTGCGCAGGCGCTCCTGACAGCGCGCGATCCGGGAGGACGGCGATGGTGGCACTGACACGGCGTGACTGGCTGCTCCTGTCCGGGGCCGGCTTGGCAACCGCGGCCGCCCTGCTCCCACGCCCGGCCGGCGGTCAGGCCCCCGTCATCCGCCAGGGCTACCAGACCAACATGTGGGGGATGCCGACCTACTACCTCCTCCGCTCCGGCCACCTGGAGCGGCGTGGGCTCAAGGTCGAGGAGTTCTCGGTGCCATCCGGGAACCTCACCATGCAGCAGATGGTCGCCCGGCAGGTGGACCTCGGAACCTACGCCGGCCAGTCGTTCATCCTCGGCCACGACAAGGGGAAGCTGGTCGCCATCGCCCAGATCGAGCAGGTCGGCAAGACGGCGCGGGTGATGGTACGGAAGGACCTCGGGGTGACCCGGGTCGCCGACCTACGGGGGATGCGCATCGGGAACCAGTCCGGCTCCTCCACCGGCAACATCTTCGTGGACATCATCGCGGCACGCGCGGGCTTGAAGAAGGGCGACTACCAGGAGATCAAGATGAACGTGAACGAGATGGTGGCGGCGGCAGCCGCCCGGTCGATCGACGCGTTCGTCACCGTCGAGCCCTACGCGTCGATCGCCGAGGCCGACGGCATCGCGACCACCGTCGTGAACTTCTACGACTATGACCGCATGCCGGTGTTCATGGCCGCCATCCCCGAGTTCGTGGAGAAGCACCCCGACCTAGTGGTCGAGTACCTCCGGGCCTGGCTCGACGTCGGGCGGGACTTCAAGCAGAACCCGGCGAAGGTGGCCGACGTCATCTACGGCTTCTACACCTCGAAGGGCTACAAGCTGAGCCGGGAAACATTCGCCAGGGCGCTGGCCGGCGTGGAAGTGGACCCCGGCTTCCCGGCCGATCTGCGCCCCTACCTGCAGGAGACCGCCGAGGGGCTCCTGAAGGAGAAGAAGATCGCCGCCATCCCCGACTGGAGCCAGGCCCTTCGCCCGCAGTTCATGGAACGCGCGCGCGCCTGACGCCCAGCCGGCCCGAGCCGAGGAGGCCCCCATGCCCAAGAGATCCGTGATCGCCGCCGTCGGCCTCGTCGTCGCCGCGCTCCTGGTGGTGGGAGGGCCCGGAGGGTGGGCCCAGAAGGGGCCCATCAAGGTCGGGCTCCTCGTCCCGACGAGCGGGCCGCTGGCCGCCAACGGCAAGGACATGATCAACGGCCTCCAGCTCTTCTTCGAGGAGCAGGGGTACAAGCTGGCCGGCCGGGAGATCAAGCTCATCATCGAGGACGACGAGGGCAAGCCGGCCACCGGCCTCACCAAGGCGCGCGGGCTCGTCGAGGAGCAGGCGGTCCACCTCGTCACCGGGCCCTTGAGCGCGGCGGTCGGCTATGCCGTCGCGCCCTACATCGACAGCAAGAAGGTCCCGGCCATCTTCCCCATCGTCTCGGCCGAGGACATCACCCAGCGGAAGCGCAGCCCCTACATCGTCCGCACGGGGTGGTCGAGCGCCCAGCCGTCGCATCCCTTCGGCAAGTGGGTCTACGACAACCTCGGTTACAAGAAGGTCGCCATGATCGCCTACGACTTCGCCTTCGGGTGGGAGGTGGCGGCCGGCTTCCACCGCACCTTCGAGGAGGCCGGTGGGCAGGTGGTGCAGAAGCTGTGGCCGCCGCTGGGGACCGCCGACTTCGGGCCGTACCTGGCCCAGCTCCGGCGGGACGTGGACGCGATCTATGCCGTCTTCTCGGGGGCCGACGCCCTGCGCTTCGCCAAGCAGTTCAGCGACGTCGGCCTCAAGGCCCGGCTCCCCCTGATCGGCGGCGGCACCTTCACCGACGAGCACGTCCTGCGGACCATGGGCGACGAGGCCCTCGGCATCGTCACCGCCCTCCACTACTCGGCCGCCCTGACCACGCCCGCCAACCGGAAGTTCGCCCAGGCCTACGAGGCCAAGTACAAGCAGATCCCCTCCTACTACTCGGAGGGGACCTACGTGGCCGGGATCGCCCTCAAGGCGGCGCTGGAGGCGACGGCGGGCGACATCGAGAGCGTGGACCGGTTCCTGTCGGCGCTCCGCAAGGTGGACCTCTCCGACGCCCCGCGGGGACCGATGCGCTTCGACGACTTCGGCAACCCGATCCAGAACATCTACATACGGAAGGTGGAGCGGGTCGGCGGGCGGCTCCAGAACACCGTGATCCACACGATCCCCAACGTCTCCCAGTTCGGCCCCTACAAGGCCGAGGACTACCTGAAGAACCCCGTCTACTCGCGCGACTACCCGCCCTGCAAGAGCTGCTGAGAGCCCCGTGCTATACATGATCATCGAGACCTTCAAGGATGCGGTGGCCGTGTACCGGCGCTTTCGGGACCAGGGCCGGCTCGCGCCCGAGGGCCTGACCTACGTGTCGAGCTGGGTGACTCCGGACCTGACGCGGTGCTACCAGGTCATGGAGTGCGAGGACTCCCGGCTTCTAGACCAGTGGACTGCGCGGTGGCGTGACCTCATCGACTTCGAGATCGTGCCCGTGATCACGTCGGCCGACGCCCGCGAGCGCGTCGGGCCGCAGTTGTAGCCCTCCGGTCTCCTGTGAAGCTGACCGTCGGCCTCGTCGGGCTCGGCCTCCTCGCGATGCCGCTCGCCGTCGAGGCGCAGCCGGCCAAGCTCGCGCGGATCGGCTATCTCGGCGTCTCCCCCTCGGCGGTCATCGACCAGCCGTTCCGGGATGGTCTGCGGGAGCTCGGCTGGGTCGAGGGGCGAAACGTCGCCATCGAGTACCGCTGGACCGAGGGGCGAGCCCAGCGGCTTCCCGAGCTCGTGGCTGAGCTCGTCGGGCTCAAGGTCGACGTCATCTACACTCCGGGCAGCAGCGCGGCGGCGCAGGCGGCCAAGCGGCGACCACGACCATACCGATCGTCTTTGTGTCACCCATCGATCCCGTGGAGCTGGGCCTCGTCCAGAGCTTGTCGCGGCCGGGCGGCAATGTGACGGGAGTGGCGGGAATCGGCCACCTGCACCCGAAGCGGTTGGAGCTGCTCAAGGAGACCGTCCCGAGGCTCGCCCGCGTGGCCATCCTCTGGACTCCCGCCAATCCAGGCCACCAAGGTTCGCTGACCGAGGCGGAGGCTGCGGCCCGGACGCTCGAGATCCAGCTTCAACCCGTGGAGGTGCGAGATGCCGCCGGCCTCGAGGGCGCCTTCTCGGCCATGACGAAGGAGCGCCCCGGAGCTCTCCTCGTGTTCGGGGATGCGATGTTCTTCCGGGAGCGGACACGGATCGTAGCCCTCGCGGCGAAGGGGCGGCTGCCGACGATGTTCATCTGGACACAGGCCGTCGAGGACGGCGGCCTCATGTCGTACGGCGAGGATCGCTCCGAAGGGCCTCGGCGCGCGGCCATGTACGTCGACCGGATTCTCAAGGGCGCCAGGGCCGGCGACCTGCCCGTGGAGCGGCCCGCAAAGTTCGACCTCGCGGTCAACCTGAAGACCGCCAAGGCCTTGCGCCTGACGATCCCGGAGTCCATTCTCGCGCGCGCCACCAAGGTGATTGGCCAGTGACGCGCCACGGGCGCCGTGGCCCGGAAGACCGCCCCGACGGGACGGTCGGCCCCGCGTGAAGACGACGGTCGGGGTGGTCGGGCTCGGACTCCTGGGCCATGCGGTGGCCTCGCGGCTCCGCGCCGTCGGGCATGACGTCGTCGGCTACGACGTGCTGCCGGAAAGAGTCCAGGCGCTCGCGGCCCTCGGCGGGAAGCCGGCGCCATCCGCGGAAGCCGTCGCGGGGAGCGCGGAGATCGTGTGCATCCTCCTGCCCTCGCTGGCCACGGTCGAGGCCGCCATCCTCGGTCCCGACGGGGTGGTCGCCGGCGCCCGGCCGGGCACGACGGTCGTCCAGATGAGCACGATCTCGCCGGCGCTGACCGAGCGTCTCGCCCGCGAGACGGGCGCGCGGGGGCTCGCGTTCCTCGACTGCCCGGTCAGCGGCACCAGCGCCATGGTCGCACGGGGCGAAGGGATCCTGCTGGTCGGCGGCGACCGGCCCGTGTTCGAGCGCTGGCGGGCGGTGCTGGAGGCGATTCTGCCGCGGGCCGACTACATCGGGCGGGCGGGGCAGGCGATGGTGGTGAAGCTGGCGGCGAACCTACTGGTCGGGCTCCACACCGCGGCCGCGGCCGAGGCGCTCGCCCTCGTGCGGAAGGCGGGCCTCGATCCCGGCTCGGTCCTCGACGTCCTGACGGCCAGCGCCGGGACTTCCCGCATGCTGGAACTGCGGGGCCCGATGATCGTCCGCGAGGCGTTCCCGCCCCAGATGAAGCTCGACCTGTTCTTGAAGGACCTGGGCCTGATCCTGGACGCGGGGGCGGGCGTGGGTGCGGCCCTCCCGCTCACCGCTCTGGCCCAGCGCCTGTACGCGGCTGCCGCCGCCGGCCACGGCGGCGAGGACCTGGCGGTGGTGGCGAGGGCGCTGGACGCGTGGCCGAGGTGAGACCGCAGGTTGCTCCGGTGGCCGTCTTCGATCCGGCGCACTACCGGAACGTCCGGCGCCCGGTCGGCGAGGCGGAGACGCTCCCCGCCTGGTGCTACACGAGCCCGGAGTTCTACGCCCGCGAGGTCGAGCGGATCTTCACCCCCGGCTGGCACTTCGTGGGGCGCGCCGACGAGGTGGCGGCCGCCGGCGACTACCTGACGGTCGACACGGTGCCGGGTCCACTCGTCCTGCTGCGTGACGGCGCGGGTCGGGTGGGCGCCTTCGCCAACACCTGCCGGCACCGGGGCGCCCGCCTCCTCGACGGCCGCGGACACCGCCGGACCATCGTCTGCCCGTACCACGCCTGGACCTACGGGCCGGACGGGCGGCTGCTGGGCGCGCCGGGGATGCAGGATCGCCCGGGATTCGACCGGGCCGATTGGGGGCTCACGGTGGTGCGCTGCGAGACGTGGCAGGGCTTCGTCTTCGTGAGCTTCGATCCCGCCGGCCCCGGCCTGGTCGACCACTTCGGCGACCTGGCCGAGAAGCTCGGCGGCTACGACTTCGACCAGATGGTCTGCGTGCGGCGGCTCGACTACGAGGTCGCCTGCAACTGGAAGCTCCTCGTCGAGAACGCCATGGAGGAGTACCACACGGGGACGGTGCACCACGCGAGCCTCGGCCAGCAGTACGCGGTGCAGGAAGAGACTCGCGGGCACTGGGACGCCATCTACATCCCGCAGGAGACCAGCATCGCGGTCCTCCCCGGCGAGACCCCGCCCTTCCCACCGGTGCCCGGCCTCGTCGGCCGGCCCGCCCACGGGACCTACTTCACGGTGCTCCATCCCGCCACCCAGTTCGCCTGCACCCAGGACTGCATGTGGTGGCTCCGGATCCTCCCGCTCGGTCCCACGCGCTCGCGGCTCGGCGTCGGCTTCTGCTTCCCCAGGGCCACGGTGGCGCGGCCCGATTTCGAGCCGGGCCTCGAGAAGTACGTCCACCGGTGGGAGACCGGCGTCGGCGAGGACAACGCGATCTGCGAGGCCCAGCAGGCGGGACTCACCACAACGCTCCGTCGGCCCGGCCCGTTCGCCCTCCGGGAGCCCGCCGTCCACCGCGTCAACAACTGGGTCCTCGACCAGGTTCTGAACGAACCGGGCCGGGCCCGCGCGATGCGCGGGTAGCCGGCCGGACCATCCCGGCGAGCGGCGCGGTCCTCACGCGCGCAAGGGTACCCGTAGCGCAGGTTGCTGCGGGCGCCGCCGGCCTTTGAATTACTTCGAGATTTTGACCAGGGTCACGCCATTGACCAGGCTGTTGGCCAGCACGAAGTCGCCGTCGCGCGTGACCGAGGTGTTGCGCACGATGTTGCCACCACCCGGGATCGCCCAACTCTGGAACTTCGCGGTCTTGGGATCGAAGCGCACCACCGTGTTCGGGGTCGACCCGGACTCGCTGTACCAGATGATGTCGTGGATCGCCGAGATGCCGTAGGGCTCGGACTTCGGCCCGCTCGGCGACTGCCACTCGGTCACCTTGCCGGTCGCGGGATCGAGCCGACCCAGATACCCGCGCGAGAAGTCGGTGTACCAGACCAGGTCGTCGCTGGTGATCGTGATGCGCCGGGGGCGGGACGCCGAATCCGGCAATGGGTACTCCCGGATCTCCAGCGTCTTCGGATCGACACTCGCCACCTTATTGGTACCGAACAGGACGATGAAGACCGTGCCCTTCGAATTCACCGCCATGCCATAGGGGCGCGACTTGGGCGTCGGCGGCGTGAGCAGCTTGATCTCGCCGGTCTTCGGGTCGAGCCGCCCCACCCGGTTGGCATTCTGCACCGTGAACCACAGGATTCCGCTCTGGTCGAAGATCAGCGTGTGCGGATCCTTCGCGTCCGGATCCGGCACCTTGTACTCGGTGACCGCGCCGGTCTTCGGGTCGAGCTTGCCGATCAACGCCCCGGTGTTGCCCGTGTACCAGATGTTGCCGGCCTGATCCTCGTCCAGACCATGCGGTCCGGAGTGCGGCGTCTTGAGAGGATATTCCCGGGTCTGGCCGGTCTTCGGATCGACCCGACCCAGCACGTTGTTCATCTGGCCCGTGTACCAGAGCGATCCGTCTCGCGTCGCCAGCGGATCGTGCGGCCGCGACCCGGGCGTAGGCGCCTGCCACTCCTTGATCGAGACCTTGGCAGGGCCTGGGATCACCACGCCGGCGGGCTTCCCCTTTTCCGGGAAGTTCTTGGTCAAGTACGCCGTCATCGTCGCCAGCTGATCCGGCGGAATCGGCACGCCATGATTGATCATCATCCGCATGACGGTGCGCCATCCCTCGGCCGTGTAGCCGCCGCCGAGGCGCGCGTGGAACGGGTGACAGCTATTGCACTGGGCGGCGACCAGTTCTTTGCCCGGTCCCTCGGGCAACTCCTGACCCCCGGCGGGAAGCGCCGAGCACAGCAGAGCGGCGGCCATCAAGGACAGACGTGATGGTCTCGACATGATTCCTCCGTCAGACCCGGGACGGCATTTCGAGGAACGCGCGCACCACGTGCCAGAGCCGCTGGCGGTTCTTGTCCAGTCCGAGCGAATGGGCGGCCCCGGCGAGGATGACGAACTGCCGGTCGGCGTTCGGCAGCCGCCGGTAGAAGTCGAGGAGGTCCTCCTCGGTGGCGATGCCGTCGTGCTCGCCGCGCACGATGAGCACCGGCGCCAGCACCCGGGTCGGATCGACCACCGGCAGATTCGCGCTCATGTCCAGGTAGGTCCCGGTGGGGATGCTGTCGCCGAACTGGAGCTCGGCGTCGGCCAGCGCCTCGGCGACGGCGGGGTCCGCGGTGCCCGGCCGGTCACGGGTGAAGATGCTGCGGATCATCTCGCGCCCCCGTGGACGCCGGTTGTGCGTGCGGTAGGACTCGCGGTCCTGCCGCCGCCGGGCGAGGGTGGGCGAGCCCTTCCCCGTCCACGTGAAGGCAGCCAGGACGAGGCGCTCGATGCGATCCGGCCGGGCCATGGCGAAGGCGCCGGCCCGGAGCGCGCCGGAGGACGTGCCGAAGAGATGGACGCGCGCCTGCCCGGTCTCGCGGGCGACCACCTCGGTGCCCGCCTTCAGGTCCTCGACGCCGCTGGCGATGTCGGAGTTGCCCTCGGTGCGCGAGGAGCGGCCGTAGCCCTCGTGGTCCATCGTCCACACGTCGAACCCGTGGCGGGCGAAGACGTTCATCAGCGAGTACTCGCCGGCGCCGGGCACCGTGAGATCGAAGCTCGGACGGGCCGAGATGGACGAGCCGTGCACGAGAAACAGGACGGGCCGGGGCGGCTCGCCGGCCCGGGGCTCGCCGAGGCGCTTGCGGAAGAGGGAGAGCGACACTGGCCCCTTCGTCGCCCAGTACTCGCCGCTCCAGAGCGGCGTCGCGGGGCCCGGGCCGGCCGCCTGCGCGAGGACCGGGCCGGGAGCGGACAGCCAGCCGGCGGAGAGTCCCGTGCCGGCGGCCGCGAGGAACGCGCGTCGGGACGTGCGGGGGACGCTCGGATCGAGGGGCATGGGACCTCCCGCGGGAGCGGAGGATCGCGTGCCCCGACTCTGCGCCGCGGCCGGCGCGTTTGTCAATGGCGCGGCGTGTTGACCCTCGTGATGCCCCGTGCTACGAGTACCGGAGGCAGGATTGCCCGTGCAGATCCACCCTCAGTCCACCGCGGTCGTGGCGATCGACATGCACCGGGGGCACCTCGACCCGGGAGTGGCGACCCTCCCTCTGGCCGCCGAGCGCTGCGGACCCGTGATCGCCCGAACGGCCGAGCTCTTCCAGGAGTTGCGGGCGATCGGGGTTCCCATCCTCCACGTGGTGACCGAATACCGGGAGCCCGGCGAGATCGCCGCCAACCCCTTCTGGCAGGCGATCCACGACGACCCCGGCAAGGCGCGGAAGGGGATCCTCCGGCACAACCTCGCCGGCAGCCCGGGCACCGAGATCATCCCGGCGCTCTGGGGCGAGGGCGACCTCGTCGTGCGCGGGAAGAAGCGCTACAGCGCCTTCTTCGCCACCGATCTCGACTTCCTCCTCCGCCGGCTCGGGACCGGGACGCTGATCCTGGCCGGCATCAACACCACGACCTGCATCCTCTGCACGGCGTTCGAGGCCACCAACCGGGACTTCCGGGTGGTGATCGCCGCCGACGCCGTGGATTCGATGGACGGCGAGGAGATGCACCGCTTCGCCCTCCGGCTCCTGGGCGCCGCCGTCGGCTGGGTCTGGAGCAACGAGGAGATCCTCAAGGCCCTCCGGCGCTGACCGCGGAGGCGCCGATCTCGTGACCTCGCCGTCCGTCGCCCGCCGCTTCGCCCGGTTCGTGACGAGCCTCCGGCTCGACCAGGTCCCGCCGTCGATCACGGAGCGCACCGCCCTTCTCGCGCTGGACACGCTCGGCTGTGCGCTCGCCGCGGCCACGATGGACTTCGGCCGCGCCGTGATCCGCACCGCCCAGGATCTCGGCGGCCCCGCCGAGAGCACCGTGATCGGCGGCCACGCGAAGGTCGCCGCCGCCAACGCCGTCCTGGCCAACGGCACCCTCGCCCACGGCCTCGACTTCGACGACACGCGGGAGGAGGCGATCGTCCACACCGGCGCGGCCGCGGTGCCGACGGCCCTCGCCGTCGGCGAGGCGCGCGGGGCCGGCGGGGCGGCGGTGCTGGAAGCCCTGATCGCCGGCGTCGAGGTCATGTGCCGCGTCGGCCTGGCCGTGCCCGGCCGCTTCCACGCCCGGCACTTCCACCCGACGGCCCTGGCCGGGAGCTTCGCCGCCGCGGCCGCCGCCGGGAAGCTTCACGGGCTCGACGAGGACGGCCTCGTCCGCGCGTTCGGCATCTGCGGGAGCCAGGCGAGCGGGATCATCGAGTACCTGGCCGACGGCACCTGGACCAAGCGGCTCCATCCCGGGTGGGCGGCCCACGCCGGCGTCGTCGCCGTGCTCCTGGCCCGCTCCGGCTTCACGGGTCCCGAGCGCGTCTTCGAGGGCGAGCACGGCTTCTACGCCGCGTTCGCCGGCGATCACGACGCCGACCGGCTCGACGACCTCCTCGGCACCCTCGGCCAGGTCTGGGAGCTGGCGCGGCTGACCTTCAAGCCCTACCCGTGTGGCTCGATCGCGCATCCCTACATGGACTGCGCCCTCCGCCTCCGCGAGCGGCATCGGGTCCGGCACGACGAGATCGTCGAGGTGCGCTGCCGGACCCATCCGGGGCCGGTGCCGCGGCTGTGGGAGCCGCTGGCCGACAAGCAGCGGCCGCCGAACGGCTACGCGGCGAAGTTCAGCCTGCCCTATCTGGTCGCCGTGATGCTGGTGAAGGGGCAGGCCGGCCTGGCCGAGCTGAGCGACGAGGCGGTGCGCGACGAGGCGGTGCTGCGTGTGGCGGGCCGGGTCGGCTACGAGCTGGACCCGACGATCGACTACCCGCGGCGGTTCACCGGCCACGTCCGGGGGCGCCTGGCCGACGGCCGGGTGATCGAGGAGGTCCAGGACCATCCGCGGGGCGGGCCCGAGGCGCCGATGACGCGCCAGGAGCTGCTGGCCAAGTTCCGCGGCAATGCGGGACTCCTGCTGCCGGCCGAGCGGGTCGAGCAGGTCATCGGCGCCGTGACCGACCTCGCGGCGCTCCCGCGCCTCGACGCGCTCATGGCGGCGACCGCGCCGGGGGCCGACGGAAGAGGGTAACCGGCTTGCCGGATGGGACGAAAAGGAGCTGGAAGGCGCCGGAAGGGAAGGGTCGGCAAGGGCACGGCTCACCGACGGCGATCCCCGGAATGCCCGCCCCCCTCCCGCCGGCCGACGGGCAACCGGTCAACTCACCGCGGCTAGCCCGTGCTGACCACCTCGATCCGGCGCACGCCGACGCGGTAGCCGCCCTTCTTCGGCTCGGTCGAAGCCAATCGCCAGGGACGGTCGAACGACTTCGAGCCCGAATGCAGCACCAGGCGCTCCATCGCTTTCAGATCGTCCCCCTTCAGCGTCACTGTCCGTCCATCGCCTCGGAACCGCAGCTCCTTGATCGCCTCCGGGGAGACTCCGCCTTCCTTGAGCTGCGTGCTCAGAGGAATTGCCGGGTGCTCCTTGCCTTCGCGAGCCGTCCACTTGGTCGTGGCGAGCTGCCGCAGCTGCTCCTGGTCCCAGGTGCGTTTCACGATGCCGTCGACGACGAACTCGACGGACCCCTTTGGTTCCTGAGCCGCAAACGCCACGGCCGTGATCGCGAGAGCGGCGAGGGCGACCCCCACCGGCCAACTACGTGCCAGCCTCTTCGCCATTCGAATCCTCCATTCTCCGCACACGATGCTCGAACGCAGTCTGTGGAGCACGGTGGTGTGGCGTGGGAGGGGGACCGCGCGCCTCGACGTGGGGGATGGTAGCCGCCCACTCCCGCGGGCGGTGATGAGCACTCGGCGAGGCGAACCCCGAGGTCATGCGGTCCGGCCAGGGGACGTGAGGCGCGCGAAGCGCGGTCGCGTGCCCACGCCCGCCAGCTCCCCAGCACACTCATCGTAAAACGCGGCGATACCGAAGGCAAGCGCATGCAAGCGCAGGCGGCCCAGGCTCGGGCCCGATCGGGCGTCAGACGCGGGGCTGGCTGTACTCGCTCACCGCGGCCGCGTAACCGGCCAGGAGCGGGTGCGGCCGGCTCGCGGTCGAGCAGGTCTGGGGCAGGAAGAGCGTGGCCAGGAAGAAGGGGTGGCCGGGCAGCTCGACGATCCGGATCTCGCCCTCGCCTCCGATCCCGCTCACGCTCAGCCCGGCCGCCTCCAGCGGGCGCCGGTAGGCCGGGTTGACGCCGTAGTTGCAGAAATAGTCCTCGGTGGCGGTCGCGGCCCCGTAGAGCACGGCGGCCCGCGTGCCGGGGACGAGCGTCACGGTCTCTCGCTGGCCCACCAGCGAGCAGGCCAGCGGCGTGATGGCGAGCCGCTCGGCGGTGGGATTCGTCTCGGCGTGGTCGGCGTCCTCGATCCCGAGGACGTGGCGCGCGAACTCGACGATCGCGTGCTGGAAGCCGCCTCAGGTGCCGACCAGCGGCACGCCGCGCTCGCGCGCGTACCGGATCGCGACCAGCGCCCCCTCCATGCGGCGATAGGGGCTGGCCGGCGCGATCCAGACGCCCGCATAGGTGGCCAGCCGCACTTCCGGGTCGTCCCCGACCTCGTCCGTCGGCACCCACGCGAGGTCGAGACCCAGGTGGCCCACGGCCTCGTTGGTCGCGAGGTGCGTCCGGTTCCGCGGATCGAAGTCACCGACGATGCCGATACGCATGGTCCTCTCCCTGGTCAGGCTGGTTTGGTGATCCCCGGAAGCCTGCCGCGAGCGCCACTCCGTGTCAAGATGCGAAACCCCAGCTGCGCCGCGTGCCGCCCCTTGACGGGCTAATATCCGCGTGTCACGATCCGCAGAAACTCATGATCGAGCGAACGAATTTCCGTTTTGCCTCTCTGCCGGGTCACGAATGACCCGGGCGGACGCCGTCGCGAGCTTCGTCGGCGATACGGATTGCGGGAACCTGCCGCCGGCGGTGGTGGCGCGCGCGAAGACCGCGCTGATCGATACGGTGGGGTGCGCCCTGGCCGGTGGCGGCGTCCGCGCCAGCCGGGCGGTGCTCGCCCTGGTGGAGGCCGAGGCCGGCGCGGGTCAGGCCACGGTCTGGACGACCGGACGCCGGGCTTCGATCTCCCAGGCCGTCCTGGCCAATGCCGTGCTGGCGAGCGCGCTGGACTTCGACGACGGCCACTACTGGTCGATGAGCCATCCGGGGGCGGCCGTGGTGCCGGCGGCGCTGGCCGCCGCCGAGGCCCGGAAGCGCTCGGGCCGGGACGTGCTGGCGGGAGTCGTGGTGGGATACGAGATCGCGATCCATGCCGGCGCCATCCTCAACGCGCGGCCCCGTGAGCGGATCTACGGCTCGGGGGCGCCGGATGCCTATGGCGCGGCGGCCGCGGTGGCCCGGCTGCTCGGCCTGGATCGGCGGGGCATCATGGACGCCCTCGGGATCGCCCGGTGCCACCTGCCGGTCTCGCCCGTCCTCGACAGCATCCCTCACGGCGCCATGACCAAGGAGAGTTTGGGCTGGGGCGCGGTGACGGGCACCACCGCCGCGCTCCTGGCCGAGGCCGGGTTCACCGGGCCGCCGACCCGGCTCGAGGAACCCCACCAGGCCGGCGGCGGCGAGGCCGACCTCCTCGCCGAATTGGGACGCCGGTGGCGGATCACCGAGACCTACGTCAAGCGGTTTCCGGCCTGCCTGTGGACCCACGCGGCGGTCGAGGCGGCCCTCACGCTCCGCCGGGAAGAGCGGCTGGCCTCCGAGCAGATCCAGGAGCTGATGGTGTGGACCCACCAGCGGGCGGTCACGATCGACGATCCGGCGCCGCGCTCGGTGGAGGCGGCGCAGTACAGCCTGCCCTACACGGTGGCGGCGGCCCTCGCCGACGGCGAGCTCGGCGTCGAGCAGATGCAGGAGCGGCGACTCGGGGAGGCTCGGATTCTCGAGCTGGCGGCGCGCGTGCGACTGGCCCTCGATCCGAGGCTGGACGCGATGTACCCCGCGCGGCGGGCGGCCCGGGTCGAGATCAGGACGACCGACGGCCGGAAGTGCGAGCGGGAGGTGCTGACGATCAAGGGCTCGGCCGAGGACCCGTTGACGGCGCCGGAAGTGGACGACAAGTTTCTGCGCCTGGCCGCACCGGTGCTCGGCGAGTCGGGAGCCCGGCGAGCGCTGGGCGTGCTGCGGGAGGTCGAGCGGCACGACGACCTGGCGCCCCTGTGGGCGGCGCTCGGACGCGGGAGCGATCCGGTGACGAGACAGGAGTCCAGGGAATGACGACGGCCACCGACACCATCGAGGCGGCGTTCGTCCGGCGGTATCCCCGGTCGAAGGCGTTGTGGGAACGCCAGTGTAGCCTGACCCCGGGCGGCATCACCCACACCGGGCGGGCCCTGGCGCCGTTCCCGCTGTTCATCACCGCGAATCGCGGCGCGCACAAGTGGGACGCCGACGGGTTCGAGTATGTGGATTACTGGCTCGGCCACGGCGCGATGTTGCTCGGGCACGCGCATCCGGCGGTGGTGGAGGCGGTGACGCGCCAGGCTCCCGACGGGTTTCACGCGGGGGGCGAATCGCCGCTGGCGGTGGAGTGGGCCGAGCTCGTGAAGTCGCTGGTGCCCTCGGCCGAGCGGGTCCGCTTCGTCGCGTCCGGCGGCGAGGCGACGCAGATGGCGATCCGCGTCGCCCGGGCCTACACCGGGCGGGACCGCATCCTCAAGTTCCAGGCCACCTACCACGGCTGGCACGACGCCGTCTGTCTGGGGGTCCTGCCGCCGTACGACGTCCCGTTTTCGCAGGGGGTGCCGAAGGCGATCCAGGAGACCGTGACGACGTTGCCGTTCAACGACCTCGCCGTCGTGGCCCAGGCCCTCGACCGCTACGACGACATCGCCGGGATCATCCTGGAGCCGGGCGGTTGCTTCGACGACACCATCCCGACCGACCCGGCGTTTCTCCAGGGGCTGCGCGAGCTGACCAGCCGCAAGCGCGTCCTCCTCGTCTTCGACGAGGTGGTGACGGGCTTCCGCTACGCCCGCGGTGGCGCCCAGGAGTACTTCGGCGTGACGCCGGACCTCACCGCGCTGGGCAAGGTCGTGGCCGGCGGCCTCCCGGGCGGGGCCGTCGTCGGGAAGGCCGACGTCATGGAGGTCCTGGCCTGGCGCCCGGATCCCGAGTGGATCCGCTACCGGATGGTGCCGCACCCGGGGACCTGGAACTCGAATCCCGGCGTGGCGGCGGCCGGAATCGCGACCCTGCGCCTCGTGCGCGACACCGACGTCGTCGAGCGCGCCAAGGCGCAGACGCGGAGGCTCATCGCCGGCTTCAACGATGTGTGCCAGCGCCTGGGGGTGGAGGCATTCGCGTACGGTCGGGCCTCCATCTTCAAGTTCCGCAAGGGCGCCCCCCCGCGGCTGCTGGCCGGCGACTACCGGAACCACCGGGCCGAGAGCGATCAGCTGCTGGCCGGCTGGGGCGCGACCACGGCCAAGATCCGGAAGGCGATGCTGTTCGAAGGGGTGGATCTGATGCGGACCGACGGGTTCGTGTCGGCCGCCCACACCGACGACGACATCGAGACGACGTGTCGTGGCCTGGAGCGCGCGCTGCGGCGCGTCCGCGAGGAAGGCGGCCTCTGAGGGGGCCGGCGAGCGGCGGCATGGCGCTTCGAGTCGGGTTCATCGGCTTCGGGGAGGCCGCCCGGGTCTTCGCGAGCGGCCTCAAGGGGACCGGCTCGGTGGCCGCCTTCTGTCGGGGCCCGCGCCACGCGCCGCCCTATGCGGCGGAGTTTCGGGAGGCGGCGGCGAGGCTCGGGGTCCAGCTGGTGGATACGGTGGAGGCGCTCGCGCGGCAGGCCGATGTGCTCTTCTCGGCCGTGGCGCCGGGGGCGGCCGCCGCGGTGGCGTCGGAGACGGCGGCATTCCTGCGGCCGGGCCAGATCTTCGCCGACATCAACGCCGTCTCGCCGGCGGCGAAGGAAGCCATCGCGGCCGCGGTCGCCGCCACCGGTGCCCGCTTCGTGGACGCCGAGCTGATGGGGGCAGCCTCCCTGTACGGCGCGGCCGTGCCGCTCTACGTCTCGGGCAGCGGAGCCGACGAGTTCAAGCGACTGTTCGCTCCGCTCGGCCTGAACGTCACGCTGGTCCCGGGCCGCCCGGGGGCGGCGGCGGCGCTCAAGATGCTGCGCAGCGTGGTCACCAAGGGCATGGAGGCCCTCATCGTCGAGGCCATGTTCGCGGCATTCCGGGCCGGGGTCGCCCGCGAGGCCTTCACGGCGATCACGGAGCCGATGGACGCGGTGAAGTTCTCGGACTTCGCCCGGATGTGCCTCACCTCCGACCCCATCCACGCCGGTCGGCGGGCCGAGGAGATGACGAGCGTGAGCGAGGTCATCCGCGAGCTGGGGCTGGAGCCGATCATGGTCGAAGCCACGCGCCGGCGACTCGCCTGGTCGGCCCGGCTGACGGGGAGTCAGGCGGCGGACAGCCCCGCGATCACCGACTACCTCGAGGTGCTGCGCCTGTACGACCGATTGGACCGCGCGGGTCAGCGTCGCTGACCGGCCGCCGGGGAGCCACCGGCCGAAGAATTGGAACCGCTTTCACAGAGGGGGCCTGCCATGAACGCCAGGTGCGTTGTCCTCGTGATCCTCGTCGTCGCCGGAATGGTCGCCCTCCTCACCAGCGCCTCGGGAGCCGCCAGCGTCGATTTCGGCGCATCCTGCACCTGGTACGGGCACGTGCCGGTCATCGTCGGCATCGAGAAGGGATGGTTCAAGGAAGCCGGCGCCGACGTGAAGTTCCAGACCATCGTCAGCAGCGCCGACCGCATGCTGGCCCTGACCAGTGGCGCCATCGGCTGGACCAACACCGGACAGCTGGCCGCCGTCGCCGAGATGGCCAAGGGCAACCGCACCTTCTACTGGGTCGGCATGATCGACGAAGCGGCCGGCCAGGAGGGCGTGGCGGCCCGCCCGGGGATCAACCGGATCGAGGAGCTGCGGGGGAAGAAGATCGGGGTGCCGAACAACTCGAGCGCGGAGGTCACGCTGTCGCTCTTGCTCCAGGACGCCGGCCTGACCCGCAAAGACGTCGAGATCGTCCCCCTCACCGTGACCGACATCACGACCGCGTTCGCCCGGGGCCAGATCGACGCCTACTCGATCTGGCAGCCGACGCTGTCGTCGGCGCTGGCCGGGCAGTCGGGCGCCAAGATCCTGGCCACCAACGCCGACACCAACCTCTACAAGCGCGAAGGCGCGATCGCCGCCGGGGACGTCGTCGTGATGCGGCGCGACCTGATCGACGGCACCCCGCCGCCGGCCGGCGCCATCCTGCGCGGGCTCACCAAGGCGATCGCGTTCGTCAAGTCCAACCCGGCCGACGCGGCGGCCGCCATCGCCGCCTGCTATCGCGCCGAACCGACCAAGGCGCTGGACAGCCTCCGCCTCTTCACCTACTACGAGGGGACGAAGCAGAAGGCGATGGCCCCCAACATCCTCCGGGTCCTGAACCAGCTCGTCGAGTGGGCCCACAGCACGGGCCGGATCGCCACCCGCCCCGACCCCGCGGAGTGGATGAACCCCAAGCTCTGGCCGGACTAGTTATTCGGAGGGGTGTCGGAACACTTTGGGGACCGCGCGCCCCGGGCGGCGGGGCCCAGCCCCGCGACGCCCGGCGGCGCGCATTCTCCGAGGCCTCCCCAGGAGGAAAGAGCCCGGGCAAAGCCCGCGCTCGGAGCGGACCACCTGACGGTCGGCGGTAGTGCAGACGGTCGGCGCGCGAATCTCCGACAGACCCTCGGAGGGGGCCTCGACGGCCCCTTCCGAGGCCTCCCCCCTTTTAGGGTTGGGTGGGTGGGCCGCCGGGAAAGCCGGCGCTCGGAGCGGAACACCGGCCCTTGGCGGTTCGGCGGCGCGGCGCGCGTTGTTAACCTGACAGGCTGCTAGAATCTCGGGGGGGTCTCGGAAGACACCCGGACATGGAAGCGGTCGAGCCGCGCATCGAGAAGAGCCCCGCCCCGCCGGGTCTCCTGGCCGGGCTGGGGGGCTGGCGGTACGCGCTGATCAGCGTCGGCGCGGCGCTGGCGTTCTTCGCGATCTGGCACTTCGTCACCGCCCTCGGCTTGATCTCGCCGCTCTTCCTGCCCTCGCCGGCCGGCGTGTGGGCGGAGGCCCGGAAGCTGGCAGCTAGCGGGGAGCTGCCGAGCCACATCCTGACCAGCGCCCGCCGGGTGTTCGTCGGCTACCTCCTCTCGGCGTCGGCAGCCATCCCGCTCGGCATCCTCATGGGCACCTCCCGGGTGGCCAAGGCGGTCGTGGATCCGGTGCTGTCGCTCATCCGGCCGCTTCCGTCGCTCTCCTGGATCCCGCTGAGCATCCTGTGGTTCGGCATCGGCGAGTCGCAGAAGTACTCGATCGTGTTCATGGGCACGTTCGCCACCCTGCTCCTATACGTGGCCGAGGCGACCAAGCGCGTGGATCCCCTCCTGGTGCTGGCGGCGCGGAACATGGGGGCGGGCAGCTTCCACGTGATGTGGGAAGTCGTGCTGCCGGGCG
>DASYUM010000092.1:0-14015 GCA_036001225.1 Candidatus Methylomirabilota bacterium | reverse complement strand
CCGTCGCCCGCGTGGCGCATGACCACCCGGGTCGCCTCGCAGGCCAGCCGGCGCGACGTTTCCGCGGGAACGTGAACGCCGTCCTCGAGCGCCGACTGGCCGGGCTGGTCGGGGTCGGTCAGCACGGCGGCGTTCTGGCGGCTGGCATAGCGACTCCCTTCTGGACGGACTCTATCACGCGATTTTCGAGCCACCGGGGAGGCTGCAGGACCACCGATCGTGAGCGTAGAAATGATTTTCAGTTCGGCGCCGGCCGCTCTCAGGACCGCGAGCCGGCTCGGATCGCTGGGCGGGGCTGGCCGCCGCATCGGCGATCGCAAGGCAAACGCGGTCGGCAAGCTTGTCAAGGGAAAATGCAAGCCCCGCTACGGCCAGGGAGCCGCGGAGATGAGCGCCGTCAGTTGCAGGTGAGGCCGACCGCGGTGCAGGGCCCGACCGGCGGGGGCGGCGGGACGGGCTGGCGCTCGAGCGACTGCTGAATCCGCAGCTGATCGAGCTGGCGCTGGAGCTCCTGGCGCTGGAGCTGGTTCTCGCGCCGGATCTCGGACTGCTGGAGCCCTTGCTGCTGCTCCTGCCGATCGAGGGCGCCGCTCAGCCCGGGGCTCGACTGGGCCAGGGCGGGGGCGACAAGACCTATCACGAGCCCGACGACCACCAGGTACCGCACGCGTCCATTGTCCGCCCGGCCTGGGTGCGACGCAACCGGAAGCCCAGGGCCGACCCCACGACCGACCCCACGACCAACTTGACAGGGTGCCATGGGCCGTTCGACTGTGAAGTCATCTCCGACCCGGGAGGCCTTCGATGACCAGGCTCACGCTGCGGGTCAACGGCGCCACGCGGGACGTCGAGCTCGACGATCCCGACACCCCCCTGCTCTACGTGCTCCGCAACGACGTCGGGCTCACCGGCACCCGGTTCGGCTGTGGCCTGGCCCAGTGCGGCGCTTGCACGGTGATGGTGGCCGGGCGCGCCATCCGGTCCTGCGTGACGCCGGCCCGCGCCGTGGTCGGCCAGGCGGTCACCACCATCGAGGGGCTCGGCTCCCCGGAACGTCCCGACCCCGTGCAGGCAGCCTTCATTGCCGAGCAGGCCGCCCAGTGCGGGTACTGCACGGCGGGGATGGTCGTGACGGCCCGGGCGTTCCTCGAGCAGAACCCGCGCCCGTCCGAGCGCGAGGTCCGCCAGGCGCTGGCCGGCAACCTCTGTCGCTGCGGGAGCCATCTGCGGGTGCTCCGCGCGGTGCTGCGCGCGGCGGCGGCCATGCCGGGAGGGCGCTGAGATGGGGGGCCAGGGCCTCTCTCGCCGGACCTTCCTCAAAGCGGGCGGTGCCCTGGTCGTGGGTGCCGGGCTCGGCCGCCGCGGCGTCCGGCCCGCCGGCGCCCAGACGATCCCGTCCGCCGACCGCTTCCTGGGCAAGCCCCTGGCGACCGACGCCGTGGACAGCTTCCTGGCGATCCACGCCGACGGCTCGGTGACGCTGTTCAGCGGGAAGGTGGACCTGGGCACCGGGGCGCGAGCGGCCTTCCGCCAGATGGTCGCCGAGGAGCTGGACGTCCCGATCGAGCGCATCGCGATGATCGAGGGGGACACCGCACTGACCCCCGACCAGGGCGGGACGGGCGGGAGCTACGGCGTCTCTCGCGGGGGCATGCAACTCCGCCGGGCCGCGGCGACGGCGCGGCAGGCGCTGCTCGGACTGGCGGCCTCGCGCCTCGGCCGACCCGTCGGCGACCTCGAAGTCGGGGACGGCATGGTCCGGCCGAAGGCCGGCGGGGCCGGCGTCTCGTACGGCGAGCTCGTCGGCGACCGGCGGCTCGGCCTCCCGGTGGACCCCAAGGCACCCTTGAAGGCGCCGAAGGACTTCCGCTACATCGGCAAGTCCATCCCGCGGCCCGACGTGCCGGCCAAGGTCACCGGGCGCAACCTCTACGTCCACGACCTCACCCTGCCCGGGATGCTGCACGGGCGCGCGCTCCGGCCGCCGGCGGTGGGCGCGAGCCTGGTCAGCGTGGACGAGGCGTCGATCGCGGCGATCCCGGGCGCCCGGGTGGTCCGCCTCGGCAGCTTTCTCGGCGTCGTCGCCGAGCGGGAGTGGGACGCCGTCCGCGCCTCACGCCTGCTCCAGACCCGGTGGTCCGGCGGCGGCAGCCTCCCCGACCACGCGATGCTCTACGACGCCCTCCGGGCGGCCGCGGTCGTCCGCGACGAGACCATCGCCCGGCGGGGCGATCTCTCGGCCCTGACCGCCGGTGCCAGCGGCCTGCGGACGCTCGCCGCGACCTACCGCTGGCCGATCCAGACCCACGGATCCATCGGCCCCTCGTGCGGCGTCGCCGACGTCCGGACCGATCGCGCCACCGTCTGGACGGCCTCCCAGGCCACGCACCGCTTCCAGCCGGTGTTCGCGCGCATCCTCGGGCTGCCGACCGATCGGGTGCGGCTCATCTACCTCGACGGCGCCGGGTCCTACGGCCAGAACGGCGCCGATGACGCGGCCTGCGACGCCGCCCTGCTGTCGAAAGCCGTGGGTCGCCCCGTCCGAGTCCAGTGGATGCGGGAGGACGAGCACGGCTGGGACCCGAAAGGGCCGGCCCATCTCCTCGAGTTCCGCGCCGCGATGGACGACCGGGGTGAGGTCGCGGCGTGGGAGACGCAAGCCTGGCTGCCGGCCTCGACCGCCGGGCTGCCCACCGTGCCGTTGCTGGCGCCGGAGGCCGCCGGCCTCCCGCAGCCGGCCGGCCGGTCCTCCGGGCAGATCCAGCAGAACGTCGATCCGCCCTATCGCTTCCCCAACGTGTACGCCGTCGTCCACTGGGTGGCCGACGCGCCCCTCCGCACCTCGCCGATCCGCGCGCCCGGCAAGGTGGCCAACACCTTCGCCGTCGAGTCGTTCACCGACGAGATCGCCGCGCTGGCCGGCGTCGATCCCGTCGCCTTCCGCCTGCAGCACCTCACGGACGCCCGCGGGATCGAGGTGCTGAGGACGGCGGCGGCCCGCCTGGGCTGGCAGCCCCGGCCTTCGCCGCGCCGGGCCGACCCCGGGGCGGCCGTCCTGACCGGCCGCGGGATCGCCTACATCCATTACAAGCACGAGGAGACCCGGGTGGCGATGGCGATGGAGGTCGAGGTCGAGCCCGCGTCCGGCCGGATCCGGGTGACCCGGGTGGCCTGCGCCCAGGACTGCGGGCTCATGATCAACCCCGACTGCGTGCGGGCCCAGGTGGAGGGAAACATCCTCCAGACCCTCAGCCGCGCGCTCCACGAGGAGATCGTCTACGACCGGCAGCGGGTCACCACCGTGACCTGGGCGACCTACCCGATCCTCACCTTCCCCGAGGTGCCGGCCGTCGAGATCGATCTGATCCAGCGGCTCGACCAGCCGCCGCTCGGCGTCGGGGAGCCGGCGTCGGCCCCGGTGGCCGCCGCGCTGGGTAACGCGGTCTTCGACGCCACCGGGATCCGCCTGCGCACGGTGCCGTTCCGGCCCGATCGGGTCAAAGCGGCCCTGGCGGGCCGCGCCGGCTAGCCGAACCTCGTCCAGACGAGGCGAAACGGCCCGGCGTGAAGATCCGACGGGCTGAGGGTTCGGAGCTGATTGGCAACGCATCTCCCCAGCGTTCGCTTCTCTCCTCGCGCGTCATCCGCTAGAATCGTCGGCAAGGACGCGGGGCGCAGTCTGCGACAGGGAAGCCCCAGGGGGAGTCTGGCATGACGGTCAGCGATCGGATTGAGATGAATCCCAAGGTCATGCTGGGGAAGCCCGTCATCCGCGGGACCCGCATCACCGTTGAGCTCATCCTTCGCAAGCTGAGCGACGGTGCCACTGAGGCCGATTTGCTGGACGCCTACCCGCGTCTCACGCGAGAGGACATCCAGGCTGCCATCGGCTACGCGGCCGACACGGTGGCTCACGAGGAGACGGTGGTCGTGGAGCCCGCCAGGAGGCGCAGTCGCAAGCAGACAAAGCGTTGACCGGTGCGATTCCTGGCGGATGAGAGCTGTGACTTCGCCGTGGTTCGGCCCTCCGAACTGTTGGCCACGACGTGGTGGCGGTCGCGGAGATCTCTCCACGCGCGACGGACGAGATCGTGACGGAGCTCGCGATCCGCGAGGGAAGGGTCCTGCTGACCGAGGACAAGGACTTCGGTCGACTGGTCCGCCGGTCCGTACGTTGTGGCCAGGGGGAGGTCAGCGGGGCCGGGACTCCAGGCACCACAGGAGCAGGTCCAGGTCGCCGGGCGAGTGACCGAGGTCGCTCAGCATGGCGGCGATCTCGCTCCGGTGCTGGGTCCCGTGGTTGGCGCAATGGACCATGGCTTGCCAGCGGGGGAGCTCGAACGTCCGCGAGTCCCGGGCCCACTGGATCGGCTCCCGCAGCGCGGCGTCGTCGAGCGCGCCGAGGTAGGCCCGCCGCACGGAGTAGAGCGCCTCCCACTTCTGGCGCACGGCCTCGACGCTCGGCAGATCCGCCGCCGACAGCATCGGGGGCGGCGTCTCCTTCCTCCAGCGCGCGAACCAGCGCAGGTCGGCGCCGACCAGGTGGGCGAAGGTTGGCAGGATCGGCTGCGCGCCCCGGGTCAACGGCTGCTGGAGCTGAGCGTCGGTCAGCGCGGCGGCCTTGGCCAAGAGCCGCCCGTTGGCCCATTGCCCGTACTCGTAGAGCGTGGCGATCGTCTCCTTCATGGCAGTCTCCGGGGGCTCAGGTCCGGTAGGACGGGTCCTCGGCGTCGAGCTGCCGGATCAGCGCGTCCCAGTCGAGCTGTCCGAAGGGGTCGCCCTTGTACCAGGTCCAGTAGCGCCGGGCCGCGTCCTCGCAGACCTCGCGGGGTGGGAGCCGGAGCGGGCGCCCGGTGGCGTGAGCCTGGACCTGGATCTCGCAGGCGCGGTCCAGGTAGTGCATGAGGACGAAAGCCTCCGAGACCGCCCGCCCGATCGTGAGGAGCCCGTGGTTCCGCATGACGAGGGCCGGCTTGTCCCCGAGGTCCTCGACCATCCGCTTGCACTCGTCGATCTCCTCGACGAAGACGTAGTCGGTGTAGGCCACCCGGTCGTAGAAGATCAGGTTGATCTGGTTCAGCGGCAGCAGCTCGCCCTCCAGCGCCCCCAGCACGCAGCCGGCCCGGGTGTGGCTGTGGACGATCGAGACGGCGTCTGGCCGGGCCCGGTGGATGGCCCCGTGGATGGCGAAGCCGGCCGGGTTCAGGCCCCACGGCGTCTCGTCGAGGACCGTCCCGTCGAAGTCGCACTTGACCAGGCTGGAGGCGGTCACCTCTTCGAACAGGAGGCCGAAGGGGTTCAACAGGAACTGGCGCTCGACCCCCGGCACCATGGCCGAGACGTGGGTCGAGGTGAGGTCGGTCATCCGGAACTTGGCCAGCAGCCGGTAGCACGCGGCGAGCTGGACGCGCGTCTCCCACTCGGTCGGCGAGCACCGTCCCCTCAGGTTCACGGCTTCCATGGGCGTTCCTCCTCGTGCGGGTTCCGGCGGGAGTGTAGCATGGCCGGCGCGCCGTCAGCGGAGCCGGTAGAGCCGGCGGGCGTTGTCGGCCAGGATCTTCTGCTTCTGCGTGTCGGTGAGATCGCCCCGCTCCCGGATCTCGTCGATCGATTGGGGAAAGCTGTGATCCCAGTGGGGGAAGTCCGACGCGTAGACGATCTGGTTCTCCCCGACCAGCTTCACGGCCTGGGGCAACAGCCACTCGTCGGCCTCGCACGAGAAGTAGATGTGGCCGCTGCGCACGTACTCGCTCGGCTTCCGCGTCAGCCCTGGCGCCTCGGCCGCGCGCTTAGCGTACTCGTCGTCCATGCGCTCCATCCAGTACGGGGCCCAGCCACACCCGGCCTCCAGGAAGGCGAGGCGCAGGGTCGGGAAGCGCTCCGGGACGCCCTCGAAGACGATCGAGGTGAGCTGGCGCATCTGGCCGAACGCATGGGAGCAGGTGTGGGCCTGGATGAACCGCGGGAAGAGCTCGACCCCGCTGCCGCCCAGGTGTGAGCCCGAGGCGTGGACGCCCAGCATGGTTCCCAGTCGCTGGGCTGCCTCGTAGATCGGGGTGAAGGCCTCGTCGCCGAGCAGGTGGCGGCCATCGGCCGCCAGCATGGCGCCGACGTGGCCGAGCTCGCGCACCGCCCGCTCCAGCTCCCTCGCCGCCGCCGCCGGGTCCTGCACCGGCAAGAGCGCGACCGCGGCCAGCCGGGGGCTGACCTTGATGAACTCCTCGTGCATGAAGCTGTTGTAGGCCCGGCAGAGGGCGACCGCCCACTGGCGGTCGTGGAGAAAGCTCATGAAGAGCCCGAGGGTCGGGTAGAGGACCGTCCTCTCCATGCCGCCGGCGTCGAGCGCGCGCAGCCAGGCGTCGGCACTCCCGGCCAGGTCGCCCAGCGTCCCCAGCAGGCGCCGGTCCCAGCCGTCCTGGGGAAGCCACGGGAACGTGAGGGGGCGCCGGCGATACGGCTCGTCGAGATACTTGGCGAGCTGCTCCTGGGTCTCGGTCACGTGCCCATCAGCGTCGATGATGGTCATCAGCGAATCCTCCGCCGAGAGACCTTTCCCGCCCCCGACTTCTGGCCTATTATGGGCCACCTGAAGACCGCACTCCACCCGCGACGACCATGAACGAAGAGATCACCGCCCCCACGCCCCCGGTGACCGCGGCGCGGGCCGACCGCCGGGGCCTGGTCGCGGCGATCCTCTATCCCCTGGCGGCCTTCGCGCTCCTGCTGCTGGGCTGGCAGTTCCTCGTCCGCGCCTTCGGGGTCCCGGAATACATCCTGCCGGTGCCATCCGAGTTCATGGCGAAGCTGGCCCAGTCGCGCGGCCTCATCTGGCAGCACACGCTGGTGACCGCGAAGGAGATCCTGTGGGGGTTCTTCTTCGCGACGCTGATCTCCGTCCCGCTCGGCTTCCTGATCGTGTCCATCCGGTTCCTGGAGCTGTCGCTCTACCCGCTGATCGTGTTCTTCCAGCTCGTGCCCAAGATCGCGGTGGCCCCCCTCTTCGTCGTGTGGTTCGGCTTCGGCCCCTTCCCCAAGGTGCTGTTCACCTTCCTCCTCTGCTTCTTTCCGACCCTGGTGGCGAGCATGGCCGGCTTCCGATCGCTCGACGAGCGCGTCCTCTACCTGACCCGCTCCATGGGGGCGAGCTGGTGGCAGACGTTCCGGTACATCCGGCTGCCCTCGGCGCTCGGCTACATCTTCTCCGGGCTGAAGGTCTCGATCGTCTTCGCGGCCACCGGCGCCATCGTGGCCGAGTTCGTCGGGGCCAACGCGGGGCTGGGCTATCTCTTGCTGCGGGGGACCAGCTACCTCGACATGCCCCTGATCTTCGCGGTCCTCGTCGCGCTGAGCCTCGTCGGCCTCCTGTTCAGCTACGCCGTGCAGGCGCTGGAGACCGTGTTGATGCCGTGGCAGCGCAAGTCGTGACCAATCACCGGGAGGAGACCATGACTGGCCGAGCCTGGTTGGCCGTGATCGTGACGACGGCCGTGTTCGCCGGCAGCCCGGCGCCCGTCGGGGCGCAGGCGCCCAAGCCGCTGACGCTGACGCTCAACTTCCTGGCCGGGGGGCCCCAGGCCGGCTTCATGTACGCCAGGAAGCTCGGGCTCTACAAGGATGCCGGCATCGACCTGACGATCGAGGAGGGCAAGGGATCGGCCACCACCGCCCAGCTCGTCGCCACCGGCCAGGCCCAGGTCGGCTTTGCCGACGCCCCGGCGGCGATGCAGATCCGCTCCAAGGGCGGGCCGGTCAAGATCATCGCGCCCGTGCTGCAGACCAACGGGTTCGCGATCATCTCGCTGGAGGAGACCGGGATCAAGTCCCCCAAGGATCTCGTCGGCAAGCGCGTCGCCGTCCAGCCGGGGACAGCGCAGACGACGCTCCTCGATCCCATCTTCGCCGCCAACAACCTCGACAAGGCCAAGGTGAACATCGTCAACATCGACCCCGCCGCGCTGGTCGGCGCCCTCCTCGAGAAGAAGGTGGACGCCATCCTGGCCGGCGCCGACTTCCAGAGCGTGCAGATCCGTGACCGCGGCTTCAAGGTCACCGACCTCTTCTACCGTGACATCGGCGTGCCGACGGTCGGGTTGTCGATCATCGCCCGGGAGGACAAGCTGAAGGCGGATCCCGACCTCTATCGGAAGTTCGTGGCCGTGAGCCTGAAGGGCTGGGACGAGGCCCGGCGCAATCCGGCGGCGGCGGCGGCCGCCGTCGTCGAGCAGTTCGCGTCCGCCAACCAGGAGCAGATCCTCAAGCAGCTCCGGGTCGATCTCCTGCTCGTCTGCGCGCCGGGCGCCACCGCCCTCGGGCGGGTGCCGGAACGGAACTGGCAGATCACCTACGACCTGCTCACGACCTATCTGGGCTTGCCTAAGGACCGTCCGATCACGGACTACTACACCACCGAGTTCCTGCCGGCGAACCCGCCCGCCTGCCCCTCGTGATCGAAGGGCCGCCGGCGGCCCCGGCGGCGGCGGGCGGCGCCTCGATCGTCGGCCAGGCCGTCGGCAAGCGCTTCGAGACCCGCAACGGGCCGTTCACCGCCATCGACGACGTCTCCTTCGCCATCGCCGGCGGCGAGTTCGTCAGCTTGATCGGGCCGTCCGGCTGCGGCAAGAGCACGTTGATGCTGATCTGCGCCGGCCTCATGGCGGCCAGCAGCGGGGCCATCCTGATCGACGGCCGCCGGCTCGACCGTCCCCTGACCGACGTCGGGATCGTCTTCCAGGATCACCTCCTCCTGGACTTCCGAACCGGGCTGGACAACGTCCTCCTCCAGCCGCAGATCCGCCGGCAGCCGCTGCCGCCGGCGCGGGACGCCGCCCGGCTCCTGTTCCAGAAGCTCGGCCTCGACCAGGCGGCCGACCGTTACCCGAAGCAGCTCTCCGGCGGCATGCGGCAGCGGGTGTCGATCGCTCGGGCCCTCATCCATCAGCCCTCGATCCTGTTCATGGACGAGCCCTTCGGGGCGCTCGACGCGATCACCCGGACCCAGATCCGGCACGACCTCGAGCTGCTGTGGATGGAAACGCGCAAGACCGTGCTCTTCATCACCCACAGCATCGAGGAGGCGATCGGCCTCTCCGACCGCGTCCTGGTGATGTCCCCCAGTCCCGGCCGCATCGTCGACGAGATCGCGATCGGCCTCCCCCGACCGCGGCCGGCCCATCTCGGGGCGTACCCGAGCTTCAACGCCTACGCCGAGCGCATCCACGGCGTGCTGCGGCGGCTGGGCGTGATCCGGTACTGAGGCCAAAACCAGCCATCGCCGCCACCCAGGTCGGCCCGGGGCGGGCGCCCCCCCTCCGAAGTGCTCTCTACGGGCCGACGGTGGCGAAGAAGGCGTCGGCGGTGTTCGCCGTCGCGCCGGAGCGGATGAAGAGCGTCGCGAACGTGTTCCCGATGAAGGCCAGCCCCAGGTAGTCCCCCGCGAAGAGGCCGCTGGCCACCGGGAAGTTCCGGTAATCGAACGGCCCGTCCACATGGGTCTCTGACCAGTTGGCCGCGTTGGTGCAGTCGGTGAGGCTCGGGTGGCAGTGGATCAGCCAGTGGTCGGTCTTCAGCATGCTGCCGCCCGTGATGTGGTTGCGGAAGTCGTAGAAGCTCACGCCGACCGTGCCGTCACCGGCCACGTGCACGGAGGGCAGGAACGCCGACCGGTTGTTGGAGTTGACGCTGAGCCGGACGGTCGGCGTCCAGGTCTGGCCGCCATCGGTCGACATCGTGAACGCCACGTCGCTCCGGGTCAGGCCGCTGAACCGGCCGTCCTGCCACGCCAGGTAGAGCGCCCCGCTGGCCGGGTCCACGGCGACGTCGGGGTTGAAGTCGGCGGTGCGGATCGTGGCGCCGGTGTCGGGATCGCGCACCGTCACGCGTAAGAGCGTGTCCACGATGCGCGCCTGGGGCGTCCAGGTGGCCCCCTGGTCGCTCGAGCGGATGTAGGCGACGTTGAAGCCGCGGACCCCCTGCGCGTTCTTGAAGTTGTAGATCAGGTCGAAGAAGTCGAGCAGGTCCCCGTTCGGCAGCACCACGATCTGGTTCCCGATCGTCTGGTTGATCTCGCCCGGGTCGTAGATCATCCGGGCCGTCTCCCAGCTCGCGCCACCGTTGGTCGTCCGCGCGAACCAGGTCGGGGCCCGGAAGCCGATGGCGTGCTGGAAGACCTCGACCGGTTCCGCCCGCTCCGATGCGTTCGCGATCCGGTCCCAGACGGCGTAGACGAAGTTCGCGTCGTGGGGGTCGGCAGTGATCGACTGCTTGTCGTTGAGGACGTTCGGGCCCTGGTCCTGGATGAGCGGGATGGGATCGCTCCAGCTCAGGCCGCCGTCCGTGGACTTGGAGACGAGCATCCCAGTGTCGGGAAAGCCCGCCTCGAACGTGATGCCGCCGGTCGTCGAGAGGCTGATGTGGTAGAGGTCGCCGTTCGGCGCGAAGGAGAGCCAGGGGTCGGAGGCCCGGATGTAGGTGTCACTGCCCGAGCACGCGGAGAGCTTGGGGATCACCACCTGCTTCCAGGTCTTGCCGCCGTTCTTGCTGACGCCGGCCACGAGGCCCCGCGAGCCCCCGTTGTTCCAGCGGTCCTGCTGCCAGGCGGCGACGAGGTTCTTCGGGTTCGTCGGGTTGACATCGAGCCACGGCTCGACCTCGGTGTTGGGGTAGTTGGTCCCCACCGAGCCCGCGTCCGCCGTGCAGCCGGCGAACGGGCTGACCGGTGCGGAGGCCAGCACGGGGAAGGTCGCGAGGTAGACCCCGCTCGAGGCCGGAATGGCGACGCTGACGAGGAGCGTGAGCAAGAGCCCGAGAGCGAGGACCGATCTGCGGATCATCGTGGTCCTCCTTTCTTCGCGCCCACTGTAGGAAGCCGCGATCGCACGCGTCAATGAGCAACACGCGGCGAGTGTATCCCGTCGGATACACCGGGGGGCGATTGCGGCGGGGGGGCCCGCCGCCCCGAGGGCGCCGGGGGCGGCGGGCCGTGCCGGGGACGAGGGGTCAGGCCTTCTTCTTCCGGCCGGCGTAAATCTCCTTCAGCTCCTTCTCGGCCCACTCCATCGCCTGCGGCGCGGTCATCTTGCCCGTCACGTACTGGGCGAACATGTCGGGGATCACGTACAGGTCCCAGGTCAGCTGCGAGGCGGCGGTCTGGGGGCCCGGCCAGGCCGGAGCGACGGTGGCCTTGGCCGTCTCGGGGATGGCCCGGTACATCGGGTTGGTGTCGTAGACCGGATGCTTGTTCAGCTTGACCAGGATCAGCGTGGGGCGCTGGGGATCGACGACGACCTCGCCGACCACCAGCGGCGGTCCGCCGGGCACCTCCAGGAAGCGGGTCGGGATCCCCCACCGCTCGAGGATCCGGCGCGTGGCCTCGGCGCCGTCCTGCTCCGCCTCCCGGCGGGCGCTGATCGTGGGGACGCGGGCGAACTCGGACAGCTCGTCCACGAACTCCGGGACCCGCCGCTCCAACCGGGCGTAGATCTCCTGGCGCTCGGCCGGGATCCTCATGGTTCGCCCCCTCTCTCGGCGGGCGCCCGCAGCGCGGGCTCCATCTCGATGCCGATGGTCTTCAGCCCGACCCGCATCTCCCGAAATTCCATGATCAGGGCGGTCAACAGCAGGCCGACGCCCACGACGAAGATGCCGGCGCTGGCCACCGTCAGTACCTCGCTGGTCGACCAGGCGCCGGCCGCCAGCAGGAGCGAGGTCAGCACGAAACAGACGATGGCCGCGTAGAGGAGCTCGAGCGCGCGTTGACTGAGCCGAACCCGCACCTCGAACAGACGGAGCTGTTGAACGATCCGGTCCCGACGCTCCGTCTCGGCGGCGCTCGACCCCAAGCCCCGATACTCCACCATCAGGGCGCGAACCCGGTCAGCGAGGTGCAGGTTCTTGGTCTGCATACCCATGAACAGGAGGCCGGCCGCGGACACCATGACCACGGGGGCGACGGCCGAGGTGATCAGGGGCAGGTTCGGCGTGTCCATTCGCTTGGCCGCCCGGCCGCGGTGGAAGGGCCGTCCTTCACCGGCCGTCGGCCACGGTGCCGGCGATGACGACGGTCGCGCGATCGGGGTGGAGGTGCTTCTTGGCCGCCTCGTTCGCCTGGGCCACGGTGACGGCGCGATAGTACTCCGCGTACCGGTCGAGGTAGTCGGCGCCCAGCTGATGGAACTCCATCGCCCACAGGATGTCGGCCATGCCGGCGTTGGTCTCCAGCCGGAGGGGAAAACGGCCGGTCAGATACGCCACCGCCTCGTCACGCTCGCGCTGGGTGATCCCGTTGTCCCGGAGTCGCCTCACCTCGCGGATCATCGCGTCGATGGCCCGCTGGGTGTTGGCCGGATTCGTCCCCAGGGCGATCTCGAACGGCCCCGGGTAGACATTCGCGTCGAAGAAGCTCTCGACGTTGTAGGCGAGTCCCAGCTCGTCCCGGATGACGGCCCCCAGCCGACTGTTGAGGGCGCCGCCACCGCCCAGGACGAGGTTCATGATCTGGGTCGCATAGAAGTCGGGGTCGCGCCGCCGGAGCCCGCCGGGGTGACCCCAGAGGATCGTGGTCTGGCTCTTGTCGGGAATGCCGATGACGACGCGCTCCCCGGCGGCCGGCAGCGGGACGTCGAGGGTCGGGAGCGGCGGGACCTGCGGGTTGGCCGGCCAGGAGCCGAGCCGGGTCCGGAGGGCCTCGCGGACCCGATCGGCGCGCACGTCCCCGGCCAGCACCACGATCAGGTGGTCCGGCGCGTAGCGCTGCCGGTAGAAGGCCACCAGATCGTCTCGCGTGATGGCCGAGATCGTCTGCTCGGCCTCCTCGAACGTCACCGGCCGGAGCGGATGGCCGGCCGGGTACACCGCACGCTCGAAGGCGCGCTCGGCCGCGCTGTCCGGGTCCTCCTTCGCCTGCGCGAGCTGGGCGAGCGCCTCGCCCTTGAGCCGGGCCAGCTCGGCGGCCGGGAAGGCCGGTCGCTGCAGCATGTCGGCGAACAGGTCCATCAGCCGCTCGAAGTCCCGGCTCTCCGCGCGCCCGGCGATCATCGTGGTCAGCGCCTCGGCGCTCGCTCCCAGGCTCGCCCCGACGTCCTCCAGCGCGGCCGCGAACTCGAGGGGGCTTCGAGTGTCGGTCCCCCGGGTGAGCATGGCGGCGGTCAGCGAGGCGAGCCCCGCCCGGTCCTTCGGCTCCAGGATCCGCCCGGCCGGGAGGCTCGCTCGCAGCGCGAGGGTCGGGCTGGCCGGGTTCTCCTGCACCACGACCGTGACGCCGTTCGACAAGGTGAAGCGCGTGATGTGGCGGTCGACCGGGGGCGTCTTCGGCGGCGGGGGGAGCGGGATCGGCCGCGCCCCCCGGGGCGCCCGTTCCACCCGGGCCGCCGCCTCCTGAGGCGGTGGTCCCCCGGGGGCGCCGCCCCCCGCGGTGGGGAGGAAGTGCCCCACCGTGCGGATGTCGGCGCCGAAGTACTTCTGCGCCACCGACTGGATGTCGGCCGGGGTGAGCGCCTGGATGCGATCCAGATAGGTCGTCAAATAGCGCCAGTCGTCGACCATCGCCCAGTACCCGATCTCGCGCGCCTGCGCGGTCACGCTGTCCGTCTGGTAGGCGAAGCTCGCCTCGATCTGGCGTTGAGCGCGGGCCAGCTCGGCGGCGGTGATGGGCGCCGACTTCAGCCGCTCGACCTCGTCCAGCAGGGCGGCTTCCAGCTTGTCGGCGGCCACGCCCGGCCGCCCGGTCGCCGTGATGTAGAACAAGAAGGGATCATGGAGACTGGGAGCGCCGGCCTCGACGGCCGAAGCCAGCTCCTGGTCGACGAGACCCTGATAGAGGCGGCTGGTCCGGCCCTCCCCCAGGACCGTGCCCAGGACGTCGAGGGCGTAGAAATCGGGACTCTTCGCGGCCGGCGTCTTGTAGGCGACCATCACGATCGGCAGCGCGCCGGCCTGCTTGACGGTCACCCGCCGCTCCCCCCGCTGGGGCGGCTCCGTCGTGTAGACCGGGGGCGGTGCTGACAGTGGCGTGAGGGGGC
>DASYUM010000091.1:0-4802 GCA_036001225.1 Candidatus Methylomirabilota bacterium | reverse complement strand
CAACGCGCTGCGGCTGCGCATCCGGGCCCGGCGCGACCAGGACGCGTCTCCCCCGCGGTGACCGCGGGCAGGCTGCCGGGCCGAGACCCGAGCAGATCGCCGAGGCCCGAGGACGAAGAGATGCGACGGGGATCGGCCCGGCAGTGATCGACGTCGCGTTTACCGTCGAGGAGCTGGGCCGCGCGGCGCTGGGCGGCGTCTCCGCCGTCGTGATCGACGTCGTCCGCGCGTCGACGACCATCGTCACCGCGCTCGCCAACGGGGCCCGCGCCGTGCTCCCGGTGGCCTCGCCGGCGGAGGCCGCCGACCGCGCGGGGGGCTGGCCGGACGGCGTGGCCTTGCTCGGCGGCGAGCGAGGCGGCGCTCCGCCGCCCGGCTTCGAGTGCGGCAACTCCCCGGCCGAGTACACCGCCGACCGGGTTTCCGGCCGCACGGTCGTCTTCACGACGACCAACGGCACCCGGGCCCTCCTCGCCGTCACGGGAGCCAAGCGGGTGGCGGTGGCCGGCTTCGTCAACGCGGCCGCCGTCGTGCGCTGGCTCCTGGGCGAGCCCGGCGACACGCTGCTCGTCTGCGCCGGGGAATCGGGCCGGTTCTGCCTGGAGGACGCGACGTGCGCCGGCCTCCTGATCGAGCGGCTCCGCGAGGCTCGCCCGGGTGCCTCGGTCTCCGACGCCGCGCGGGCGGCCGCCATCCTCTACCGCCACTACGCGGCCGATCTCGGCTGGATGCTCGACGAGGCGGCGTGGGCGCAGCTGCTGGTCGGGCAGGGACGTGGCGGCGACCTCCCGCTCTGCGCCGCCCTCGACATCTTCGACGTGGTCCCGGTCACTCGCGGCGGGCTCCTGGTGGAGGAGGGCGCGCATTGACACGCTTCGCCGGCGACGGCCATAATGAGAGGGTTGTCGGACCGGCCGGAGGCGACGGGTGAACCTGCCCACCTATTTGACACTCGGACGAATCTGCCTCGTCCCGCTCGTGGTTGTCTTCCTCATCTCGACCGAGTCGATCCACGCGCTCGTGGCCGCGATCCTCTTCGGTGCGGCCGCCCTCACCGACTGGCTGGACGGGCTGCTGGCCCGGCGCCGCCGCCAGGTGACCACGTTGGGGAAGCTCCTCGACCCGGTGGCCGACAAGCTGCTGGTCGCCGCCGCCCTCATCTCGCTCGTCCAGGTCGGCCGGGTCGGGGCCTGGATCGTCGTCCTCATCGTGGGCCGTGAGCTGGCGGTCACCGGGCTCCGTGGCGTTTCGGCGACCCAGGGGGTCGTCCTCGGCGCCTCCGACATCGCGAAATACAAGACCGCCTTCCAGTACCTGGCGATCACGCTCCTGATCCTCGAGAAGAACGTGCCGGTCGGGCTGGAGGCGGAGTACATCTACCTCTCCCGGGGCATGCTGTGGGCGGCCCTGGTGCTGACCGTGGTCTCGGGGATCGACTACTTCGTCCGCTTCTACCGGGGCACCGACCTCGACGCGCTCGTGCGGGAGGAGGACGACCGCTGGCGTTGAGGTTCGCCTGGCTCGGCCTCGCCTACCTCGTCGGCGCGATCCCGGTCGGTTACGTGGTGGCCCGCGTTCTCGGTGTGGACATCCGGGCCCACGGGAGCGGCAACATCGGGGCCACCAACGTCCTGCGGGCGCTCGGCCGCGGGCCGGCGGTTGCCACGCTGGTCGGTGACGTGGCCAAAGGCTACGCCGGGGCCTGGCTCGGCAGCCTGGCCGGTCCCGAGGCCGCGTGGGCGGCGGCGGCGGCGGTGCTCGCCGTCGCCGGCAACTGCTGGTCGGTCTTCCTCGGCTTCCGGGGCGGCAAGGGCGTGGCGACCGGACTGGGCGCGTTTCTGCGGGTCACGCCGTGGGCGATCCTTCCCGCCGCCGTCGTCTGGCTCGCGCTGGTCGCGACGTTCCGCTACGTGTCGCTGGCCTCCCTCTGCTCGGTCCTCGGGCTGCCGCTCGCCATCGCCGTGCTCGGCTACCCGTGGCCGCTGGCGGCGGCCGCCGCCGTCGTCGCGCTCGTGATCACCGAGCGGCACCGGGCCAACATCGAGCGGCTGTTCGCCGGCACCGAGCGGAAGTTCGGCGAGCGAGAGCCCGCCCGGACCTAGCCGATGCCGGGAACCAGGGTGATCGGACAAATCGCCGTCATCGGGGCCGGGGCCTGGGGCCGTGCCGATAACCGTCGCATCCCGGCGTCCTCGGCCCTCGCCGCCCCTCGCTATTGGGTGGCTCGCCCCGGACGGCGGGGCCCCAGCCCCGCGACGTCCGGAGGCTCGCGTGCAACCGAGTACGCCTCGGGTCGGTCTTTGGGACAGCGCGCCCCGGGCGGCGGGGCCCCAGCCCCGCGACGCCCGGCGGCGCGCATTCCTGCGTCCTTGGGCTGCTCGGTTCTCGGCCCGGCCGAGGAGCTACGGTGACCGAGCAGATTGCCGTCATCGGGGCCGGGGCCTGGGGGACGGCGCTGGCCATTCATCTCGCGCGGGCGGGGTACACCCCGAAGCTCTGGGTCTATGAGCGCGAGCTGCTGGAGCTGCTCACCCGGACCCGCGAGAACCCATGGTATCTACCCGGCATCCCGGTCCCGGAGGCCGTGCGGCCGGTCGGGTCGCTGGCCGAGGCCGCCGGCGGGGCCGGCCTCGTCATCGTCGCGGTGCCGTCTCACGTGGTCCGGCGGGTCGCCACCGATCTCGCCCGCTGCCTGGAGGCGGACACCCGCCTGGTGTCGGCGGCCAAGGGGATCGAGGAGGAACGCTTCGCCCGCGTCTCCGAAATCCTCACCGAGGTCCTGCCGCCCCGCCAGCGGGACCGGATCGCCGTGCTCTCGGGCCCCACCTTCGCCCTCGAGGTGGCCCAGGGCCGGCCCACCGCCGCCGTCCTGGCCGCGGCCGACGCCCGGCTGGCCCGCGAACTGCAGCAGGCCCTCGCCACGCCGACGTTCAGGCTCTACACCCAGACCGACGTGACCGGGGTCGAACTGGGCGGGGCGCTGAAGAACGTCATGGCGATCGCCGCCGGCATCGCCGACGGTCTCGAGCTGGGGACGAACGCGCGGGCGGCGTTGCTGACCCGGGGCCTGGCCGAGATGACGCGTCTCGGCGTGGCGTTGGGGGCCCGGCCCCAGACCTTCGCCGGCCTGGCCGGACTGGGCGACCTCATCCTCACCTGCACGGGCCAGCTCTCGCGCAACCGCAAGCTCGGGCTCGCGCTGGCCGCCGGCACCTCGCTCGCCGATTGGCAAGCGGGGACGCGCGCGGTCGCCGAGGGCGTGTTCACCGCCCGGGCGGCCCTGGCCCTCGCGCGCAAGGCGGGGGTGACGACGCCGATCATGTCGGAGGTGGGCGCGGTGCTGTTCGAGGGGAAGCCTCCACGGGAGGCCCTGACGTCACTCTTGAGTCGGGAGGCCCGGCCCGAGGATGAGCCGGCGCTCTGGGAACCGCCGGCCGGCTGAGAACGAGGAGAAGGCGTCGTGCCCGAGCTCCGAAAGGACCCCATCGTCGGCCGCTGGGTGATTATTGCGACCGAGCGGGCCCGCCGTCCGACCGACTTCACCCCCGAGTCCACCACGCTCAAAGGGCCGGGCGGCTGCGTGTTCTGTCCGGGCAGCGAGGACAAGACGCCGCCCGAGATCCTGGCGTTCCGGCCCGGGGGTGCCGGGCAATGGACGCTGCGGGTGGTGCCGAACAAGTTCCCGGCGCTCCAGATCGAGGGCGACCTGCAGCCGACCGGGGAGGGGATCTACGACCGGATGAACGGGGTCGGGGCCCACGAGGTGATCATCGAGACCCCCGACCACTTCGCCAACCTCGGCAGCCTGTCGGTCGGGGCGGTGTCCGACGTCCTCTTCGCCTACCGGGAGCGGCTGCTGGACCTGAAGAAAGACCCCCGCTTCGAGTACATCCTCCTCTTCAAGAACCAGGGCGCGCCGGCGGGGGCGTCGCTCGAGCATCCGCACTCTCAGCTCATCGCCACGCCGATCCTCCCCGAGCTGGTGGAGCAGGAGCTGGCGGGGGCGGGCCAGTACTACCGGATGAAGGAGCGGTGCGTCTGGTGCGACATCCTCCACCAGGAGCGGCGGGACGGTACCCGGCTCGTCCTCGAAGAGGGCGGCTTCCTCGCCATGGCGCCCTTCGCGCCGCGCTTTCCCTTCGAGACCCTGGTCCTGCCGGTGGCCCACCGGGCGACGTTCGAGAGCATCGAGCCGGGCGAGGTGGACGCGCTGGCCCGGCTGCTGCGCGAGCTGGTCGGCCGCTTCAACCGGATCCTCCGGGATCCGCCCTACAACTACGCGCTCCACACGGCCCCCCTGCGGGCGGTCGAGCTGGATCACTTCCACTGGCACCTGGAGTTCATGCCGAAGCTCACCAAGGTGGCGGGGTTCGAGTGGGGGACGGGATTCTTCATCAACCCGACGCCCCCCGAGGAGGCGGCGCGGTTTCTCCGGGAGGCGCGCGCCACGGGGTGACGCGGTCGGGTGGCGCGCGTTTGACCGCGTGAGCCCACTTTGTTAGAATTCGGGCGCATCGAGCGGGAATAGCTCAGGGGTAGAGCACAACCTTGCCAAGGTTGGGGTCGCGGGTTCAAATCCCGTTTCCCGCTCCAGTCGTCGTGACCGGCCCCGGCCGACCCGGGGCCGGTCCTGCATCAGGAGACAACGACACGGCGGCGTAGCCAAGTGGTTAAGGCGACGGTCTGCAAAACCGTTATCCGGCGGTTCGAATCCGCCCGCCGCCTCCAGTGCCTCGGGGGATCCGCCGCCGGCGGGTCCCCCGCCGTCTTCGGGCCTGCTGGTGTAGCCCAATCGGCAGAGG
>DASYUM010000090.1:0-24391 GCA_036001225.1 Candidatus Methylomirabilota bacterium | reverse complement strand
CGGTGGTGCCGCCCACGCCCGGCGTGGTCGAAGCCATGCTGGCGGCGGCTCGGCTCGATCCCGGCGCCGAGGTCGCTCACATCGCCCACCGGGCCGTCACGGTGACGGCCGAAAAGGTCGCCATCAACGCGGTGATGGCGGGCTGCCGGCCCGAGTACATGCCGGTGGTGGTGGCCGCGGTGGCAGCGATCGGTGACCCGGCCTGGAGCTATCACGGGCCCGGCACCTCGACGGGCGGCGCGGCGGTGCTGATCGTCGTCAACGGTCCGATCGCCCGTGAGCTGGACATCAACGCCGGCGACAACCTCTTCGGCCCCGGCTGGCGGGCGAACCTGACCATCGGGCGCGCCGTTCGCCTGATCATGCGAAACGTCTGCGGCTCGCACCCCGGCACGCTCGACCGGTCGACGCTGGGGCACCCCGGCAAGCTCTCCTACGTCATCGCCGAGAACGAGGCCGATAGCCCCTGGCCGCCGCTCCACGCCGAGCGCGGCTTCCGGCCCGACCAGCGCGCGGTCACCGTGATGGCGGCCGAGGCGCCGCACCAGTTCTACAACCAGCTCTCCAACACCGCCGAGGGCGTCCTCACCACGCTGGCCGACAACATGCGGATCTCCGGCAACGTCATGGGGCAGCCCCAGTACGTGGTGGTCCTGGCCGGCGAGCACATGCGCACCATCGCCAGCGACGGTTGGACCAAGCCGGACATCCGGCGCTTCCTCTTCGATCACACGCAGAGCTCGCACGCGCACCTCAAGGGCACTCAGCGGATGGCCGGCGCCGTCCAGCCGGGCGACGAGACGCGGATGCGCCCCCTGGTGGAGACGCCGGATGACATCTTCGTGGTGGCGGCCGGTGGCCGGGCCGGCGCCTTCTCGGCCTTCATCCCCGGCTGGGGCAGCAAGCGGTCCTCCCGGGCCGTGAGCAAGGAGGTGACGCGATGATGGAGATCCTCGATCCCACCCTGGACGCGGCGAAGCAGCCGATCGCCTACGTCCCCCGCCCGGATTCGCTACAGGGGAAACGCATCGGCCTCATCGAGAACACGAAGTTCAACTCCGACCGGTTGCTCCAGAAGCTCGGTGACGTCCTCAAGGCGGAGTACGGCGCCGCCGAGACCCGCATGTGGCGCAAGCACAACGCCAGCGTCCCGGCCCATGCCGAGATCATCGAGGAGCTGCGGCAGAGCTGCGACGTGATGGTCGCCGGGATCGGCGACTGAGGCTCCTGCTCGTCGGGCAGTGTGCTCGACGGAATCCTGCTGGAGCGGGCCGGCGTGCCGGCGGCGGCGATCGTGACCGACGTGTTCGAGGTGACTGGTCGCGCGATGGCCGAGCAGTGGGGGGTGCCGTACTACCGGTTCGCGGTGATGCCCCACCCCATCGCCAACCTGACCGAGGCCGAGCTGCACCAGCGGGCGCGCGAGATCGCGCCCGAGGTCGTGAAGCTGATCCTGCAGGGGCAGGAGTAGGCGCCCGCCCGACCTGCGTCCCGGGGCTCGGGTTGACGGCGCACCTCCGGGAGTTGCGCCCCACGCGTCTGGTCGTCCGCTCCGCGCGGCGGCTTTGCCGCCGCAACCGAAGGGGGGGCATCGGGGGGGTCTTCCGAGACCCCCCCGAAGGAACTAGCCGGTGACCGCGCCCTCCGACGCCGACGAGACGAGGCGCGCGTACTTGGCCAGGACGCCCCATCGGTAGCGCACCTTCGGGGCCTTCCAGCCCCGGAGGCGCTTCCGCAGCTCGGCCACCGACAGCTCGACATCCAGCCGGCGTCTCTTCACGTCGAAGACGATGGTGTCGCCGTTGCGGAGCGCGGCGATGGGCCCCCCGGCGGCCGCCTCGGGGGCGACGTGGCCGGCCATGAAGCCGTGGGTGGCACCCGAGAACCGGCCGTCGGTCAGGAGCGCCACCGAGGCGCCGAGGCCCGCGCCCTGAAGCGCGCTCGTCACCGCCAGCATCTCGCGCATCCCGGGCCCACCCCGGGGCCCCTCGTAGCGGATCACGATCACGTCGCCGGCCTTGATCTTTCCCGCCTTGACCGCCGCGAAGGCATCTTCCTCGCGATCGAACACCCGGGCCGGCCCCCGGTGGGTCAGGCGGTCATGGCCAACCAGCTTCAGGACGCAGCCCTCCGGCGCGAGGGTGCCGCGCAGGATCACCATGCCGCCCGACGCCTTGAGGGGATTGGCCAGCGCCCGGATCACCTCCTGCCCGGGCGTCTCCTTCGAGGCGCGGGCTTCCTCGCCGATCGTCCGGCCGGTCACCGTCGGCTCGTCGGCGTGGAGGAGGCCGGCGTCGAGGAGCCGCTTGGCCACCACCGGCATCCCGCCGGCCCGGTACATCTCGGGCGCCGTGAAGCGGCCGGCCGGTTTCAGGTCGGCGAGGAGGGGCGTCTTCCGCGAGACCCGATCGAAGTCGTCGATGGAGAGCCGGACGCCCGTCTCCCGCGCGACCGCCAGCAGGTGGAGGACCACGTTGGTGGATCCCCCGGTTGCCATCGCCCCCGCGATCCCGTTCAGGAACGCCTTCCGGGTCAGGATCTGGCGCGGGGTCACGCCTTGGCGGAGGAGGTCCATGACGAGGCGGCCCGTCTCGAAGGCGACCTCGGGCTTGCGCGGGTCCTCGGCGGGAACCCCGTTGTAGCCCATGGGCGAGATCCCCATCATCTCGAAGACGGTGGCCATGGTGTTCGCGGTGAACTGGCCCCCGCACGCCCCCGCTCCCGGGCAGGCCCGGCTCTCGATCGCGTGCAGCTCCTCGCGCGAGATCTTCCCGGCGTTGTGGGCACCCACCGCCTCGAAGACGTCCTGGACCGTGAGGCGGCGCCCCCGGTACTCGCCGTACATGATCGAGCCGCCGTAGAGCATCACGCCGGGCAGGTCGAGGCGAGCCAGCGCCATCACCGTGCCGGGAATGGTCTTGTCACAGCCGGAGATCGCCACCACCGCGTCGAACAGGTGGCCGCGCGCCACCAGCTCGATCGAGTCCGCCACCACCTCGCGGCTCACCAGGGAGGCCTTCATCCCTTCGGTTCCCATGGCGATGCCGTCGGTCACCGAGACGGTATTGAACTCGATCGGGGTTCCGCCGGCGGCGCGCACCCCTTCCTTGACCTTCTCGGCCAGCTTCTGGTGGTTCCAGTTGCACGGCGTCACCTCGATCCAGCAGTGGGCGACGCCGACCAGCGGGCGAGCCAGGTCTTCGTCGGTGAAGCCGATGGCTTTGAAGTAGGAGCGGGCGGGGGCGCGGTCCGGCCCCTCGAGAAGGGTGCGGCTCTTGTGGCGCGGGTCCATGTGGCGTCCTCCCATGACAGGGTGACGCCTATTCTAGAACATCGGCGGGGGCGGCGCCCCCCGGAGGTTGACGGGCTCGGCCGCTACCGCTCGGAGGGGACGGCGTCGGGCGGAACCAGCGGCACGTCGTCACCCCACCACTGCTCGCGCACGGCCGCGCGCAGGTCGCCGTCGTCCACGATCGTGAGGCCGCCCAGCCAGGTGATGATGGACGAGCGCAGCGAGAAGCCCATGTGGTGCTCGGTCGCGTACACCGTCTCGCCGGGCGGATCCTTCATGAAGGTGTCCGGCTGGCCCGACACCTCGGCCCTCGCCAGCCCTGCCGGCCAGATCAGCGCCGCCACCACGACCGCGACCGCGAGCCTCGGCATCGGTGCGCCTCCTCCCGTGAAGTTCGGTCGCGCCCATGCTAGCCCCCGCCCGGTCGGCGGCCAAACTTTTTCGGCCCGCTTGATCGGATATCGGCGACTGGGCGGGGCGCCCGCTACGCGCCGGCGCTGAGCAGAGTGCCCACCGGGACGGGGGTGTAGCTCCGCGCCTGTAGCAGGTCGAGGAGCCCGGGCAGCAGGCGCCGCAGTCGGTCCGGCGCGCCCGGGAGACCGGGGGCGTCGTGGAGGTCGACGATGGCGCCGTCGTGCAGGCGCCTCGCGCAATGGGCCAGCTGGGCCTCGGGCTCTCGGGGCCGCAGTCCTTCCGGCTGGAGCGACCACAGGACGGTGGTCAGTCCCTCCCGCCGTGCCGTCCGCAGCGCGGCGGCGTTCACGATCCCCCACGGCGGCCGATAGAGGGTCGGGCGCTGCCCCGTGATCTCGGCCAGGATGTCGGCTCCCCCCCCGATCTCCACGGCCGTCGCCGCCGGCGAGAGAAACCAGGCGTTCCGGTGGCGCCAGGTGTGGGTGCCCACTTCGTGGCCCTCGCCGGCGATCGCGCGCACGACTTCGGGGTGGCGGGCCGCTCGCTCGCCGATGAGGAAGAAGGTGGCACGAACGCCTCGGGCCGCCAGCTGCCGCAGAAGCGCCGGCGTGGCCGTCGGGTCCGGTCCGTCGTCGAAGGTGAGGCTGACCTGGCGGCGGCCGGCCGGGCCGCGCCGCACGGCCACCAGCGGCAGGACGCACTGGGCTCCCCAGCCGTAGCCGACCCAGGCCGCGGCGCCGAGGAGCGCCGCCTGGCGCAAGGCGCCCATCAGGCCCCGGCGCGGCTCAGGGCGAGCAGCTCCTTGGCCACGGTGTCGGCCGCCTCCGGCCGCCGGAGCCGCTCCGCCGCTGCCGCCAGCCCGGCTCGCCGTCGCGGGTCCGCCAGGAGCACCCCCAGGTGCTGGCGGAGCGCGGCGCGGTCCCCGGCCCGGACGCCCGCCCCCGCCTGGGTGATGGCCCGCTCGTTCGCACGCTCCTGCCCGGGCAGCGAGCGATAGAAGAGGAGCGGACGCTCGAGCGCCAGCGCCTCGGCGCAGGTGGAGGCACCCGCCTTGGTGACGACGAAGTCGGCCGCCCCCATGAGCCGGTGGACGTCGGCCACCTGTCCGAAGATCCGAAACCGCGCGTCGCTCGCGAAGCGGCCGCGCAGCCGCTCGGCGAGCCCACGGTGACCTCCGCAGACGACGAGCGCCTGGAACGCGAGCGTGAGCTCGCCCAGCACCTCGCACGTCTCGGCGATCCCACCGACCCGCCCCTGCATGCCGCCCATGACGAGCGGGGTCGGCACGTCGGGGGCGAGCCCGAGCGCGGCCCGCAGGGCGACCTGGTCGGCCGGCGCCAGGAACGCGCGGTCGATCGGGATGCCGCTGGCGACCACGCGCTCAGCCGGGACCCCGCGAGCGACGAGGTCGCCGCCGATCGCGTCGCAGGGCGCGAAGTAGCGGTCCACGTCGGGGTAGATCCACTGGGGGTGGGCGGCGAAGTCGGTCAGCACCACCGCCTGGGGCACGGCGGTCAGGCCCCGGGCACGGAGCCAAGCCAGCGCGCCCGCCGCCGTCGGGTGCACGTGGACGACCACGTCGGGGCGGACGGCGGCCAGGTAGCGCCCCAGCGCGCGCGCGCCCAGCCGATTCATCCCGGCCATCGCCGGTGACCGGGTCGGCAGGCGCGCCGACAGCGCGTAGGCCCACCCCCAGAGCCCCGGCGCGCCCCGCAGGACCGCCCAGAACAGCGTCCGGCTCATCCGCGCGAAGAGCGGGGAGACGAACCGTTCGAAGTGGTCCACGGTTTCGGCCTTCACCCCGGCGGCGGTGAACGCCTGGGCGAGCGCGGCGGCGACGCGGTCGTGGCCGGAGCCGTACGGCGCCGTCGTGATCAATACCCGCGGCATCTCAACGGCGCCCTCCGGGCCGAGAACCGAGCAGCCCTAGGACGCAGGGAGGAGGCCCGCCGAGGCGTATGCCGCGCACGCGAGCCTCCGGACGTCGCGGGGCTGGGGCCCCGCCGTCCGGGGCGAGCCTCCCGATGTTGAGGCGGGCCGACGACCGAGGACGCCGGGATGCGACGGTTATCGGCACGGAGGCTACGCCCCGAAGCGACGGTCGCGCTGCTGATAGCTCCGGATGGCGCGCAGAAAGTCGATCTTTCGGAAGGCCGGCCAGTGGACGTCGCAGAAGTAGAACTCGCTGTACGCGCTCTGCCAGAGCAAGAACCCCGACAGGCGGACCTCGCCCGAGGTGCGGATGATGAGGTCGGGGTCGGGCAGGTCGGCGGTGTAGAGGTAGCGGCTGATCTCTTCCTGGGTCACCCCCTCCACGATCTCGTCCAGCGAGGCCCCCTGCTTGGCCCGGTCAGCGATGAGCCGGCGGACGGCGTCGGCGATCTCCTGCCGCCCGCCGTAGGCGAGCGCGAAGGTGAGCGCGAGGTCGCCATACTCCGCCGTCGCGGTCTCGGCCCGGCGGGCCGCCATCAGCGTCGAGTCCGGAAGCAGGTCGAGCTTGCCCACCACCCGCACCCGAACCCGCCGCCGGTGGATCCGGGGATCGTCGGCGACCGCGCGCAGTTTCGCCTCGATCACCGACAGCAGCCCCTGTACCTCGTCCGGCGTCCGGGTCAGGTTCTCGGTGGAACAGGCCCAGAGCGTCACCGCCGGGATTCCGAGGTCGGCGCACCAGGCCAGGACCTCGTCGAGCTTCTCCGCGCCTACCCGGTAGGCCTCGATGGGATCGCGGAGCCGCTGGGCCCGGGCCCATCGCCGGTTGCCGTCCAGGATGATGCCGACGTGCTGGGGCATGGGCCGCCGGCCGACCTCGGCCTCCAGCTGGCGCGCGTAGAGGTAATAGAGGAGGCGCGGCAGCCTCTTCACATCCGCCCCCTGTCAGGTGCGCGGGCGACGGGCGACCAGGAGCTTGTACTCCCCCTCCTGGACCACTTCGCCCCGCTGGTTGACGATCTCGCGCTTTTCCACCAGAACCCCGCCCTCCTTCAGAGCCCGTTTGGCGGTGACCTGCATCCGGCAGTGCACGGTGTCGCCCAGCCGCACCGGCGTCAGGAAGCGCCAGTCGAGCACCATGAACGCGAGGACCAGGGGCTGGGCCACCGGGACCCGGAAGCCGAGGCCCGAGGTGAGCGCGATGATCAGGGTCTCGGGCACCGCCGACGCCGCCCCCGGCGCCCCTCCGGTCCGGTCGAGCCCCTCGTAGTCGCCCGCGATGGCGGCGAACCGCACGAGGTCGGCCTCGGTCACCGTCCGGGCCGGGGTCCGCAACGCCTCCCCGATCGGGATGTCCTCGAAGTAGCGGGGCGTCTCCACCCTACCGGCGCCGCTCGTCCCTATCGCCGCCGCTCGACCATGACCTCGGTCTCGCCCTCCTGGACCACCTCGCCCCGCTGGTTCACCACCGACCGCTGGAGGACGACGATCCCCCGATCGGGCTTCGAAGTCTCTCGCTTGTCGGTCACCTTGATCCGGACCTTGATCGTGTCGCCGATCTTGATCGGCCCCTTGAAGCGCCAGCGGAGTCCGAGGAAGGCCAGGGTCGCGAACGGGCGGGACATGGCCCGGGTGCCGAGGCCGGACTGGATGGCCAGCCCGAGCAGGCCGTGGGCGATCCGCTCGCCGAAGATCGAGCTGCGCATGAACTCGGCATCGGTGTGGAGGACGTTGTAGTCGCCGGAGAGGCCGGCGAAGGCGACGATGTCCGCCTCGGTCACCGTGCGGCCGGGCGAGACGTACTCGGCGCCGACCTGGATCTCCTCGAAGTACTGCCGGTCGTCTCCGCTCATGCGAGCCTCCGCCGCCGAACCGGACGATCGCTCCGCACTATAACACGATCCCGCGTTGACGATCCCCTTCCGGGGCCGTAGAATGCGACGGGTCGCGCCGACGCGGGCCCCGGAGAACGGCTTGGAGACTCGATTCGACGACATCACCTTCCGCGACCAGCGGCTGGCTCCGGTGTGGGAGAAGGTGCGGGCCGGTCAGCGCCTGGACGCGGCCGACGGCCTCGCCTGCCTGGAGACTCCCGACGTGCTCGCTCTCGGCCGCATGGCCGACTTCGTCAAGCAGAAGAAGTCGGGGGACTGGGTCTACTTCGTCATCAACCGCTACGTCAACCCGACCAACGTCTGCGTCCTCGCCTGTTCGTTCTGCGACTTCGCGCGGAAGAAGGGTGAGGCGGGCGCCCTCGAGCACTCGGCCGACGACATCGTGCGGATGATCGACCCCGACATCCGCGAGGTCCACATCGTGGGCGGCCACCATCCCGACTGGCCGTTCGAGTACTACGAGGATCTGGTGCGGACCATCCGGCGCGAGCGGCCGCTGGCCCAGATCAAGGCCTTCACGGCCGCCGAGATCGACTACTTCTGGCGCCGGTGGAAGATCGAGCCCCGGGAGGCGCTGGTGCGGCTCAAGGCGGCCGGTCTCCACTCGATGCCGGGCGGCGGCGCCGAGGTCTTCTCGGCCCGGCTGCAGAAGGCGCTGCGCTTCACCGGCAAGGCCGGCGCCGAGCGCTGGCTGGAGATCCACCGCATCGCCCACCAGCTGGGGATCCGCTCCAACGCGACGATCCTCTATGGCCACATCGAGACGTATCCCGAGCGGATCGACCACCTTCTGCGCCTGCGCACCCTCCAGGACGAGACGGCCGGCTTCCTCACCTTCATCCCGCTGCTCTATCAGCTGGGCGACACCCGGCTGGTCCCCCGCCAGGCGTCGCCCATCGACTCGCTCCGGATGGTGGCCACCTCCCGGCTCGTCCTCGACAACTTCCCCCACGTCGAGGCGTACTGGGTCATGCTGGGCGAGGCCACCGCGTCCATCGCCCTTCACTTCGGGGCCGATGACGTCAACGGAACGCTGGTGGACGAGCGAATCGCCCACGCCGCCAAAGCCGAGAGTCCGGCCGGCCTCGCCCGCGAGCAGATCCTCCGGATGATCCGCGACGCCGGCAAGGTGCCCGTCGAGCGCGACGCCCTCTACAACATCGTCCAGGTCTGGAATTGACCGCCCGGCTCCCGCTTCGCGTCGGGCGGATCTCTTACCTCAACGTCGAGCCGTTCTTCCACGCCTTCCCCTGGCCCCTCACCGACGCGCTCCCTCCCCGGGCCCTCGGCGAGGCGGTCGCCGCCGGCCGCGTGGACGCCGGGCCCCTCGCCCTGGCCGACTGTCTCCGCCTCGAGAGCATGGTCAGCTTGCTGCCGTTCGGCATTGCGACCCGGGAGCGCGCCCGCAGCGTCTTCCTCTTCTCCCGCCGGCCGATGGGGGAGCTGGGCGGCGCCCGGATCGGGGTGACCAGCGAGACGGCCACCTCGGTCCGGCTCCTCCGCGTCCTGCTGGCGCTTCGCGACGAGGTTGAGCCCGCCGCCCTGGTCGGGCTCGACGAGCCGGCTGACGCCGTGCTTCTGATCGGCGACGCCGCCCTCCGCGCGCGACAAGGGCCGTGGCCGCACCCCTACTGCTTCGATCTCGGCGAGGAGTGGACGCAGTGGACGGGACTGCCGTGCGTGTTCGCGGCCTGGGCGGTGCGGCGCGACGCCGGCCCGACCGCCCGGGCCACCCTCGGCCAGGCCCTCGATCAGGCGCTCGAGGCCGGGCTGCGCGATCTGCCGGGGATCGCGCGGGCCCGCCCGGACGTCCAGGCCTGGGGATTCAGTGAGGCGCAGATCATCGCGTACCTGCGCGGCTTCGCGTACCGGCTCGGCCCCGATGAGGAGAAGGGCATCGCCGAGTTTCGGCGGTTGCTCGGTCTCCTGGAGGCCTGATGCTGGCGACGCTTCGGGCCAAGGTCGAGGCTGGCGAGCGACTCGACCGGGCCGAGGGCCACTGGCTCCTGACCGACGCGCCGCTCCTCGCCCTGGGTCAACTCGCCCAGGCGGTCCGCTGGCGACTCCACCCGGCGCCCGTCGTGACGTTCGTCATCGACACCAACCCGAACTACACCAACGTCTGCGTCACCGACTGCCAGTTCTGCGCGTTCTACCGGAAGCCCGGCGACCCCGAGGCCTACACGCTCAGCGTGGGCGAGGTCATGGCCAAGATCGAGCCGGCGGTGGCCCGGGGCGCCACCACCGTCCTCCTTCAGGGCGGGCACAACCCGGCCCTGCCACTCGACTATTACCTCGACCTCGTCCGCGAGACCCGCCGGCGCTTCCCCGCGGTGCTTCCGCATTTCTTCACGGCGTCGGAGATCCAGACAGTGGTCCAGGTCTCGGGGCTGCCGCTGGGGGAGGTGCTGACCCGGCTCCGGGAAGCCGGCCAGGAGACCCTGCCCGGGGGTGGCGCCGAGATCCTCTCCCGCCGCGTCCGACAGCGGATCAGCCCCAAGAAGGGCGGCCCGGAGGCCTGGCTGGAAGTCCACCGCGAGGCCCATCGGGTCGGGCTTCGCTCGACCGCCACCATGATGTACGGGCACGTCGAGGAGCCCGACGACATCCTCGACCACCTCGACGCCGTGCGGGCGCTCCAGGACGAGACCAGCGGCTTCACCGCCTTCGTCCCCTGGTCGTTCAAGCCCGGCAACACGCTGCTGGAGAAGTGGATCAAGCACTACGCGGGGCCCAACGCGTACCTGCGGATGATCGCGGTCGCCCGCTGCTATCTCGACAACGTGCCCCACGTCCAGGCGTCGTGGTTCTCGGAGGGGAAGAAGGCGGGCCAGGTGGCGCTCCACTTCGGGGCCGACGACTGGGGGGGGACGCTCTTCGAAGAGAACGTGCACAAGGCGGCCGACTACGTCAACACCATCACCGTCGAGGAGATCGCCGCCCTCATCCGCGAGGCCGGCTTCCAGCCCCTCCAAAGGACCACCCTCTACGCACCGGTCCGCCCCCACTGAGCCGCACCTGAGCGCGCTCACCTTTGACGGCACCGCGGGGCTCTACGACCGGGCGGGGGCGGACCTCTCGCGGCTGTTCATCCCTGCGCTCCTCGAAGCCGCCCGGGTACGATCCGGCGACCGCGTCCTCGACGTCGCGACGGGCACCGGCCTGGCCGCCGAGGCCGCCCTCGCCCGGGTCGGGTCATCGGGCCGCGTCGTGGGCGCCGATCTGTCGGTGCCCATGCTGGCCCGTGCCCGCGACCGCCTCGCCGCCCGGGGGGCGTGGGTGGTCGCCGCCGACGGCCAGGCCCTGCCCTTCCGGCCGGGCCGCTTCGACGTCATCCTCTGCCAGCTCGGGCTCATGTTCTTCCCGAGCCCGGCCTCCGGCCTGACCGAATTTCACCGCGTGCTGCGCGCTGGAGGTCGGGTCGCCGTGTGCGTCTTGACCCGCCCCGACCGCATGCTCTACGCCCGTGTGTTCACGGCGATCGCCCGCCATCGTGCAACCCATGCCGGGACGCCGGCCCGGCTCTGCTCCCTGGGCGACCCCGCGCGGTTGGAGGCGCTGTTGTCGGGCGCCGGATTCGGCAACGTCAGCCTGGGCCGGGAAACACGCGAGGTCGGCTTCCCGTCGGCCGCCGACTACTGGGCGGTCGTCGAGGCCGGGGCGGGGCTGGCCGGTCAAGCCTATCTCGAGCTGGGCCCGGGGGAGCGCCGCGCCGTCCGGGACGAGGTCCTCGGCCAGCTGGCCGGCGGGGCGACGGGAGGGCGGCTGACCTTCCCCGTCGAGACGCTGGTGGCGGCCGGCGAGCGCTGAGGCTACAGCGGATCGATGGGCGGGAGGGCCGCGAGCAGGTCCCTCTTCACTGCCTGCCGATAGAGCGTCTCCAATGCCCGGCGCCCCTCCTCCCCGAGCGTCACCGTGTAGTCGTTGACGTACATCTCGACGAACTTCCGGCAAGTCTCGGCGTCGATCCCCCGTCCGTAGCGGAGCGCGTACCCCACCGCCTCGTCGGGGTGAGCGTGCGCGTATCGGATGGACGCCCGCAGCGCATCGGAGAGCTGGCGGGCGAGGTCTTCGCCCAGGTCGCGGCGGGTGACGTTGACCCCGAGCGGAAGGGGCAGCCCGGTCTCCTTCGTCCACCGCTCGCCGAGGTCCATGACCTTCGTGAGCCGCTGCTCCGAGTAGGTGATCTGGCCCTCGTGGATCAACAACCCGGCATGGGCCTGCTCATCGACCACGACCTGGATGATGCGATCGAACGGCACCACGATGACGGGCGGATCCCCGAGGGCCAGGCGAAGGAGGAGGTAGGCGGTGGTGCCCAGTCCCGGCACCGCGATGGAGCTGACGGCCAGGGCCGCCTCCGGATAGGGCTGCTTGGCTACCACGATCGGCCCGTAGCCCTTCCCCATGGACGCGCCGGCGTCCATCAGCCGGTAGCGGTCGGCGATGGCCGGATAGGTGGCGCAAGAGATGGCCGTCACCTCCAGCTCGCCGGTCGCCGCCCGGCGGTTCAGCGACTCGATGTCTTCCAGGACGTGCTCGACGCGGACGCCGGGGACCTCGACCTTGCCGTGGGTGAGCGCATAGAACATGAAGGCGTCGTCGGCGTCCGGGCTGTGGCCGATCCGGACGAGGCGCATCGGAGCCCCCTTCGCGCGCTGATGTGATACGCTCGGCTGCGGTTTCCGAGTATGGCGGAAAGCCCAGGAGGGCGCAATGGCTGAGGGCATCGCCTTCATCGACGGCGAGTACGTTCCCGCCAGCGAGGCGAAGATCTCGATCTTCGACGTCGGCTTCACCCGGGGCGACGCGGTCTACGACACCGTATCGGTCTGGAAGGGCCTGTTCTTCCGGCTGGACGACCACGTCGGCCGCTTCTTCCGATCCTGCGCCGGCATGCGACTCACCTGCCCGCACGCGCCGGCCGAGTTGAAGCAGATCCTGGCCGGGTGCGTCCACCGAGCCGGTCTGGAGAGCGCGTACGTCCAGATGATCGTCACCCGCGGCCGATTCCTCGACCTCGCCGAGCGCGACCCGCGGCGCTGCCAGAACAAGTTCATCGGCTTCGCGCTCCCCTACATCTGGATCTTCAGCCCCCGTCGGCAGGAGGCGGGCGTCCACGTCGTCATCGCCGGCACGCGCCGGACCCCGGCCGAGGCGATCGATCCCCGGGTCAAGAACTTCAACTGGATGGACCTCGAGCGGGGTCTCCTGGAGGCGCTGGACCGAGGTGCCGATACCGCCGTCCTCTGCACGCCCGCCGGCTACCTGACCGAGGGGCCCGGCTTCAACCTTTTCGTGGTGAAGGACCGGGAATTGTTGACGCCGCGGCGCAACGTGCTGGAAGGAATCACCCGGCGGACCGTCTTCGACCTCGCCGCCGAGCTCGGGGTGCCGGGGCGCGAGGTCGACCTGACGCCGGAATCCCTGCGAGAGGCGGACGAAGCCTTGCTCTCCTCGACCGCAGGCGGGATCATGCCGGTCAGCCGGGTTGACGGGCGGCCGCTCGGGACCGGGACACCGGGTCCGCTCAGCAGCCGGCTCCGCGCTCTCTACTGGGAAAAGCGCGAGGCCGGCTGGCTCGGCACGCCCGTGAAGGACCTCCTGGCGACTTAGCGTCCGTTGGGGTAACCACGCGCAGGGTAAGGCCGCACCCTACGCGTCTGATTGTCCACTCCGCGCGGAATCTAGCTCGGGTCGCGGCCGGCCAGACCGGCCGCCGCCTCCTCGGCGAAGTCAGCGAGTCGCCCGAGGTCCTCGCCGCTGAACGTGCGCCCGGCCGCGTCGAGGATGCCGAGAGCCCCGATGATCACGCCGGCAAACCGGAGCGGTGCCGCCGCCACCGCCCGCAGACCCTCTCGCTCCATCGCGTCCCGCAGCCAAGGAGCAACCGGGATCCGCGCGTCGGCGAGCAGGTCGGCCGACGTCACCGGCCGTTCCTCGGCCACGGCCCGGCCGGCCGCTCCGACGCCGGCCGGGAGCGAGTGTTCCACCCAGCCCTGCTCACCGCCAGGACCAGCCGACGCGATGCAGGTGAGGATCCCCAGGCCCGGCTCGAGCCGAAACAGCGCCGCCCGGCGAACAGCAAAGCGCTCCCGGGCGGCCGCGACCACCCGCTCGGCGACCTCACGCGATGGAGCCGGCGGAGCGGTCATTCCGAGCGATCTCCCGAATCGCCATCGACGATGATCACGCGCCGCGGGGTTCTCCAGGATATCCACTTATCCACCGCTATCCACCGAACCGGATTCGCCGCGTCTGACGTGCCTCCCAGTGCCGCGCGGGCCGCCGCGCCGCGACAGATCGAAGTCCGGGGGAAGCACCCGCACCAACGCCAGATGAATCCTCGCTCCCGCTGATGTCGCGCGCGCGGGAGCGCGCCGTGATTGACGAAACAAACTCTTGACACTCGCGCGGTCACAGAAGATTTATAGAGGGCGTCATGGCGCTGTTCTGCCCTCATTAGTTCTACGATCGCGTCGGAGGATCTTCATGGATGTCCCGCGAAAGCCCTTGGCCAAGTCCGAAGGTCGGAAGAAGCTCAAGGCGAGCGGTCTGGTGATTCAGTGGCGCGGGACGCCCAGTCTCGACGACTGGGTGGCATTCATCGTGAACGGAACGCGGTCGAAACGGCTGATCCTCGCCGATCACACCTCCGAGCGGCGCGTCAAGGCGCTGCTCAGCCGTATCGAAGCCATGACCAAGCGCGAGATCGAGGGGCTCGCGAAAGGCTGACACCGGACCGCCACGGACCGACGCCCCCGCGGCGAGGCCACCGCGGGGCGTCGGGACCCGGCGTGACCCGCGTCGCATCCGCCTCCAGCGAACGCTACCGGACTCCCTCGGCCGCGGGCGGCTTGGCCTCGGCGGCTGGCGCCCCCCACAGGATCGTCAGGCCGAACGCCACCCCGCCGGTGGAGTCGCGGGTATCGAAGGGAAGGGCGGGGGCCGTCCAGCCGCTCAGCCCGACTCGCGCGCGCGACGACCGCGACACCGGCACGTCGGCCACGAACGGCTTGACGAACGCCGGCTCATGCCGGCTCCTGACGAGCCCCGGGTAGAACTCCTGGTCCCGGCTCCCCTGCTGCTCCGGTGGCATGGTCGGCTCCAGCCCGAACTCGGGAGCCGGGCGGGCCGGCGGGGCCGTCATCTCGAGACCGCCGGCCGGCGACTGGGCTCCGGCGGGGCGGACGGCAATCATCCCTCCAATGGTGCCGACGAAGATCAGACAGATAGCGATTCGTCGCGCCATGGTGCTCCCCCTTTCCTCTATCGTGCTCCCTCCGGGGGAGCGGCGCAACGTGCGGGGCCCGGCGCCGCCCGGCGCGCTCGGGCCTAGGGGTTGGCCGCCGTCAGCAGCTGGATGACCGAGGAAAAGTCCTTTCGCCCCAGGCCGTGCCGGCTGGCCAGCGTATACAGCTCATGAGCCAGGGTGCCCGAAAAGCAGGTCGCCCCGAGATCGCGGGCGGCCGCCCGAGCCAGCGACAGATCCTTGGCCATGAGATCCGTCATGAACCCGGCCGCAAACGCATTGTTGGCCGCGGCCTTCGGGACCAGCCCGGGCACCGGACAGTTGTGCTCGATGGCCCAGCAGTTGCCCGAGCTCTTGCTGATGACTTCGTGGAGCACGCGCGGATCGACGCCGGCCCGCATCCCGATGGTGAACGCCTCGGCGACGGCGATCATCGAGACCCCGGCCACGAGGTTGTTGCAGATCTTGGCCACCTCCCCCGCGCCCAGGGGCCCGACGTGGATCACGTTCCGACCCATCGCCCCCAGGATGGGGCGCATCGCCTCCGCCAGCGTCGCCTCGCCGCCCACCATGATGGTCAGGGTCCCCTCCACCGCCCGCGGCACCGCTCCCGAGACCGGCGCGTCCAGCATGCGCACGCCGGCGCCGGCCAACCGCTCGCCGACCCGCCGGGTCGTCGCCGGGTCGATGGTGCTCATGTCGATGCAGACGAGTCCCGGCCGCGCGCCCTCCAGTACGCCCTTGGGGCCCAGATAGGCGGCCTCGACTTCGGGAGAGTTGGGTAGCATCGTGATGAGCACCTCGACCCGCCCCGCCGTCTCGGCGGCCGAGCCGCCGGCGGTGGCCCCGCGTTGGACGGCGAGGTCCAGCGCCTCCCGCCGGATGTCGTACGCCTCCACCCGGTGGCCGGCCTTGACGAGGTTGGTGAGCATGGGCAACCCCATGTTCCCGATTCCGACGAACCCGATGGTGGTCATGCGTTGGGCTCCCGGCGCCGATTCCCTCGACGCGTGCAGGGTGAAGGCGGGCGGCCTGGCTGGGTGCTCCGACGGACGGCACCGAGTCTACACTGTCGGCCGCACGCGAGCCAAGCGCTGGTCCGGCTCGCCGCGACAGGCGCGTGCTAGAATCGCGCGGGCGCGTCCGGGCGAGCCGGCGTGCTCGGCTCAGGAGACGACGCGTGCGCGCGCTGGACTGGATCCTCCTCGTGCTCGGCACCGGCCTCGGCGTACTGTCGCTGACCGCCGATCTCATCGGCATCGGCGGGTATCCGGGGTTTGGCTGGAAGCAGGCGGCGGGCACCGTCGTCGCGCTCGTGCTCGTCGTGGTCAGCGCCGTGCGGATTGTGCGGCGTGAGCGCCGGCCGGGCCCGTGAGTAGCGCCGGCAGTCGAACCAGTCAGGCCCGCATCCTCGAGCGGCTTCGCGCAGCCGGCCGCAAGGGGGACCGAGCGGCCCTGGCCCTCGCCCTCGACGAGATGCGTACGCTCGCCTTCACGCCGCGCTATTGGCTCAAGTACCTGATGCTCCTCCAGCACCCCCTGGCCCGGCTGGTGGACCTCCTCGTCATCAAGCAGGGCGACAAGATCGCCCGGCAGAAGGGGTGGACCGGTCCCGGGCCGCGCCGCCGGCCGGCCGCGCCCAAGAAGCCGAAGCCGTCGCCGTCCCGGCCGACCGCGGCCCCCCGCCGACGCCGCCCGGCCGCTGACCAGCCCTCGCTGTTCCCGAATCTCTAGAGGCCACCGGCCGCTCCGCGAGCGCGGCCGGACGTGCCCCGCCCTCAGGCGAGGACGATCTTGCCCAGAACCCGCGGCCCGGCCGCCCCGGTCACGCCCGGCAAGTTCCCGGGGTGGCCGAAGAGCGTCTCGTTCGCGAGGACGGCGAAGGCCACGGCCTCTTTTGCGTCCGGATCCATACCGACTTCCTCGAGCGACCGGACGGCGGCCGGGGCCAGGGTCTCCCGCAGCGCCGCCATCAGCGCGCGGTTGCGGGCGCCGCCGCCGGAAACCAGCACCTCGTCGGCGGATGCCGGCACGAAGCGGCGAAGCGCGCCGGCCACGGCCTCGGCCACGAAACGGGTGAGCGTCGCCAGGAGGTCGGCCTCGCGGCCTACGAAGCGGGCGAGCAACGGACGGACGAACGCGGCGCCGAAGGCTTCGCGCCCGGTCGACTTGGGCGGGGGCAGGGCCAGGAAGGGATGGGCCAGCAGCTCCTCCAGGAGCCGCGGCTCGACCCGTCCCCCGGCGGCTCGGGCGCCGTCCCGGTCGAAGCGCTCGATCCCGCCGCTCCAGGCGCTGACCACCGCGTCGAGCGGCATGTTGGCCGGCCCCACGTCGAACGCCCGCACGTCCTCCAGCCGGTCGGCCAGCACGGTGATGTTGGCGATGCCACCCAGGTTCAGGCAGGCCCGGCGGCGGCCGGGCGCGCGGAAGAGCAGCCAATCCACGAGCGGGACGAGCGGGGCACCCTCCCCACCGGCGGCGACGTCGCGCGGACGGAAGTCGGCGACCACCGGCAATCCCGTGCGCTCGGCGATCACCGCCGGCTCGGCGAGCTGGAGCGTGGCGCCCCGACCGTCGGCCGTACCGGCCCGGGGGTGATGCCGCGCCGTCTGGCCGTGCGAACCGACCAGGTGCACCGCGAGCCCGGCGCGACGGGCCGGCTCGATGACCATGAGGGCGGCCCGGGCGAACTCCTCCCCCAGGCGGTAGTGCAGGTCAGTCACCTCCGCCGCCGTCGCCTCCCCCGCGCCCAGGATGCGGCCCCGGAGGTCCGGGGCGTACGCGGAGGCGGCGAAGCCGAGGAGGCGGGCCCGGGTCGCCGCGCCGGCGCCGGCGATCTCGACCAGCGCCGCATCGATCCCGTCGGCGCTGGTGCCGGACATGAGCCCCACGATCCGCCGCGGCGTGGTATCGCGCAGGGCCAGCAGCGCGGCCAGAGGATCGGCGGCCACGACCTCACTCGCCCAGCGCCGGCCCGAGGTGACCGCGGTGAGCCGCGAGGAGCCGGCGTCCGGCCTGGGCCGAGACCCCGCGGCGGTGCATGAGGATCGCGAGCTTCGGCAGGCTGCCGGCGCGCCGGAGGAGGCCGCGGGCTCGGCCGGGGGCGAGCCCGGTCAGGCCTGAGACGATTCGCAGCGCGCGCGCACGCAACTTGGCGCTGGTCGGCCGGACGTCCACCATCAGGTTGCCGTAGACCTTGCCGGCCCGGACCATGGCTGCGGTCGTCAGCGTGTGGAGCACCATCTTGGTGGCGAGGCCCGCCTTCATCCGGGTCGAGCCGGCCAGGACCTCCGGGCCCACCGGGGGCGCCACGACGACCTCGGCGAGCGTCCGCAACCGCGGCGACGGCGCGCAGGTGACGGCAATCGTGCGCGCCCGCCGACGGCGAGCCGCCCGCAGCGCCCCCAGCGTGAACGGCGTCACGCCGCTGGCGCAGATGGCACACACGACATCCCGCGGGCCCACCCGCAAGCGCGCCATCGCTCGGGCGCCGTCGCGCCGGCGGTCTTCGGCCCCCTCGACCGCCCGGGTCAACGCGCGGCGGCCGCCGGCGATCACTCCCACCACGCGTCCCGCTGGCACGCCGAACGTGGGAGCGCACTCGGCGGCGTCGAGGACGCCGAGTCGCCCGCTGGTTCCGGCGCCGACGTAGAGGAGGCGCCCCCCGCCCTGCAGCGTCTCGGCGATCAGGTCCACGGCGCGAGCGAGCGGCCGCCGCACCCGGGCGACGCTGGCCGCCGCCCGCCGGTCCTCGGCGGTGATGGCGGCGACCAGGTCCGCCGTCGTGAGGCGGTCGAGCCGCCGGAGCCGGGGGTTCGCTTGCTCGGTCGGCAGGGCGCCGTAGTCGGGGGCGAGGCGCGAGGGACGGGCGCGGCGGGACAGCCGAGCGCGGGGCACGCTGGCACCCTTGTAGCCCACCGCCCGCGCGAGTGTCAAGGCGCGGGCATTGCTTCCCGACGGCGGCGGCGGTCTGCTAGAATGAGCCGCTCAAAGCCCGGCGCGCGCCTTCGGACGCGTCCGGTCGAGGTGGTCATGGCAACCGCGCAGGTTCCCCAGGTCGTCGAAGGCTTCTTGAAGGAGCTGCTCGGCGCCAAGAAGGCGCTGAAGCTCTACCCGGCGGGAAACCCCTTGGCCGCCGAGTGGCTCCAGCGCCTGCACCGTTCGGTGGAGGCTGCGCTGAAGGACGGGCTGCCGCCCCTCCTCCGGATCGCCCCCGGCCGCTTCGAGTGGGATGGCGGCCAGGTCGCCACTCGCGATCCGGCGCTGGAAACCTTCCGCTTCGAGTTGGAGACCCGCCGGATCACCGAGTTCGGGATCGAGCCGGGCGTCGAGCCGCGCGAGCTGCGCGAGCTGATCGACTGCCTGAACCTCCGCTACGAAGAACTGGACGCCGCCGGCGGGCTGCCGGCGCTCCTCGACCAGCGGAAGGTGGGCCACATCCTGCTGCGAGGTCCGCTGTGGGGCGGCGACACCGCTGGGCGCGGCCCCGCCGATATGGCCACCGCCCGCCTGGACCTCCTCGACGGCCTGGTCGAGGCGATCCTCGAGGCCCTCGGCGACCAGTTCCGCGGCCTGACCTATGACCGCCTCCGACTGTCGGCTTGGTTTCTCGACCTGGCCCAGCCCGACGACCGAGCCGACGTGGTCTTCGCGGCAGTCCAGATGCTGATCCCGATGATCGAAGTCGAGCCCGACCGCGAGATCCGCTACCGCACGATGAACGAGTGTCTGATCGCGCTGCCCCACGCCCTCCGGACCACCCTCTTCAGCGCCTGGCTCATGCCGGCCGTGCGGACCGACCTGAATATCGTCAACTTGCTGACGCGCTTCAGCGGCGACGAATTCGCCGAGCTGGTAGGGGTCATCCCGGCCGACACCCTGGAGGCCTTGAAGGCCGATATCGACGCCATCCCGTCCGAGGAGTGGAAGAAGTCCCGGATCAGCGAGAGCCTGGAAGACGCCCTCGCCGAGAAGGAAGTGGCGGCCGTCCCACTGGAGCCGCTCATCGCCGAGGACGACCCCGAGCTGCTCAAGCTCCGGGCGGCCGGGCGGGCGGGGTCAACCCCGGAGAGCGCGCTCGGCCACAGCGTCAGCGTCTTCTTCCACCTGATTGCCGAAACGGAGTCGGAGGGATACCCGGTCCTGCTGGTGGACGGGCTGGAAGAGGCCGTCACCGAGGCGATCTCGCGCGACAAACTCGGCCTTGCGCTCCGTATCCTTCGCGGGCTCGCTCAAGGCGACCCGTTCCGCCCGGAATGGCTGACCGAGCACCAGCCCCGCCTCCAGCTCCTCTACCACCGCCTGGCCGGCCGGGCCCAGATCTCGCCCCTGGCCGATCTCCTCCGCCGTGGCCAAGGGCCGGACGTCGTCGCCGAGGTCACCGAATACCTCCGCATCCTGGGCACCGAGGCGATCAACGAGTTCGTCGGGATCTTCGTCGACGAGCAGGACGCGGGCCCCCGAGGCCGGATGCTCGACGTGGTGACCGCCCTGGGTCCGACGGCCGCTCCCGCCCTCCGGACCCGCGTGGGCGATGCCCGATGGGGGGTCGCCCGCACGATGATCGGTCTCCTCGCCCGGATCGGGGACCCGGCGGCGCTGGGCGACATCGAGAAGGTGACGCGCCACGATCACCCGCAGGTCCGTCGCGAGGTCGCCCGGGCCCTGGCGACGCTGGGCGGCAAGCAGGCGCTCAAGCCCCTGCTCGACTACCTCGCCGACCCTGACGGAGAGGTCCGGCTCACCGCCATCCGGCTCCTCGGAGCGCTCATGGACGCCAGCACCGTGGCCCCGCTGCGCGAGTTCCTGGCCACGCCCACCAAGACGGCGTCGGACCTGCTGGTCAAGCGCGAAATGATCACCGCCCTCGCGTCGATCGGCAGCCCCGAGGCGCGGGCGGTGCTGGCGGCGATCGCCCAGCGCCGCGTGTGGCCTTGGCAACGCAACGAGCGGACTGTCCGCGGGCTGGCTGGCGAGGCGCTCAAGTCCGGAACCCCGACGGCCACCGCCGCCCGCGAGGCCTGACGTGTCGATCAGCGAGCTGCCCCGCGACCAGGTCGAGCAGGTCTTCGCCCAGCTCAACGGGCTCCTCCGCCTGACCGGCCTCTATCCGCCCCGGCATCCCCAGATCCAGCGCGCGCTGCAGAGCTTCCACCAGGCGGTCGTGGCCTGCCTCCAGTACCAGAGCGCGCTCGAGTATCGGTTCCTGGGTGACCTCCTCATCGCGGGGAACCGCATCCTGCCCCGGGAGAGCATGATGTACCGCCGGTTCATCGAGCTCTGCCAGACCGAGCGGGGGATCGGCGCCGTCATCTTCCACGCCGGGGTGACCGAGAGCGAGATCGAAGCCCTGGCCGAATTGCTCGGCAGTGGGACCCGCGACGATGTCGCCTCGTGGGCGGAGCGCAAGAGCGTAACCCACATCGTCCTCGAGGAGCCGGCCCGGCGCGAAGAGCAGACCAGCGAGGTGATGGCGCGGCGGGCCTACTTCGGCGCGGTGGAGATGCTGCGGATGGTGGAGGCGGGAATCCTGCGCGGCGAAGCGGTGACCGTGGAGCAGCTCTCCTCGCTCCGGATCCTCACCTCGGCCATCATGGACCAGATCATGGCCGACCCTTCGCTGGTCCTTCGTCTGGCCAACATCAAGTCCTACGACGAGTACACGCTCTACCACTCGGTCAACGTGTGCGTGCTCTCGATCAGTATCGGGGCCCTGATCGGGCTCCCCGATCCCGAGCTGCGGGAGCTGGCGATGGCGGCAATCCTCCACGACCTCGGGAAGATCACGATCCCCCTGGAGATCCTGCACAAGAGCCGGCCACTGGAAGAGTCGGAGTGGGCGATCATACGCCGGTACCCGGTCCGCGGCGCCGACATGCTGAGCCGGCTGCCGGGCTTCAACCGGTTACCGATGATCGTGGCGTTCGAGCACCAGATCCGGGAGGACCGTCTCGGGTACCCGTCGGTGGCGCCGACCTGGGACCTCCACCCCTTCAGCCAGATCGTCGGGGTGGCCGACGCTTACGACTCGATGACCACCCTACGGAAGCACAAGCGCCCGCTCCCGGCCCTCCGGGCGCTGGCGGTGCTGCGCCAGGCCGGCCACCAGGCCTACGACCTCCGGCTGGTCCGTATCCTGGAGCGCATCATCCGCTCGACGCCGCCGGGGCCGGTCCCCGCAGGCGTCGGGCCGGCGACCGAGCCCGCCGCCCGGATCGTCGGCTAGAGCCGCGGAATCCGCGGCTCAGGCGTCCTGGGGCACCAGCTCCCCGTTCCCGAGCCAGCCACGGGCGCGGGCGGTCAGGACCAGCTGCACGGAGTTCTTCGCCCCTCCCTTGCGGAGCAGGTTCTGCCGGAAGACCTCGACCGTCTTCGGGCTGATCTGGAGCTGGGTGGCGATCTCTTTCGAGGTCCAGCCGGCGGCGACCAGCCTCAGCACCTCGTTCTCCCGCGGCGTCAGATCTCGCTCTTTCCTCAACGTCGTCCTCAGCATGCTTGCCTCTCCCTTCCGCGCCGCGGGTTGCCCGCGGGCCATCCACATGAGGGCAAGGGAGGTGCCAACGCCGGCGGTTCAGCTAAGTAGCGGTGCTTACGATCATTCGCGGTCGGCAAGCGCCGGGGCCCCGGCCGGCGTACCGGGAAGCTCTTCCCGACTCTGGGGTCGGCCGGCCCTGTCGCGCCCGGCCCAAACCCCGGGCTCGCGGCAGCGGGCCGGGCCCTCGAGCGTGTTCCCGCCAGAGCGGTATCCCGGTTGCATCGTGGATCGGCAGACGCAGCCAAGGCCGACGACACGCGAAGGAGGGCGGCATGGCAGTGATCGTCGGGATGATCGTGAAGATCGAGGAGTTACAGCGCACCATCCTCGTCGGCAGCACGGAGCTTCGGCTGCCTGGAGACATCGCGCTCGATGGCATCGGTCCCGGCGTCAGCGTTACGGTCACCTGTGAGGAACGAGACGGCCAGTACTGGGTCCGCGCCATCCGACCCAATGTCTTCTGACCGCGCGAGCGAGCCGGCCGGCGTACCTACCAAGTGCCCCCGCTGCGAGGGCGAGGGAGAGCGCCACGAGATCGCCGTGAGGCTCACCCGCTGGACCGACACGGCGCTGGAGACCACCCTGCGCTGCGCTCACTGCGGGTGGCAGGACACCCGAACGGAGCCGCCGCCCGCGTAGGGCCGTCCGCCCGGCCTCGCCCGAGGTCCTCAGGCTCGGCCCGACTGTTCGGTCGGGACCCGCTCCTCCTCCTCCACGCTGTGCGCCCGGCGCGCCTCCCCTGTCACCCGGATGTGCTCGGCCAGTTGCTGGAAGCGCTCCTGCAGCCGGTCGAGGTCGGCGTCCGACATCTTCTCCACGTTGATCAGCGTGTTGGAGGCACCTTCGAGCGCGGCGATCACCTCGTTCAGCTTGAGCTGAATCGCCCGCGCGTCCTTGTTCTGGGTGTGCTGGATGAGGAAGACGATGAGGAAGGTGACGATCGTGGTGCCGGTGTTGATGATGAGCTGCCAGGTGTCCGAAAATCCGTACAGCGGCCCCATGACGGCCCACACGACGATCGTGGAAACCGCCAGCATGAACGCCCACGGGCTGCCGACCAAACTCGAGACGCGAGTCGACAGCCCCCCGAACAGCTCGTGAATTTGCCCGCGCAGTGTCGCGCGGCCGCCGTCCGCCTCGCTGAGAGGCGACGGGGCCCGCGATGCTGGCGAGCGGTCGTTCTTGCCTGGCGCCACTATGCCCCCTAGCCGGAGCGCGTCAAGAGCAAACTGGCTGCCAGGAGACCGGGCTCGGCGGCGCTACCGGTTCGACCAGTGGAACTCGTAGTAGATCCAATTACTCTTCTCCGACGAAACCGAGAGCCCCTGGGCAGCCGCCTGAAACGACCCCTGGCCGCACTCGCCCCTCTTCCAGATGAAACCCTTGGGAAGGTGAACATCGGCCAGGTGCTCGGCGCCGGTCACGGGGTTCTTGAACGTGTCGCCTCGTCCCTCACCGACGCCGTCGGCCCGGAACGTGCTCTTGCGACCACGCCCTTCGATCGTGATCTTGGCTTTGACCAGCCCCGCGACCTGATAGGTCGAGCCGAGGATCTCCCACGGATTCCCGCCCAGCCTGCCGCTGAAGATGTCGGCCAGGGCGTCGATCTGTGGGTTTCTGGTCGCCGGATCCACGACGAAGACGGCCTTCCCGTTCCCCTCGTGGATCGCCTTCGGCCAAGCGAAGATGCCGGCCCACTTCACCCCGGAGAGGTTGACGTCACCACACGCGCCTTTCGTGATCTTGAGCCCTACGAAGGCCCGGCAGCTCCCGTCCGCCGAGTTGGGGAAGCCGCCAAAATTGCAGCCACACCCGAAGTCACAGTTGCAGAATTCGTAACCCTGACCCTCGAGCGACCAGCGGGTCTTCTTCTTCGTCGTCGGTGTGGTCGGCATGGGATCCTCCTCGATCGCGGTTCTGGCGAGAGAGGTGGACGCTCGGCAGCGAGCGTAGGTGGTTGCGGCGGCCGCTAGCGACGCTAGGTCCGGTCGGGAAGTACGCACCGGCGAGCCGCGGGGCTCGCCGGTCAGGAACTGGTGGACGATGCTGGACTTGAACCAGCGACCCCCGGC
>DASYUM010000089.1:0-16590 GCA_036001225.1 Candidatus Methylomirabilota bacterium | reverse complement strand
CGACGACCCTCGGAACGAAGCGCTCTGACCGCGGGCTTTGCCCGCGCCACTTCGGGGGGAGGCTTCGGAGGGGGGCATCGCCCCCCTCCGAGATAAAGGACCTACTCCGGTCGTAGTCGATGCAGCTGCTCTTCATCCTGGTCACCCTGCTCCTCCTCGCCGTCGCCGTCTTCGCCCTCCAGAACCACGAGCCGGTCACGCTGAAGTTCCTCGGCTGGCAGCTCCAGTCGTCGGTGGCCGTCGTCACCCTGGGGGCCACCACCGCCGGCGCGCTGATAGCCGGGCTGCTCGGTCTGGCCGGCCGTCTCCGCCGCTGGCAGCGCGCGCGCGCGACGGCCGGCGCCCGCGAGCCCACCGTGCCGGCCGGTGCCCGGCCGCCGGCGCCACCGGCGGGGCCGCCGGTCGCCTGAGGAGTCTGTCGGAGTGACGATGCGCGACGCCCTGCCGAACCGCCAACGGTCGGTGTTCCGCTCCGAGCGCCGGCTCCGCCGGCGCAACTTTGGGTTCGCGCGCCTCGTCGCGCCCCCCAGCCCCGCGACGTCCGGCGGCGCGATCTTTGGGCTCGCGCGCCTCGTCGCGCCCCCCAGCCCCGCGACGTCCGGCGGCGCGCCGTTCCGGGGGGCATTGGGGGGGTCTTCCGAGACCCCCCCGAAAGACTGATGGAAGTCGAAGAGTCGGCTCGCCTGCTGGACGAGCTGCGGCGGCTCGTCGAGGAGCACGACGCCGAGCAGCTACGCGAACGGCTGGCCGCCATCCACCCGGCCGACCTGGCCGCCGCCCTCCGCGAGCTGCCGATCGAGCAGCAAGTGACCCTCTTCCGCCACCTGGCGCGCGAGACGGCGGGCGCCGTCCTCTCGGAGATGGACAACGAGAGCCTGCTCGCCCTCGTCCAGGCGCTGGACCAGGGCGAAGTCTCCGCGATCCTCGATCGGATGCCGCCCGACGAGGCCGCCGACGTCGTCGAGACCCTCCCCGAGGAGCAGGCGGAGGAGATCCTCGAGCGGATGCCGGAGGCGGAGTCGGAGGAGATCCAGGAGCTCCTCCAGTACGGCGAGTCCACCGCCGGCGGCATCATGACGCCGGAGTTCGTAGCCGTCCACGAGGACATGACGGTCGGGCAGGCGCTCGACCACGTCCGCAAGGCGGTGACCAAGGAGGGCGTCTTCTACGTGTACGTCGTGGACGACCACGAGCACCTGGTCGGGGTCGTGCCCCTGCGCCGCCTCATCACCGCCGATCCGAACACGCCCGTCCACGCGATCCGCCGCCCGGAGGTCATCAGCGTCAGCGCCGACACCGACCAGGAGGAGGTGGCGCGGCTGGTCACCAAGCACAACCTGCTGGCGGTGCCGGTGGTGAGCCGGGACAACCGGCTGATCGGCACCATCACGGTGGACGACGTCATCGACGTCATCCACGAGGAGGCCACCGAGGACATCCACCGGCTGGCCGGCGTGGCCGGGGACGAGACGATCTTCGATCCGCCGGCCAAGGTCATCCGCCGCCGCCTGTTCTGGCTCCTCGTCAACCTGCCGACCGCCGTCCTGGCCTCGGCGGTCGTCGGCCTGTTCGAGCCCGCCATCCGGGAGCTGGCCCTCCTCGCCGTCTTCATGCCGATCGTGGCCGGCATGGGCGGCAATGCCGGCATCCAGACCTTCACCGTCATCGTGCGGGCCATCGCGCTCGGCGACCTCTCCCTCGCCAACACGCGCAAGGTGCTGGCCCGGGAGGCGCTCATCGGAATCGCCAACGGCGTAGGGACGGGCCTGGTGGCGGGAACCATCGCGTACCTGTGGAAGGGGCACGGGCTGCTCGGCGTCATCCTGGCGCTGGCCATGATCACCAACATGCTGGTCGCCGCCCTGGCCGGCACCCTGATCCCGGTGGCGCTGAAGCTGCTCCGGGTGGATCCCGCCGTCGCCACCGGCGTCATCGTCACCACGTTCACCGACTGCGCGGGCTTCCTCTCCTTCCTCGGGCTCGCCACCATCCTCCTGCGCTTCCTCCAGTGATGGAATCGACTTTGCACGAAAGACCGCCCTTGGCAGGCCGGCACAGGCGTGCTAGAACTAACGGTGCCCCCCGGCCCCCTGAAGGACCCGAAAGGAGAACGCGGCTTGGACGTCTCTCTGGAGGAGCGGCAGATCAGGCGGGCCTACGACTTCTACTCACCCATTTATGACTTCCTGTTCAAGAAGATCTTCGAGCCGGGCCGCATCTCGGCCGTGCGGCTGCTGGGGAACCCGCCCCGCGGCCGCGTCCTCGAGGTAGGAATCGGGACCGGCCTCAACCTGCCCTTCTACCCCCCCGACATCGACCTCGTCGGGATCGATCTGTCGGAAGGGATGCTCCGCAAAGCCCAGGAGAAGGTCGAGTCCCTCCGCATGAGCCGGGTCACCCTGAAGGTGATGGACGCCTCGGCCATGGACTTCGGCGAAGGGGAGTTCGACGCGACGCTGGCGACCTACGTGATCAGCGCCGTGCCCGACCCGGTCGCCGTGCTCCGCGAGATGCGGCGGGTCACCAAACCCGGCGGCACCCTCGTCGTCCTGAACCACTTCCGGAGCAAGAACCCCGTCATGCGCCGGATCGAGGACGCGCTGGCGCCCGTCTGCGCGCACCTCGGCTGGAAGACAAACCTCGCCTTGACGCCCCTGCTCGAGACCGTGGGCCTGACCCCCGAGGTCACCCGCCGGGTGAACCTCCTCCGGGGGTGGCACCTGGTCAAGTGCATGAACCGCGCCTAGCCTGACCGTTCCCTCTCCCCCTTCACGGGGAGAGGGGCAGGTGAGGGGCCCGCCCTCACCGTCCCGCCGCCGCCACCGCGAACTGGAAGACCACGTTGGCCGCCAGGATGCTCGTCTGGGCCCGCTGGTCGGTCAGCGGGTTGACCTCGTTGAGCGCGAACCCGCCCGTGATCGGCGCCAGGCTCACCACCAGATCGAGCAGCTCGCGGCTGGTGAGCCCGCCCGGCTCGTGCCAGCCGACCCCCGGCGCGTGGGCGGGATCGAGCACGTCCAGGTCCACCGACACGAAGATGTGATCGGCGCCCGCCACCACCGCCTGGATGCGCTCGAGCGTCCACGCGGTCCCGTGGCGGAGAACCGCTCGCGCCGGCAGCTCGGTGAGGCCGACCTTGTCGACAAAGCGCTTGGAGGCGGGAAAGTTGAAGTTCCGGGTCCCGACCTGGACCGAGTGCCGGGCGGCGACCCGTGGCAGCTCCAGCGCCCGCCGCATCCCGCTCGACTGGCTGTAGCGTCCCTGGGCTGGTGACTCGTCGAGCAGGTCCAGGTGGGCGTCGAAGTGGACGACCGCCACCGAGCCGGCGACGGCGTCGTGGAAGCCCGCCACGGCCGGGAAGAGGATCGAGTCGTCCCCGCCGACCACCAGGGGGACGCGACCGGCCGCCGTCTCCGCCCGCGTCTTCGCCCGCACGGCGGCGAGCGTCGCCATGAGGTCGTGGGGGACCACCGCGGCGTCGCCGGCGTCCACGAGCTGGCCGGGATCGAAGGAGACCAGGCGGTCCTCGTCGATCCAGTAGAGCTCGCCGTCCTGGACGCGCATCGCCATCCACCCGAGGTGGCGGCGGACCTCGGCCGGCGCGTACCGCGCGCCCGGCCAGCCGAGGGTCGCCGCCCCGTCGTACGGCACGCCGATGAACGCGATCACCGTCTCTCGCCCCACGGGTCGCCTCCTTCGGGTTCGCGCGCCTCGGACGGCGGGGCCCCAGCCCCACGACGTCCTGCGGCGCGCCGTCGGGTTCGCGCGCCCCGGACGGCGGGGCCCCAGCCCCGCGACGTCCGGTGGCGTGTTTTTTGGGGTCGCGCGCCCCGGACGGCGGGGCCCCAGCCCCGCGACGTCCGGTGGCGCGCATGCGCGACAATCGTCCGCCCGTATGATAGCGGAGTGGTGCGACGGCTGGCCGCGCTCCTCGCACATCCGCTCGGACGGCTCGCCGCCGGCTGGGCCGGCGTGTTCCTCCTCCTCCTGCTCGCGCTCCCCCTGGCGCTCCGCCTGGGCGCCGGCCGGACGGCGCTCGCCTTCCTGGCCGAATTCCTGACCGAGGGGGAACGGCCGTGGCTGTCCGCGGCGCGGCGGTCTCCCGAGCGCGAGACCATCGCGCTCGGGCGCGACGGCGCCACGGCCGACCTCTGGCGGTCGCCGGGGGCGCCGCCGGCCCCCGGGCTCGTGCTGGTCCACGGCCTCACACCACTCGGGAAAGACGACCCGCGTCTGACGTGGGCGGCGGCGCTGCTCGCGCGCGGCGGGCTCGCCGTCCTCGTGCCCGAGCTGCCGGAGCTCCGGCGCCAGCGCCTGCGCCCGGACGACGCGGCCGTGGTCCGCGACGCGCTGGCCCGGCTCGCCGCCGACCCGGGGATCCGGGGACCCGTCGGGGTCCTCGCGGTCAGCGTCGGCGTTCAGCCGGCGCTCGCGGCGGCGGCCGGGGACGCGCGGGTCGGGCGAGTCGTCAGCCTGGGCGGTTACGCGGAGGCGCGGGAGCTCGTCCGCTACTTCACGACCGGCGCCTACGCGTTCGGGACAGCGCGCGGGCAGGTGGCGCTCGACCGGGCCTTGGCCCGGGAGTTCCTGGCCGTGAACCTCGACCTGGTCCGGGATCCGGCGGAGCGCGCGGCGGTGCAGGCGGCGCTGGCCGGCCGGCCCCTGCCTGGGTCGGCCGGCGCCGAGGCGCGGGCGGTCGTGGCGGTCCTGGGCAACGAGGACCCGGCGCGGGTGGACACGCTCCTGGCGGCGCTGCCGCCGGCGACCCAGGCCCTGCTCGACGCGCTCTCGCCGGCTCGCGACGTCCGACGGCTCCGAGGGCGGCTCCTCCTCGTCCACGGCCGGGACGACCCGGCCATCCCCTTCACGGAGAGCCTGCGCCTGGCGGCGGCCGCCGACCCGACGCGCACGCGGCTGGTGCTGGTGAACCTGCTGGCTCACGTGGAGGGCCGCGCCCCCGCGTGGCAGCAGGCGCGCGACCTGTTCGCGCTGTGGACCGTGGCCTACGAGCTCTTCCGGCCGTGAGCAGGTCCCCTCACCTGCCCTCTCCCCTTGGGGGGACAGGGCAGGGGCGTCAGCGCGACTCGGGCTTGAGGACCACGTACTGCGAGCGCCCCTCGCGCTGGACGAAGAGGAGCGCGTCCTGCTCGGTTCGGCCGAGGGCCTCCTCGAAGGACTGGACGTCGCGTACCTTGCGGCGGTTCACCTCCAGGATCACGTCGCCGGGGCGGATCCCGGCCCGGGCGGCCGGGCTCTCCTCCTGGACCTCGGCCACCAGCACCCCGCCCGGCCCCGTCAGCTTGAACTGTCGCGCCAGCTCGGGCGTGATCGGCTGCACGGTCAGGCCCCAGCGCTCGGTGCCGCGGGCGGCCACCACGGGCTCGTCGGTCGGCATCTCGCCGATTTTCACCTCCAGCGTCTCGCGCCGCCCGTCGCGGAGCACGATCACCCGCGCCGCCTTCCCCGGGGGCGCGTCGGCGACCACCCGCTGGAGATCGGGCACCTCCGCCGTCTTCTGACCCTCGAACTCCAGGATCACGTCGCCGCTCTTGAGGCCCCCCTTCTCGGCCGGACTGTCGGGCATGACGTCGGCGATGAGGACGCCATCCCCCTCCTTCGCCCCGAACGACGGAGCCAGGTCCTCGGTGAGCGGCTGGATGCGGATCCCGAGCCAGCCGCGGGTGACCCGGCCGGTGGCCAGGAGCTGCGGCAGAACCCGCCGCGCCTCGCTGACCGGGACGGCGAAGCCGATCCCCTGCCCGACCGACACGATGGCGGTGTTGATGCCGACGACCTTGCCGTCGAGGTTGACCAGCGGGCCGCCCGAGTTGCCGGGGTTGATGGCGGCGTCGGTCTGAATGAAGCTCTCGTAGGTCGCGACGCCCATCCCCTTTCGCCCGGTGGCCGAGATGATCCCGACGGTCACGGTCCGGTCGAGGCCGAAGGGATTGCCGACCGCGATCGCCCACTGGCCGATCCGCAGCTTGTCGGAGTCGCCCAGCTCGGCGACCGGGAAGTCGGCCTCCCCCTCGATCCGGAGCACGGCGAGGTCGGTCTTGGGATCACGGCCCACGACCTTGGCCTTGAACTTCCGCTTGTCGGAGAGCCGGACCTCGATCTCGCCGGCGTTCTCGATCAGGTGGTTGTTGGTGAGGATCACGCCCGACTTGTCCACGATCACGCCCGAGCCCTGGCTCCGCCCCTCCCGCGGCTGGGGGGGCCGCTGGCGGAAGAAGCGCTCGAAGTCCTCGCCGAAGAACTCCCGGAAGCGGCGCTCGAACTCCCGCCGCTCGGGTGGGTTGAGGCGCTCCCGAGGATCCCGCGGGCCGCTGCGCTCACGCGGCGACTCCTTGGGGGTGGCGTCGATGTGGACCACGGCCGGCATCACCCGCTCGGCCACCGAGACGAACGCCCGCTCCAGGCTCTCCAGGATCGCCTTGGGGTCGGCCGGCACCGCGGGCTGGGCGGCCGCCGGGAGCGCGAGGAGCAGGATCAGAAGCGGAGCGACGACGAATCGAATCACGTGGAGTCCTCCCTCGACGATGGACTTGCTTCCAGGTAGGCGCGGACGCGCAGCACCACCGGCGTCGCCGGCGTCACCGGCGCGGCGGCGCCCCGCCGCTGCCCCACGATCCAGAGCACGGTCTCGTCGCCCTCGACGAGCAGCGGCCACTGCCGGCGGGCGGCGCGCGCGACGCCCGCCGCCGCCAGGAGCCGCGCGACGCGGACCGGCCGGTCGCTTCCGAACGGCACGACACGGTCGCCGGGGCGCGGCGGTCGCAGGACGAGCGGAGCCGCCAGCGCGGAGGCGTCGAACCAGGCCTCCCAGGGGGAGGCCGGCACCCCGGCCGGATCGGGCGTGCCGCGCTCGACCACTAGGCGCACGCCAAGCGTGGACAGGCGGGTCTCGCCCGGCACCGCGAGGGGCATCGGCCCGGCCACGGCGGCCGGTCGCCCGACCCAGAGCGCGTCCCGCGCCCGCTCGACGACGAGACCCTCGGGCAACCGCACGCGGGCGCCGACCGGCGCCGTCACCAGGGCCGCCAGCTGGTCCAGGTGCGGCGCCCGCAGGCTCGCGCGAGCCCGGGCACCCGCGGCCATGCCGAGGGCGAGGCGGAGCAGCGCCTTGCGCGCGCCGGGCGGCAGGTCATGCAGCCCGGCCAGGGCCAGCGCCGAGCCGCCGGGCCCGGGGCGCACCAGCGCGGCCAGGCGCGGGGCGAGTAGCGCGTCCAGGGCCTCGACCGCCTCCCGAGAGGCGCGGGCGGTCCGCCGGAGCGCCACCCGGATCCGCGGCCAGCCATGGGCGGCCAGGAGCGGCAGCAGCTCGTGGCGGATGCGGTTGCGGAGCAGCTTCTGGTCCTGGTTGGTCGCGTCCTCGACCCACCCGACGCGGTGGGCGTGCAGGTAGGCCACGATCGCTGCCCGGTCCACCTCGAGGAGCGGCCGGATCAGCCGCCCCCGCCGGACGGGAATGCCGGCCAGCCCGCGGGGGCCCGCCCCCTGCAGGAGCCGCATCAGCACCGTCTCGGCCTGGTCGTCGGCGGTGTGGCCGAGGGCGATGCGGGTCGCGCCAGTGGCGCGGGCCGCCCGGTCCAGCGCGGCGTAGCGGGCCACGCGGGCGACCGCCTCCGGCGAGCGGCCGGGGCGCGGTGTCACCCGCACGCGCTCGATCAGGACCGGGCAGCCGAGCCGCGCGCCCAGGTCGCTGACCAGGGCGGCATCCCGGTCGGCCTCGGGGCGGAGGCCGTGATGGACGTGGCAGACGGTGAGATCGAGCCCGTATTCCGGGGCGAGTCGCGTCAGCGCGTGGAGGAGGGCGACGGAGTCGGCCCCTCCGGACACCCCGACGAGAACCCGCTCGCCGGGGTCGAGCAGGCGGTGGCGGGCAATGGCGGCCCGGACGGCATCGGCCAGGTCCGGACACGAAGTCGGATCGGAACGGGGGGGCATGGGGCGGCCCGCCGGGCCGCTACTCCGCCGGCGGGGCCTCGCCCTGGAGCCCGACCCAGACCGCGCCGTCCTCGAAGATCTCGCGCTTCCAGATGGGGACGGTCTCCTTGAGGCGGTCGATGGCGAAGTGGCAGGCCTCGAAGGCATCGTGGCGATGAGCGGCGGAGACCGCGACGATCACGCTGGCCTCACCGATGGCGAGGCGGCCCACCCGGTGGGCCATCATCACCTGCTTGACCGCGGGCCAGCGGCGGTGGACGGCGTCGCCGATCTCCTTCATCTTGGCCTCGGCCATCGGCGCGTGGGCCTCGTACTCGAGCGCCACCACCCGGCGACCGGCGTTGTTGTCGCGAACGACGCCGAGGAAGACGACGACGCCCCCCGCCTCCGGCACCGTGACCGCGTCGGCGAGGGCGTCGGCCGAGAGCGGCTCAGCGGTGACGCGGTACATCGGCGCGGCCGCCGCTGACCGGCGGAAAACAGGCCAGCTCCTCGCCGGCCCGGACGGGCCGCTCGGCTGGCACATACTCGTTGCCGATGGCGAAGAGGGTGTGCGGGCGATAGCGGGCGAGGACGGGATGGGCGGCCGAGAGGGCGGCCCAGACCTGCTCGACGGTGGCGCCGTCAGGAACCTCGACTTCCAGGCGGTCCCGGCCCACCGCCTCCCGGTACCGCGCGAACAGGGACACCGGAACCTTCACGGCCAGCCGGCGCTCGGGCGGGGGGACCGCCGCGCGCGGCGGGTTACGCCTGGAAGGAGTGGCCGCAGCCGCAGGTGCCCTTGACGTTCGGGTTCTTCACCGAGAACCCGGAACCGTACAAGCTGTCCACGTAGTCGATCTCGGTCCCGCCCACGTACTGGACGCTGTGGGGATCGACGTAGACCTTGACACCCTGCGACTCGCTGATCTGGTCGCCTTCCTGCTCGGCGTCCTCCCAGCCCATCTCGTAGGAGAATCCCGAGCAACCGCCGCCGACCACCCGGAGGCGCAGCCCCCAGTCGGGCTTCCCTTCCTCGAGGCGCAGATCCTGGACCTTCTTGGCGGCCGACTCCGTCAGCGTGACCATGCGTGCCTCCTGGTGAAGTATCGGGCCCGGTACGAGTATACCAGAAGTCGGCGCCCCGGCCGGTCAGATGAGGGGGCCCCGACTACTCTTGATCAGCTCCAGGAACTCGGCCCGGGTGGCCGGGCGGTCGCGGAAGCCGCCCAGCATGGCCGAGGTGACCGCCTTGGAGTTCTGCTTCTCGACCCCCCGCATGAGCATGCAGAGGTGGATCGCCTCCACCACCACGCCCACGCCCCTGGGCCGTAGCGCGTCGTAGAGGGTCTGGGCGATCTGGCTGGTCATCCGCTCCTGGATCTGGAGGCGGCGGCTGTACATCTCGACCAGGCGGGCCAGCTTCGACAACCCGAGGATCTTGCGGTCCGGGATGTAGGCGACGTGGGCCTTCCCAAAGAATGGCAGCGCATGATGCTCGCAGTTGTGGGCGAGATGGCCGGCGATCAAGAAGCTGGGATAGGGTTCGCACTTGATGCTATAGACCGTGTACGGCTTGCCTGGCGGCGGAATCCGGCTGATCTGGAGAACTGGCGTGTACGTACTATCGAGCGGAACGTAGAAGTACTCTTGCAGTCGGAAGCCGTGCCTGCCATACCAGCCGGCCTGATGCCACCGGTCGGAGACATAAATCCGTGAACAGGGAGCCCCGACGGCGACGGTTGTACCGAGGTACTGCGCCAGCTCTTCAAGGAATTCGTGGTTCGCGCTGACGATGAACCGACCAGAGCCGCCCCGATGACCATCGCCATCACAATATCCGTCCAGGAATCCCTGCATCATGGGCTGGGACGACGTTACGACTCTCGGGAACTTGAAGATTCGGGTCTTGCTTCTCGAACCGTCCTCGGGGAGGCCGAACCAACGGCAGAACTTTTCACCGATAAAACTCGACACGACCCGCACCCGATACATCGGGATGTCCCGGGCAAGGAAACCAGACCGCGACGTGACTCGCTCAACTGCCGGGGCCGAAGATGGGAATGCCGCGCGGAACTGCGCGCAGTATTTCGTCGCGAAACTCTCGTCCTTCACGGTCAGGCAGATGCGTCTCGCTTCCTGAATGCTTCCATCGGCGGCGGTGGCGCCGAGCACGTAGCCGAGTGCGTAGCCAGGCACCGGTTCATCGACGGCCCGACAAAGCGACCTCGCATTTATCCATTCCACTGGCATGCCGGGCTTGAGCTCTTCAGCCTCGCGCCAACCGTATTCCGTCATTACGGGATGGTCAGGTGTTACCCGAAACGAGCCAGCTGCCGTCCGTACCTCCACGATGTCACGGGTCTTCCGACTACCGACTCGGACTACCTCGGTCTGCCGGACGACCCCGCGGTCCAGGGTCCAGAGCATGTCACCCGGCCTAACCTGGCGAGCCGGCTTGGCCCCTCCGACGGCATTGACGAGCTGCTTGCTGGGAACGCAGAGGCTGTAGAAGTCGATGTCCTTGACGAGGACCATCTCGTCGTACTTGTCCTCGGCGAAGACGGCGCCCTCCAGGATTTCTCGGACATCGATCTGGTAGCCGGAGGTGAGAAAGCGGAAGGCGGCTTCCACCCGCTCAGGCGTGCGCCGGAGACCGTCCCGGGTCGGATCCTCGCCGAGCTCGCGCAGCAGCTGCTCGATGAGCTCTTTCACGCGCGCGCTACCGCCCCTGGAACTTCGGGCGACGCTTCTCCATGAAGGCCGCGGTCCCCTCGCGGTAGTCCGCGCTCTCGAAGGCGGCGATCTGGATCCGGTCGATGTCCGCCTTGCGCGATGCCCCGTCGTCGTCGGCGATCGCTTCCACGATGACCTTGGCCGCCTGGACGGAGAGCGGCGCGTTGTCGGCGACCTTGGCCAGGTAGTCGTAGGTAAAGCCGGCCAGCTCGGCCGCCGGCAGGACGCGGTTGACGAAGCCGAGGTGGTAGGCTTCGCCGGCGTCGAAGCTGCGGGCCGAGAAGAGGATGTCCTTGGCCGCCGCTGGCCCGACCAGGTTGACCAGCCGCTTGACCGAGTGGAGGCCGTACACGATGCCGAGCCGGGCGGCCGGGATCCCGAACTTCCCGGTATCGGCGCTGAAGCGGAGGTCGCAGCCCATCGCGATGGCGACCGCGCCGCCCATGCAGAAGCCGTAGATCATGGCCACCGTCGGCTTGGGACAGGCCTCCAACGCGTGGTAGGCGGCCGCGGTGCGGGCGTTGTAAGCCTCGGCGGTGGCGCGGTCCTTGCGGTGCTCCTTGAACTCCGAGATGTCGGCCCCCGAGGCGAAGGCCTCTTCCCCCGCCCCCCGGAAGACGATGCCCCGGACCTCGGGGTCACGGCTGAGCTGGTCGACGAGCCCGGGCAGCGCGGTCCACATGGCCAGGTTGAAGGCGTTCCGCATCTGGGGCCGGTTGAAGACGACGGTGGCGAGGTGGTCCTTGCGCTCGACGAGGATTTCGTCGCTCATGGGGGGCTCCTCTAGCGGGGCCGGGATTCCGCCGCCGCCCCGTCGGCCAGCAAGCGCTCGATACCGGGGGCGTCGTAGCCGGCGGCCTGCAGCACCTGACGGGTGTGCTCGCCCGGCAGCGGCGACGGGCTGGTCACCTTGGCCGGCGTGCGGTGGAGGAAGACGGGCAGCCCGAGGACGCGCATCGGGCCGTGAACCGGGTGGTGCACTTCTTCGACCAGGCGGGCCTGCTGGACCTGCGAATCGCCGAAGACCTGACCGACGTGGTAGATGGGCCCGCAGGCCACGCCAGCCGCGTTGAGCCGCTCGACCCACTCGGCGCGGGAGCCACCGGCGAACACTTCTTCGATGATCGCGTTCAGCGCCGGGCGGTGGTCGATCCGGCCCTGGTTCGTCGCGAAGCGCGGATCGGCCGCCAACTCGGGCCGTCCGATCGCGTCGCAGAAGCGCCGCCACATCACCTCGGAGCCGACGGCGAGGTTGAGATGGCCATCCCGCGCCCGATAGACGCCCATCGGGGAGGTCAGCGGATGATGGTTGCCGACCGGCGGCGGCACCGCCCCGGTGTTCAGAAACTTGCCGGCCTGGAACGAGAGGCTACCGGCCAGCGCGGCCAGCAGCGAGGTGTCGAGCCACTGGCCGCGGCCCGAGCGTTCGCGCTCGGCCAGCGCAACGAGGATGCCGAGGGCGGCGAAGTAGCCGGCCAGCAGGTCCCCGATGGGAATCCCGATCCGCAGGGGTCCGGTCTCCTCGCTTCCGGTCAGCGACATGAGGCCGGACATGCCCTGGACGATCTGGTCGTAGCCGGGGCGGTCGGCGTAGGGGCCGGACTGGCCGAAGCCCGAGATGCTGGCGTAGATCAACCGGGGGTTCAGCGCCGACAACCGCTCGTAGTCGATGCCGAGGCGGTGCTTGACGCCGGGGCGGAAGTTCTCCACCACCACGTCGGTGGCCGGGACGAGCCGTCGCACCACCTCGAGGCCGGCGGGCTTGGCGAGATCGAGCAAGATACTCTTCTTGCCCCGGTTGAGATCGACGGCGTCGAACGGCTCCCGCTCACGGTCGGCCTCCCCGGGGCGCTCGATGCGGATGACCTCGGCCCCGAAGTCGGCCAGGATCTTGGTGCAGGTAGGGCCGGCGCGGACCTGCGTGAAGTCGAGCACGCGGAGGTGGGAGAGCGGCATCGGCGCGCCTCTAATGGGCCACCGCCCGGGGGCGGCGGCCGACGTTATTCGCCAGCCTTGTCGTCATCCTCCTCCTCGTCCTCCTCCAACTCCTCGTCCTCGTCGTCCTCGTCGTCCTCGAGCTCCTCGTCGTCGAGCTCGTCGTCGTCGAGCTCCTCGTCCTCGTCGTCCTCGTCGTCCTCCTCGTCGTCGTCTTCCTCGAGGTCCTCTTCCTCGTCGCCGTCGTCGTTGGCGTAGTAGAGGTTCTCCTCGTCGTCGATGCGAGGGCGCTTCCGCAACCTCATATTACCTCCGTGCGGTTGTTCCCCATCAAAGCGGAGAGAGCGTTCGCCAATCGTGCCTGCGCGAGTGGAATTGGCCCGATTATAACAAAGCGGTCGAAGCTGTCCAGAGCGTGACGGTGCGAGCAGCGACGCCCAGCGCGCGCGCCGGCGGTGAGCGGCGCGCTTGACCCGCCGTCGGCCAGCGCCTACCATGACTCTGCTTTCCGGACGCGGCGGTGTAGCTCAGCGGCAGAGCAGGGGTCTCATAAGCCCCGTGTCGGAGGTTCGATTCCTCCCACCGCCACCACCGAAATAATCCTGGGCCGGGCCCGCCGTCGCCGGCCTCGATCGGGGCCGCCCGTCGGCCCCGGGGGTGGACTCGCATGAAGCCGCGCCTGGCTCCGCTTCTCCTCCTGCTCCTGACGCCGGCCGTCGCCGCGGCCCAAGAGGGCGCCTACGGGTGGCGGGGGGAGTGGCATCCCATGTGGTGGATGGTGGGCGCATGGGCGCTCGGCTTCGGGCTCCTGGTTCTGCTGTTCTGGGTGCTCGTGGTGGTCGGCTTCGTCGTGGGACTGCGCTGGCTGGTCGGGCAAGGCCGACGATCCGACGCCGCCCTGGCGATTCTCCGGGAGCGCTATGCGCGAGGCGAGATCAACAAGGAGGAATTCGACGCCAAGCGGCGAGATCTGAGCTGACCCCCGGGCCGGGCCAGGGCGGCTCGCTGCTCCGGATCCGGTCGGGTCGCGCCCCGCTCCCACTTCGAGATCGTGGACGGGCTCACCCCCAGCGCCTGGGCGAGCCGCGCCTGAGTCCACCGGCGCTGCGCCCGCGCGGTGTGGATCCGGTCGCGAACCGCGGGCAGGGGGTTCCGTCGTACCCGATCACGCTCCGCGGGCCTGGCCGGCAAGACGCTCCCGAGACTGGACATCTCGTCCCGATCGAGCAAACCGGATGCCGGCGCCGGAAACGGAAGGAGGCCACTGAGCTGACTCAGCCAGGATGCCCGTGTGGAGGCGGGCGCCGCGGGCCGTCAGCCCGAGTGGCCTCTCCCCGCGATGGTGGAGGCAAGGCCGGGACGCGTCTATCCGTGTGAGCCCCTAGAGCCTCCCGGGGGACGAAACCGGGGAGGCCCCCGAGCCGATCGAGCGACCGACTAGTGCGGGTCCAATTAACTTCGCCTAGCGTCGTCCTCGGTCGTCGTCCGATTTTGCTCCAATTCGGGAACAGTACTAGCAGCGCTTCGCCAGGTCGGAACCAGTCGTGCCGGGCCCGCGGGGGACCGTCGTGGTCGCGCTGCCCGGCCGCCGTGCTCGACGCGCTTCCGCTCACCGACGGGGCCGCCACGCCGCCCGACATACGGCCCGTCACGCCGCCGCCGGCTGGAAAGGGTGCAAAGCGACGACGTCGCGGCGGGAGAGGGAAAACAAAAAGGCCAACGACACCAGACCTCGCCGGGCTCCCGGGAGGGCTGGGAACGCGGCGGCCGGATGTCGTTGGCCCTTAACTGTCAGATTGCCGAAGCGGGGAGGCGACGTCTATCGGGGTGAGACTCTAGAGTGCCGCCCACAGGCGGCGGAGTGACGGGAGCGGCAGGACCGGGCGGCGGCGAAGCGCCGCCGCCGCCCGGTGTGCCCGACGCCGCTAAGGGATCGCGCGCCGGCCGGTCAGGAGCTGGAAGACCAGGACCACCAGCGCGATCACCAGGAGCAGGTGGATGTAGCTTCCCACCGTGTATCCACTCACGAGCCCCAGCGCCCACGCGATGATCAAGATCAGGAAGATGGTCCACAGCATTGACGGACCCTCCAGCCGGCAGCCCGAAAGGGCTACTAGCTCCTCACCTTCAGGTTGTTGACGACCTCGCGGACACCCTTCACCTGACGGGCCAGCTCGGCCGCCCTCATCCGCATCGCCTCGTTGTCCACGTTGCCGTTGAGATAGACGGTGCCGCGGTTGGTATCGACGTCGATCTTGGTGAGCGTCGAGATCTTCTCGCCCGCCAGCTTCGTCTTCACCGCAGCGGTGATCGAGGCGTCGTCGATGGTCTCGCCGGCCGTCTTGCCGGTCATGGAGGCGCAGCCGGCCAGCACGAACACGAGGAGCGCCGCCACGGACATGGAGCGCAGTGCATACCGCATTCTGGGTGACCTCCTTCTCTGCGTCGCGGCCCCGGTCGGTTCCGAGGAACCTCGCCTGATGTGCCGGACCCGGGGTGCCGTCCGGCACGCACCAACCCGGGATGTCAAAAGTGCAACGTCGATGCCAGGTGGCGCCGGGCGATTTGCGGAGGTCCCTCCGAATTCCGGCCCGGAAGCCGGCCAGCACTGTGGCGCCCGCGGACAGCCGTGTCTCGGCGCCGTACGGTACGCCGGTGGCGCCGCGCGCCGAGCGGCGCCGGCCTTTTGGGTTGACAGTCCGGGCGGGCGAGTGTGTAATCGGGCCGGCTTCGAACCACGCCGACGATCCCCATGCGTATGGACGCCACGGGTGCGCCGAGGAGGGCGCCCTGACCAGCCCGGACGGCACGCGCTCCCGCCCGGCATCGACGGCCCTGCCGCTCACTCTACCGGCGCCCGGTCAGGCGCAATGCCGCTCACACGCGCGTAGGCCGAAAGAGAGGAGTCCATGGCGCTGCTGACGGGCGAAGGCTGGCTGTTCCTGCTCCGCTGGTTTCACTTCCTGGCCGGCATTACCTGGATCGGCATCCTCTACTACTTCAACCTCGTCCAGACCCCCTTCTTCGCCGAAACCGAGCCGGCCGTGCGCAGCGGCGCGATTCAGAAGCTGGTCCCCCGCGCCCTCTGGTGGTTCCGGTGGGGCGCCATGGTGACCTTCATCACCGGCTGGCTGATCATCTTCCACCGGTTGGGTCAGCTCGGCTGGGCGGGCTGGTGGAACTCGACCTATGGGTGGGCGATCACGCTCGGGGGGATCCTGGGCAGCATCATGTGGGCGAACGTCTGGTTCGTGATCTGGCCGCACCAGCAGGTCGTCATCGCCAACGCGGTCCAGACGGCCCGGGGGGGCCAGCCGATTCCCGATGCGGCCGCCCGCGCCCGGCGCGCGGCGCTGGCCTCGCGGACGAACGTCGTCTTCTCGATCCCGATGCTCTTCTACATGGGCGCCGCCAGCCATCTGCCGACCCTGGTCCGCCCCAACTCCGTCGGCAAGCCCTGGGTGGCGATCCTGGCCGCCGTGATCATCGGGCTGGCCGAGATCAACGCCCTCGTCGGCGCCCAGGGGGCCACCAAGAAGCCGCTCGACACGATCCAGGGGACGCTGACCGCGGGGTTCGTGCTGGCGCTGGTCTTTTACCTGATGTTCGAGATCTTCCTGCGCAGCATGTGAGCCGCCGCGTGTAACCGGGCCGAGACCCGAGCAGATCAAGGACGCAGGAATGCGCGCCGCCGGGCGTCGCGGGGCTGGGGCCCCGCCGCCCGGGGCGCGCTGTCCCAAAGACCGCGCCGAGGCGTATGCCGCATATGCGCGCCGCCGGACGTCGCGGGGGCTGGGGCCCCGCCGTCCGGGGCGCGCGGGCCCGAAATGAGGCGCGCCCACGACCGAGGACGCAGAGAAGCGACGGGTATCGGCCCGGTTAGCGGAGGTAGGCGGCCAGGTCCGGGATGTTCCGCGCCAGGTCGGGCATCGGCTGCATGACCGCCGTGTTCTGCTTGGGGGTATAGCCGGGCGGGTAGGTCCCGTGCAC
>DASYUM010000088.1:0-3727 GCA_036001225.1 Candidatus Methylomirabilota bacterium | reverse complement strand
CCCGTCTACCTCGGTGGCCTCCAGGCGCTGGTCCGCCTGCCCCTGGACCAGAGCCGGCGCGACCGGCGGGCCGGCCTGCGGATCGGGACCTTCGTGAGCGGCTACCCGGGCTCGCCGCTGGGTGGCTACGACCTCGCCCTCCGCCAGGCCCGGGCGATCCTCGACCAGCACGACGTGGTCCACGTGCCGGGCGCCAACGAGGAGCTGGCGGCGACCGCGATCAGCGGGACCCAGATGCTCGACCACTATCCCCACTCCCGCCACGACGGCGTGGTCGCCCTCTGGTACGGCAAGGGCCCCGGGGTGGACCGGAGCGGCGACGCCCTCAAGCACGGGAACTTCGCGGGGACCAGCCGCCACGGCGCGGTCGTGGTCCTGGCCGGCGAGGACCACGAGGCCAAGAGCTCGACCATGCCGTACCAGGACGACTACGCGTTCGTCGGCCACGGCATGCCGATCCTCTATCCGGCCTCGACCGGCGAGTTCCTGATCCTCGGCCTCCACGCCATCGCGCTCTCCCGCTTCTCCGGCTGCTGGGTGGCCATGAAGCTGGTCGGCCAGCTCGCCGACGGCGGCGAGATCGTGGACGTCGCGCCCGACCGGCCGGCCATCGTCCTGCCCGAGGTGCGGATCGACGGCCGGCCGTTCCAGAAAGCGACCGACTTCACCTTCTTTCCCGGCCTCAACATCGAGACCGAGCGGCGGCTCTACTACGAGCGCCACCGCGCGGTCCTCGCCTACGCGCGGGCCAACGGCCTCGACCGCGTGGAAGGGCGAGGGTCCGGCGCCCGGGTCGGCCTCGTCACCGCCGGCAAGAGCCACGCTGACCTGCGGCAGGCGCTGCTGGACCTGGGACTCGACGCCGCCGCACTCGAGCGCCTCGGGGTCCGGCTGCTGCGGGTAGGGCTCATCTACCCCCTGGACGGCGAACCTGTGCGTGAGTTCGCCCGCGACCTCGACGAGGTCATCGTCGTCGAGGAGAAGCGCGGCTTCCTGGAAACCCAGGTCAAGGAGGCGCTGTGCGGCCTCGCCCGCGGTGTCCGGGTGGTCGGGAAGTTCGACGCCGCGGGGGCGGCGCTCTTTCCCATCCAGGGCGGGATGGACTCGGACCTGATCGCCGACCGGCTGGGGCCGCGGCTGCTCCCGCTCGCCGAGGCCCTTCCCGACCTGCAGGCCGGGATCCGCCGGCGGCTGGCCGAGCTGGCGGCGATCCGCGCGCGGCCTTACGAGACGCTGCCGGGTCGGGCACCCAACTACTGCTCGGGGTGCCCTCACAACATCTCGACGCGACTGCTGGAGGGCGAGGTGGCCTGGGGCAGCCCGGGCTGTCACTCCTTCGCGTCCATCATCGAGCAGCCCGAGCGACACATCGTCTCCATGACTCAGCTGGGGGGTGAGGGGCTGCCGTGGATCGGGCTCCAGCCCTTCACCGACCGCCGCCACATGGTCCAGAACGTCGGCGACGGCTCCCTGTTCCACTCCAGCTACCTCAACATCCGCTTCTGCGTGGCGGCCGGCGTCAACATCACGTTCAAAATCCTCTACAACGGCTACGTGGCCAACACGGGGGCTCAGGAGATGGTCGGCGGCAAGCCGATCCCCGAGCTGACCCGGCTGCTCGAGACCGAAGGCGTCCGGCGGATCGCCGTCCTCACCCAGAACCCGAAGGCCTATCGCGGCGCCCGCCTGGCGGCGAATGCGCGGGTCCATCCGGTCCACCGCCAGGAGGAAGTCCTCCGGGAGCTGGCGGCCGAGTCGGGCGTCACCGTGTTCATCTATGACGGGATCTGCGCCAACGAGCGGCGCCGCCGCCAGAAGCGGGGGACGCTGGCCGTCCCGAACCGGTTCGTGGTGATCAACGAGGAGGTCTGCGAGAACTGCGGCCACTGCGGGGCGCTCACCAACTGCATGTCGCTCCAGAAGGTCGAGACCGAGTTCGGCCCCAAGACCCAGGTCCACCCGTCCTCTTGCAACCAGGACTACTCCTGTCTCGGCGGTGACTGTCCATCGTTCGTGACGGTCGAGACGGACCCGGGGACGGGCTACCGCCGGCCGGCGACGCCGGTCCTCGACCCGGACGCGGTGCCCGAGCCGGCGGCGAAGGCACGACTGGACCGCCCCTATCACGTCTACATTCCCGGGGTCGGCGGGACCGGCGTCATCACCATCAATGCGCTCCTCTGCTACGCCGCCCTCATGGACGGCCTTCGCGTTCTCAGCTACGACCAGACCGGCGCCGCCCAGAAATGGGGGCCGGTCCTCTCCAGCCTCGTCCTGGCCGCGCCCGGCCAGCCGCTGGCCGCCAACAAGGTAGGGGCCGGGCAGGCCGACCTGTATCTGGCGTTCGACCTGATGGCGGCCGCCAACCCGATGAACCTCGACCGGTGCGATCCGAGCCGCACGGCGGCGGTGGTCAACACGACGCTCTTGCCGAGCGGGGAGATGATCCGCGACGTCCACTTCGCGCCGCCGGTGGCGGCAATGCGGGAGGCGGTCGCCCGCTTCGTCAACCCCGCGCGCAGCGTGAGCATCGAGGCCCGCCGGCTCGCGGAGGCGCTCTTCGGCGACTACATGGCCACCAACATGCTCGGCCTCGGCGTCGCCTATCAGGCCGGGCGGCTGCCGCTGACCGCGGCCAGCATCGAGGGCGCCATTCGTCTGAACGGCGTCCAGGTCACGCAGAACCTCCAGGCCTTCCGCTACGGGCGCCTCGCCGTCGCCGATCCGGCTCGGGTCCGGGCCCTGGTCGAGCCGTCCGGCCGCACCATCGACGAGGCGCGGCGGGACGTGCTCGCCCGCCTGGCGGGCCGGAGTGCCCACGCCTACGTGTCGCTCCTCGACCGGTGCGCCCACCTCGACCAGGAGGCCCGCCGGATGCTGGCGGTGCGGATCGGAGAGCTGATCGACTACCAGGACGCGCGCTACGCCGAGCAGTACGTCGAGTTCGTGCTGGAGGTCGCGGCCCGGGAGGCGGCGGCCGTCCCCGACCGGTCCGAGATCACCCATGCCGTCATCCGGAACCTCTACAAGCTCATGGCCTACAAGGACGAGTACGAGGTGGCCCGCCTCCACCTCAAGCCCGGCCTCCCGGCCCAGGTCCGCGCGCTCTTCTCCGCGCCCCGGCGCCAGGTCTACCACTTCCACCCACCGCTCCTCCGGGCGATGGGATTCCGGCGGAAGCTCGCCCTCGGCCCCTGGTTCCGACCCGTCCTGCGCCTGCTGCGGGGGCTGCGCGGGGTCCGGGGCACGCGGTGGGACGTCTTCGGTTACGCGGCCGTCCGGCGGGAGGAGCGGCGGCTGATCGCGTGGTACACGGTGCTGGTGGGCGCCGTCCTCGACCACCTCCAGGCCGCGACCTACCCGGTCATCCTGGACATCGCCAAGCTGCCGGACGGGATCCGGGGCTACGAGGAGATCAAGCTGGGCAACGTGCGGCAGGCCAAGGCGCGGGCCGAGAGTCTGATGGCGCGCCTCCGGGAGGCGCGGGCGGGCGGCGCGCGGCGCCGCTGACCGACTTGTCGCCCGAGTCCGTCGCGCTCCTTTTGCTCGTCCGCGCGCGCCCGGCCGAAGCGTTCCGAGCGCGGGCTTTGCCCGGGCAATCTTTGGGTTCGCGCGCCTCGTCGCGCCCCCCAGCCCCGCGACGTCCTGCGGCGCGCCCTTCTCCTGGGGAGGCCTCGGGAGGGTGTTCCGACACCCCTCCGAGGTAACTAGACGACGCCGGCCAGCC
>DASYUM010000087.1:0-4056 GCA_036001225.1 Candidatus Methylomirabilota bacterium | reverse complement strand
CCCGGGGGTGACCGCGCGCTGCTCGCTAACCGGCCGCGGCGCCGTCCGCTTGGCCGCCGCCGGCCGCGCCCCGGCTTTCTTGCCTCCCGCCGTACCCTTCTTCCCGCCCGCTGTCTTCCCGCGCTTCGTGGTCACGGTCGTCTCGCCCTCCTCGCTGCTCGGGGAATGATCGGCTCGGGGCGGGGAACCCGCCCAGAGGCCGGACGAAATGATACATCGCGAAGGCTTCGAGGGCGAAGGGGGGGAAGCCGAGGTAGCCGACCAGCGGCATCTCGAAGAGCTTCACCGACGGGAAGACGGGGACGCCCACGTACTGCCATTTGCCGGTCGCCCAGTAGTTCCAGAACTCCCACAGGAACCCGCACACCAGCCCGGCGACCAGCCAGCGGTAGACGAACCCGTGGTCGCCCCGAGCCCAGGCGGCCGTGAACGACGGCCGCCCGGCCCGGTAGTTCAGGGGATCCAGCAGCAGGACGAAGCCGAGCCAGACGAAGCCGAAGGTCCACGGCCGGATGGCCGCCGGCAGGAGTGGCGGCCCGACGAGGAACGCCGCGCCCACCCCGACCGCCGCGGCGAGGAGCCGGGGGGCCGGGAGCCGACCGGGGCCTCGCGATCGGGCGAAGGCGCCGGCCGCGGCGAGGAGCGCGGCCGTCTCGAAGAGGCCGGGGGTGATCGTGGCGAACGCCCAGGCGTAGCCGAGCGCGGCCAGCCAGACCGGGTCCGGGACGCCGAAGTAGTCCCAGTTGGCGAGGCGCCAGTTGTACAGCTCGAAGACCAGCCACAGCGGGATGGAGACCGTCGCCATGAAGGCGGCCTCGCGCGGGTGGTCGTGGATCAGTGAGGCGCCACGGCGCCGGAGCACGAGCGCGTCGGCGGCGAGGATGTAGGCACTCCACATGATGGGCGTGAACCAGCCGGCCAGGGGCTCGAGGCGCCAGGGAAGCAGCGCCTGGCTGACCACCAGGACGGCGAAGCCGAGCCACCCATACCAGGTCACGGCGACCCCATGATCCATGACGCCCCGCTGCCTTGACAACCGCGCCGCCGTCGCCTAGAGCTAAGCCTATGGCCCGGGTCGACACGGTCGTCCACGGCGGCCACGTCGTCACCGCCACCGAGGTGCTGGACGCCGCCCTCGCCATCCAGGGCGGGCGGATCGTCGCGCTGGGGCCGGCCGACCTGTTGCCCCCCGCCGACCGCTACCTCGACGTGTCCGGGAAGATCGTCCTCCCGGGCGCCATCGACTGCCACATCCACGTCGGCCCCGAGTACGACGACTGGACGCGCGCCCCCGTGGCCGCCGCCCACGCCGGCCTGACCACGCTGCTCGCGTTCGCCGTCTACGACGACGAGAAAGAGGAGACGCTGCCCCACGCCCTCGCCCGCCTCCGGGAAGAGGCCGGGGCCCAGTCGGTCCTCGACTTCGGCTTCCACTTCATCCTGAACAACGAGCCCTACATCCTCGGTGGCGTCGGTGAGGCGATCCGGATGGGCGTGACCTCCTTCAAGATGTTCATGACCTACAAGCGGCGGCCGAAGCGGATGTGCTCGGACGAGTTCCTGTGCCGGGCGATGGAGGTGATCGCCGCCCACGGGGGCGTGGCCCAGGTTCACGCCGAGAACGGGGACGTCCTCTACTACCTGGAGGAGCGGGCGATCGCGGCCGGCCGCGTCCGGCCCCCGGACTTTCCGGCCACCGGTCCCGACTGGGCCGAGGAGGAGGCGATCAACCGCGCGATCCGCTTCGGCGCCCTGACCGGCTGCCCCGTCTACGTCGTCCACCTCAGTAGCCGGCTCGGCCTCGACCGGATCAAGCAGGCCCAGGCCACCGGCCAGCGGGTCTGGACCGAGACCTGCCCGCAGTACCTTCTGCTCTCCGACGCCGAGATGGAGCGCTGGGGCCCGCTGGCCAAGATCGGGCCGCCCCTGCGGCCCGCCGACGGTCCCGATCGCGAGGCGCTCTGGCAGGGATCGGCCCGGGGTGAGATCGCCACCGTGGGCAGCGACCACGCGCCGCGCGCCCGCTCGCTCAAGGAGCCCGGCTGGGAGAACATCTTCGTGGACTCCGCCGGGAAGCCGATCCCGTTCGGGTCGCCGTCGGTGGAGACCATGGTCCCCCTCCTGTACAGCGAGGGCGTGGTCAAGCGCGGGCTGCCCCTCTCCTGGCTGGCCCGGGTCCTGGCCGAGAACCCCGCGCGCATCTTCGGGCTCTACCCGCGGAAAGGCGCCATCCGGGTCGGCGCCGACGCGGACCTCCTCGTGATCGACCCGGAGGCGGAGTGGACGATCGCGGCTGCCGATCACCACGGCATGGCCGGCTGGACCCTCTACGAGGGGTGGAAGGTCCGCGGCCGTCCGTGGCTGACCGTGCTGCGCGGCCAGGTGCTCCTGAACGGCGGGCGGCTGGAGCAGGGGCCGGGCTTCGGCCGGTATCTCCCGCGGGCAGGCCCGATTCCCCCGCTGGCCGGCGCCGTCCGCTAGTCAATCGGAGGGGTGTCGGAACACCCCTCCGAGGCCTCCCAAGGAGAAGGGCGCGCCGCAGGACGTCGCGGGGCTGGGGGGCGCGACGAGGCTCGCGAACCCAAAGATGGCGGCGGGCAAAGCCCGCGCTCGGAGCGGAACACGTGGCGGTCGGCGGTCTTGCGGACGGTCTCGCGCGGTTTCTCCGACACGGCCCTGGGCCGACCGGGAGCGCGCCCCTGGGCAAGATTTTCACGTCGGGCGGCACCGACAAGTTGACCACCCGGCCGTCCCGATGGGACAATGGCCGTAGGAGACTTCACCAAGGGGGCTGAATGCCGCGACAGAGCCTGGAACTCCCCCCCGTCGAATACCTCTCGATCCTGGACGCCGACGGCCACCTCGATGCCAAGCTCGACCCGAAGATCCCGGCCGAAGACCTCAAGCGTCTCTACCGGACGTTCCTCCTCGCCCGCCGCTTCGACGAGCGGATGCTGCGCCTCCAGCGCCAGGGGCGCATCGGGACCTTCGGGCCCACCAAAGGCCACGAGGCGGCCGTGCTCGGGAGCGCCTTCGCCCTGCGCGCCACCGACTGGGTGGTGCCCTACTACCGGGAGTGGCCGGCCTACATGTGGCGGGGCTGGCCGCTCGACAACCTGGTCCTCTACTACGCGGGCTTCTCGGAGGGAATGCGGGTGCCCGACGGCAACCGCGACCTCCCGCTCTGCATCCCGATCGCCAGCCAGTGCCCGCACGCGGTCGGCGTCGCCTACGCCGCCCGCTACAAGGGCGAGGACAGCGTGGTCCTCGCCTACCTCGGCGACGGCGCGACCTCCCACGGCGACTTTCAGGAGGCGGCGAATTTCGCCGGCGTCTTCCAGGTGCCGCTGGTCTTCTTCGTCCTCAACAACCAGTGGGCGATCTCGGTGCCCCGCTCCAAGCAGACGCGGGCCAAGACGCTCGCCCAGAAGGCGACCGCCTGGGGCTTCCCCGGCGTCCAGGTGGACGGCAACGACCTCCTGGCCTGCTACGTCGCCACCCGGGAGGCGGTGGAGCGCGCCCGCCAGGGCAAGGGGCCGACCCTCGTCGAGGCGGTGACCTATCGGCTCTCGATGCACACCACCGCCGACGACCCCACCAAGTACCGGAGCGAGGACGAGGTGAAGGCGTGGGAGGCCAAGGAGCCGCTGCCGCGCTTCCGCCGGTATCTCGAGCAGAAGGGGCTCCTCGACGAGCCGACCCAGGCCGCGATGGAAGCGGAGGTGGACACCCAGATCCGGGAGGCCATCGAGCGGGCCGAGGCCCGGATGCAGCCGACTCTCCTCGACGCCTTCGAGCACGTCTACGCGGAGCGCCCCGCGTCGCTGGAGACCCAGCGCCAAGAGTGGGCACGTTACCTGGAGGAGACCGGGCAGCTCACGCAAAGCTGAAGGAGCTCGGGATGGCGAACGAGACCCGGAAGCTGACGATGGTCAAGGCGATCAACCTCGCCCTCCATCAGGAGATGGAGCGGGACGACGACGTCATGGTGCTCGGCGAGGACGTCGGCGTGGACGAGGGCGTCTTCCGCGTCACCGAAGGCCTCCTCAAGAAGTT
>DASYUM010000086.1:0-6452 GCA_036001225.1 Candidatus Methylomirabilota bacterium | reverse complement strand
CCGCACGAACCGTCCGGCCGACGAGATCCAGCTCGACTGGACGCACTGGGTCACGTAGCGTAGCTCGTTGCCATCGAGCTTGGGATCCGAGACCGGGATGATGCGGCGGGTCAGCGCTTCCTCGGCGACCGGGATCCGCGGGATGCGGACCTCCAGGTGCGGCTCGGGTCCCGGGATGAGCTTCGCGAGCTCGGCCATGACCGACTCGGGAAGCCGGGTTTCCTCGATCATGATGGACACCTCCCGAACAGGGTGTTCCAGCGAAGCTGGAGGATCGTCCCCGCGTAGCGGAGGCCGAGCCGGGCGAAGCGTCGGAGGTCGGGGCTGGTCTTGGTCTCGCCGGCTCGCCGCTCTACGCACCGGTACGGCACCTCGGTGACCCGGAGACCGGCCTGGCAGCACCGGTAGAGGAAGTCGATGCAGTAGTCGCCGTAGACGTAATCGGTGCGCAACGGGATGCGGTCGAGCGCGCCGCGGCGAGCCGCCACGAAGCCCGAGGTCCAGTCGCGCACCGGGCCGCCCAGCCAGGCGCGGCCGAGCAGGTTGATGGCCCGCGAGGCGAGGATCCGAAGCCACGAGTCGCGCGCGTCGGCGCCGCCCGGCGCATAGCGGGAGGCGACCGCCACGTCGGCGTCGGCGGTCGCCGCCAGCAGCCGGGGAATCACCTCGGCTGGCATCGACCCGTCGGCGTCGAGCCACACCACCGGGTCCCCCGCCGTGCTGGCGATCCCTTCGGCCAACGCCGAGGGCAACCCGCGCCGCCCGACCCGCCGGAGGACGCCGACGCGCCCGTCGGCCGCGAAGGCCTGGCCCACCACCTCCCAGGTGCGGTCGGGCGAGTCGTCGTCCACCACCAGCACCTCGCCGTTCGGCACCGCGGCCAGGATCTCACGCGCGAGACCGACGATCACCGCCTGCTCGTTGTAGGTGGGGAGGATCACGGCGGGCTTCACGGGCGCGCCTCCGCCCGCTTGCGGGCCACGCAGACGACCGAGCTGCCGAAGGGCAGCGGCGCCAGCCGCAGGAGCGCGCGCTCGAGCGCCTGGACGGCCGAGAGCGCGCCGCCGAGGGGGGCCGGCACCGGAAAGACGTCGGAGCCGCCGGCCTGCCGGCCGGCCAGTTGCCGGGCCAGGCGGAAGGCGACGACCGCCGGGAACACCAGGCAGTACGCGTACGACGCGAAGACGGGAGCGAAGCCGGCCGCTCGCAGGCACTCGAGCAGGGCGCGTCGGGTATACCGTCGCTGGCCGTGGACCGCGTCGTCGTGGGCAGAGCGGAGCCAGGTGAATGCCGAATCGGTGACCACGAGGAGCCCGCCGTCCTTCAGGACGCGGTGGCACTCGGCGAGCGCCGCCACGTCGGAGGTGACGCCCCGGTGGTAGAGGATGTCGAGGCAGAGGCAGGCGTCGAAGGCCCCGGCCCGGAACGGCAGCGCGGTTCCCGAGCCGCGGACCAGGCGGCCGAGCCCGCGCTTGCGGCAGAAGGCGAGCGCGAGCGGCTCGGCGTCGACGCCCACCCACCGCCCCTCGCCGGCCAGCGCCTGGAGCATCCCGCCGGTCCCGCACCCGACGTCGAGACCGCGGCCGCCCAGCCCGCCGAACCGGCGGAGCAGGGTGAGGACCAGCGCCCGCTTGGCGCGGAACCACCAGTGATCGCCCTCGAGGGCGAAGCTCCGCTCGTACTCGCGGGGTTCCACTATTACTTCGGAGGGGGGCTGACGCCCCCCTCCGATTCCTCCCCCCGGAGTTGCGCCGGCAAAGCCGGCGCTCGGAGCGCTTCGATCGTCGCGGGGCGGCGGGCGACCGTCATGTCGGTGTCGATAGAGCCTAGCCGAATACCCGGGCGAGGAACTCGAGGTACCGCTGGGTGATGGCGGGCCAGCGATAGCGCGCTTCGACGTAGGCCCGGCCGCGCTCGCCCAGGCTCTTGCCCAGCTGGTCGTCGGCCAGCAGGGCGTCGAGCTGGGCGGCGAAGTCGCCCGGCGCCCGGTCGTAGAGGAGCCCGCCGCCGGACCGCTCGACGTGGCCGCGGAGGACGGCCGCGCGCGCGGTGGCCAGCACGGGCGTCCCCTGGGCCCACGCCTCCAGCAGGACGAACGAGAAACTCTCGTGGGGCGACGGCATGACCAGCGCCGTCGCCCCGGTCAGGGCATCCCACTTCTCGGTCTCGGGACGGAAGCCCAGGGCCCGCAACGCGGGGTGACGCGGCACCCGCATGGCGACCGTCCCCATGAGCACCAGGCTGAGCGACGTCCGGTGGCTCGTGCGCCAGGCCAGGAACGCCTCGACCAGGTCGCGGCAGCCCTTCTCGACGTCCACCCGTCCGACGTAGAGGAGGTAGGGGTCGGTCAAGCTGACCTGCCGACGAAAGCGCCCGGGCTGGGCGTCGGGGACCGGGTCCACGCCGCCCCCGATCACCGCCGACGGGAGGTGCCGGGTGTGGAATCGCGCCTCGACGAACGCCTGCTCTTCTTCGATCTGGAAGACCAGCGCTCGCGGCAACCGGAAGAGCGCCCGGAAGAGGTCCAGGTAGATCGGGCGCTCGTCGTGGGCGGTAGGGACGAGGATGGCCTTTTCCGCGACCAGGGGCAGGCCGAGGATGGTCGGCAGGTAGAGGTAGGTGAAGAAGAGGACGCCGTCGTAGTCCCCGCCGTGCGCCCGCAGCCACTCCACGAGCGCCAGCGCGCGGGGGCCCTGGCGCCGTACCCACTCCACCTCGTCGAAGAACGTGTGGGGGTGCGCGTAGAGCCAGTCCGCGTAGCGGCCGAAGGCCCGCACCCGCCGGGGCCGCTCGACCGGGAACCGGCGGACCCGGACTCCGTTCACGGTCTCGATGCCGGCCGGGTAGACGTTCTTCCAGGTGAGGTAGTCGTGGGCGCAGGTGGTGAGGACCTCGATGTCGTGGTGGGGGGCCAGGGCCTCGGCGACCCGCCGGCACTCGTGCTCGGCGCCGCCGTCGATGGCGGGACCGTAGCGCTGGACGACGAAGGCCAGTCGGAGCCGCTTCATGCCCGGACTGCACCGGCGGCGGAAACCTTGGCGAGGAGGGCCCGGAGCTGCTCGCCGATCACCGCGCGGTCGAACGCCTGGAGCCGCTCGCGCTGCCGCACCAGCACGGCCGCCCGCAGCCCGACGTCGGCCACCACCCGGTGGAGCAGCTCGGCCAGCGTCGGGAAATCCTTCTCCCGCACCAGGATCCCGGCGTCGCCCAGCGTCCACGGCACCGCGGTGGCAGCGTAGGCCACGATCGGCACGTCGAAGTGCATCGCCTCGAGCAGGGGCACGCAGAAGCCCTCGTGGTCGGAGAGCGAGAGGTAGACCGAGGCCAGTCGGTAGTAGGTGCAGAGGTCGGCCTGGGAGACCGCGCCGGTGAAGACGACGCGGTCGAGGATGCCCAGTTCGGCGGCCAGCTTCTGGCAGCCCGCCAGATACCCTTCGGTATCCACCGCCGAGCCCACGCAGACCAGGCGGCTCTCGGGATCGAGACGCTGGTAGAAGTAGTAGGTCTTCACGAGATCTTCGACGCGCTTGTTCGGCGCGATCCGGCCCACGTAGAGGAGCGTGGTGCCCCGCCGATACGCCTGCTCGAGGGCGGGCGCCGGCGGCCACGCGTAGTGGCTCCAGTCGAGCAGGATCGGCAGCATCGCGGTCCGCCGGTAGCCGGCCGCTTCCAGCTCCTGCCGGTTGAATTCGGAGTCCCCGACCCCGAGGTCCGTCACGTCGGCCAGCCGGCGCAGCTCCTGGTGACCACGCCGGCAGCGGTCGGCGACCCGGGCGTTCACGCCGACGTAGTACTCGGCGGGGGTGATGTTGTGGTAGACGAGGACCTTCTTGTCCGGCAGCCCGGCGTAGAAGTTGGTGACCTCCGACCCGATCGAGAAGTGGAACAGCACGACGTTGTCGGGGTCGGACACCGCGCGGTAACGCGTGTAGAAGCGCGACTCGCCGACGAGCGCAGGGTGGACGTACTGGGCATAGACCTCGGAGGCGTACCCCCAGCCACGCAAGAGGTCACGGAGGGCGCGGACGTCGTTGCCGATGGCGTCCCCGCAGTCGAAGTTCGGCAGCAGCTGATGGACGCCTTTCATGACAGCCGGGCTCCCAGCTGGCGGAAGACGCCCAGGTAGTTCGCGGTCACCCGGTCCCAGGTGAAGTGCCGCTCCACGTAAGCCCGGCCCTGGGCGGCCAGGCGGGAGCGCAGCCCGGGGTCGCCCAGCAGCAGGTCGAGCACCTCGGCGAACTCGAAGTACTCCGCGAAGAAGAGGCCGCCGTTCGAGGCCAGGCAGTGGTCGCGGGTAACCGCGCAGCGCTCGTGGACCACGACCGGGCTGCCGCACAGCCAGGCTTCCATCATGACGATGGAGAAGCTCTCCAGGAGCGACGGTTGGCAGAGCGTGAGGGCGGCGGCGAAGGCGTCGAACTTGTCCTGGACCGGGACGAGGCCGAGGTCGCGGACGTCGTCGGCCAGGCGCCGGGGGATGAAGACGCCGCCCGGCCCGATGAGGACGAGCTTCAGCCGGCGATCCCGGTGAGTCAGCCGATAGCGGGCGAAGTACTCGACGAGCAGCGGCGTGTTCTTGCCGGTGGCCTTCCGGCCAGCGTAGAGGAGGAACGGGTCGTGGATCTTGTATTTCCGCCGGAACCGTTCGGGATCGCTGGCGACCGCGGTGTCCACGCCCTCCCCCACCAGGTGCCCGCGGGCGGGATCCCCGCCGGCCAGCGCCTGGCCGAGCGCGCGCTCGGCCGGCACATGGAAGCAGACCGCCCGCACCCGCCGGAGCACCTCGGCCGTCGCCGCCAGGCGCGCGTAGGGCTCGTTGTGGAGACAGGGGATCAGCACCGACCGCTCGGGCGCCAGCAGGGCGCCCTCCCAGGTCGTGCCGAAGCAGTAGGGAATGAAGGCGTACCAGTAGCGCTCGCGCTCGGCGGCCAGATAGGTGTAGAGATCGGCCGAGTGGATGGAGTGCGCGACGAACTCGCGCTCCTCCCAGGGCGCCAGGCGGCCGCCGCGGAGAAGCCGCTCGTTGAACCGATCGAAGCGGCGGGGGTCCCGCGATCGCACCTTGAAGCGGCGGACGAGGAGGCCGTCTTCCTCGGTGACCCCCTCCGGGTGGTGATCGGCCCATTCCGAGGCGTGGTCGCGGGCGCAGGTGGTCAGGATCTCGACCGCCACCCCGCGGGCGGCCAGCGCCCGGGCCGTGTCGCGGCACTCCGCCTCGGCCCCGCCCGGGATCTGGCGGCCGTACCAGGGAGTGACGAAGGCGAGCCGCTCAGCCATCGCCGACCACCCGCTCGAGGACCCCCCGCAGCCGCGCGGTCACCACCGGCCACGCGTACTCCCGCTCGACATAGGCCCGCCCCTGGGCGCCGAGCCGCGCCCGCAGCGGTGGATCGTCCAGGAGCCGCGTCAACGCCTCGGCGAACTCGAAGAAGTCGCCGAAGGCGAGGCCCCCGTTGGCCTGGACCACGTGGTGCGTGGTCACGGGGCACCCGGCATGGACGAGCACGGGGGTGCCGGCGAGCCAGGCTTCCATGAGCACGATGGAGAATGACTCGTTGACCGAGGGCTGGCAGACGACGGTGGCGGCGGCGTAGGCGTCGGCCTTCTCGGTCACCCGGAGGTAGCCGAGGTCGCGGATGCCGGGCGCGGTGACCGGGCCCTCTCCGGCCAGGACCAGGGTCACCTCCCGCCCGTGAAGCCGCCGGTAGCGACGGACATACTCGATGAGGAGGGGGACGTTCTTCCCGGTCTCCTTGCGGCCGAGATAGACGAGGAGGGGCCCGGTCAGCCCGTGGCGGCGGCGGAAGCCCTCGGGATCGGCGGGACGCGGCGGATCGAAGCCCAGGCCGACCACGCCCCACACTCGGTCACCGAGGCCGTACAGCTTCTGGGCCAGCTCGGCCTCGGCGGGGGAGTTGAAGATGAAGCCGCGGCAGGCGTCGAAGACCGCCCGCACGACGTCCAGGTGCGCGAACGGCTCGTCGTGGAGGCAGGGGATGAGGACGGCGCGCTCGGGAACCAGGGGAAGGCCCCACAGGGTGGTCCCGAACAGGTAGGGGGCGAAGCAGACGACGTCGTAGGCCGTTCGGTGCTGCACGAGATGGGCGAAGAGGTCGGGGCTGGTGATCGATTCCTCCGCCCACCGCAGCTGCTCCTCGACGTCCAGCCAGTGCCCGGCGGCGATCCGCTGGTGAAGGGCGCCGAACGCCTCCGCGTCCCGCGGGCGGACCGGGAAGCGGCGGACGGTGACCCCGCGCGTGGTCGAGGCGCCAGCCGGGAGGACATTCGCCCAGGTGCGGTGATCGAGGGCGCCGGTGGTCAGGACGTCGACGCCGGTGCCGGTGGCGGCGAGGTGCTCGGCCAGCCCGGCCACGAGCGTCTCGGCGCCGCCCACGATGCCGTCCCCGTAGCGGGGCACGACGAACGCCACCTTCATATATCTCGGAGGGGGG
>DASYUM010000085.1:0-35600 GCA_036001225.1 Candidatus Methylomirabilota bacterium | reverse complement strand
GGCTTCCGAGACCCCCCCGAAGATCTAGATGGATCCACGCGAATACGAGCGGAGCTTCCATCTCGAGGGGGAGCACTGGTGGTTCCGCGCCAAGCGGGCGCTGGTCCTCTCGCTGCTCGGCCGCTACGGCGGGACCGCCGGCCGCGGCCTCGACGTCGGCTGCGGCACCGGCGGCATGCTGCAGGCGCTCGACCCGCGCCGCACCTGGCTCGGGGTCGACGCCGAGCCGCTCGCCCTCGCCTTCTCGCGGAAGCGCGGGCTCGATCGGCTGGTGGCGGCCTCCGCCCTGGCCCTCCCGTTCCGCGCCGGGAGCTTCGACGCGTGCCTGTGCCTGGACGTGCTCTACCACCGCGCCGTCGACTCGGACGCGGCCGCGCTCGCGGAGTGCCATCGGGTCCTGGCCGGCGGCGGCCTGCTCGTCGTCACCGACTCCGCCTTCGCCTGGCTCCGCTCCGCCCACGACGAGGCCGTCCACGGCCGGCGCCGGTACGCGAAGGGCGAGCTGGTCGCCCGCGTCCGCGCGGCCGGATTCACCCCCCTCTTCGCCTCCTACACTTACTGCCTGGTGTTTCCCGCGGTCGTCGCCTTCCGGCTGCTGCGGCGTCTCCCCGGCCGGGCGGTCGAGGGCTCGGACGTGTTCCCGCTCCCACGCGCCATCACGACGGCCCTCGACGCCGTGCAGGCCGTCGAGCGCCGGCTCCTCCGCTGGACCCCCCTTCCCTTCGGCAGCTCGGTGCTGTGCGTCGCGCGGAAGGGACGGGCGTGACGACCGGCGCCCGGGGGACTCCGCCGTCGGCCGCACCGACGGTCTCGGTCATCCTCCCCACGTACGACGAAGGCAAGGTGATCTTCGGCGTGGTGCACGACATCCTCGGCGCCGTCCCGAGCGCCGAGGTGCGCGTCGTGGACGACGACTCCCCCGACCGGACGTGGCAGACCGTGGAGGACGCGTTCGCCCGCGACGCGCGCGTCCGCGTCCTCCGCCGCATCGGCCGGCGGGGCCTGCCGTCGGCGCTCGCCGACGGCATCGCCCTGGCCCGGGGCGAGGTCGTCGTGTGGCTGGACGCCGACGGCTCGATGCCGGCCGACGTGATTCCCCGGCTGGTGGCGGCGACCGGCGAGGCGGACGTCGCCGTCGCCTCGCGCTACGTCGCGGGCGGGAGCGACGCGCGGGACTCGCGCCTCCGCGTCCTGGCCTCGCAGGCCATCAACCGGGTCGGCACCCTCTGCCTGGGCGGTCCCGTCCGCGACTGGACCTCCGGCTTCGTCGCCGCCCGGCGCACCGCGCTCGAGCGCGTGCCGCTCCGCACGCACTACGTCTACGGCGACTACTGCATCGACTTCCTCTACCGGGCGGGCCGGGCCGGGCTGCACGTCGTCGAGGTGCCCTATCGGAACGTCGAGCGGCGGGCCGGGGAGTCGAAGACCAGCCCGGATCTCCGCCGCTTCGTGGGCCTCGGCCTCCGCTACCTGGGGACGATCCTGCAGCTCCGCTGGGAAACGCTCTCGACGAGGAGCCATCGATGATCGAAGAGACCCGCCTGCCCGAGTCCGTGATGGCCGAGCTGGCCCACCTCATCCCCGGGCCCGAGCCGGCCCTCGAGGTGCGCATCCCGCGCATCCCGGTGGCCGAGGAGTCGCTCACGCGCCGGATCATCCCCGTCTCCGACCCCAAGCTCGACGGCAACGAGCTCCGCTACGTGACCCATTGCGTCCAGTCGAACTGGATCTCGTCGGCCGGGCGCTTCGTGCGGGAGTTCGAGGAGGCGTTCGCGGCCGCGATGGGGTGCCGCCACGGGGTGGCCGCCTCCAACGGGACGACCTCCCTCCACCTCGCCCTCGCCACCCTCGGGCTCGGGCCCGGCGACGAGGTGATCATCCCGACCTTCACCATGATCGCCACCGCCAACGCGGTCCGCTACACGGGCGCCATGCCGGTCCTGGTGGACGCCGAGCGGGAGACCTGGAACCTGGACGTGACCCAGCTGGCCGGCAAGGTCACCCCGCGCACGCGCGGCATCTGCCTGATCCACACCTACGGCCACCCGGTGGACATGGATCCGTTGCTGGAGCTGGCCGACCGCCGCGGCCTGTGGGTCATCGAGGACGCCGCCGAGGCCCACGGCGCCCGCTACCGGAGCCGCCCGGTCGGCAGCCTCGGCCGGGCCGCCTCCTTCTCCTTCTACGCGAACAAGATCATCACCACCGGCGAGGGTGGCATGGTGACCAGCAACGACGCCGAGCTGGCGCGAGTGGCCCGCCGGCTGCGGGACCACGCCTTCTCCGACGAGCGGCACTTCTGGCACAAGTACCTCGGCTTCAACTACCGCATGACGAATCTGCAGGCGGCGATCGGGCTGGCCCAGACCGAGCGGCTGGACGAGCTGGTGGAGATCCGGCGGCGGAACGCGGCCCGCTATACCGGGGCGTTGCGGAAGATCCCCGGCCTGACGCTGCCGGTGGAGCGGCCGTGGGCCCGCAACGTCTACTGGATGTACGGCGTCGTGGTCGAGGACGAGTTCGGGATCTCCCGGGACGAGCTGCGCCAGCGGCTGGCTCGCCGCGGGATCGAGACCCGCACTTTCTTCATCCCCATCCACCTCCAGCCGATCTACTACGAATCCTTCAAGGGCCAGCGCTACCCGGTGGCCGAGGAGCTGTGCCGGCGCGGCCTGTACCTGCCGTCGGGCGCGACGCTGACGTCGGCCGAGATCGACTACATCTGCGACATGGTCCGGGAGGCGCGCGAGGACGGCCGCTGATGGCGGGGAACCGGAGAGGAGCCGGCCCGGGGCCGACCCTCCTCCTCGGCGCCGGGGGGCAGCTGGCGACCGACCTGGCGCGTCGGCTCGCCGGCGCTGACCTGGTCGCGCTCGCCCACCACGACCTGGACGTCACCGACCCGGGGGCGGTCGAGCGCCTGGTGACGGAGCTACGGCCGGCCGTCATCCTGAACACGGCGGCCGCCAACCGGGTCGATGACGCCGAGAGCGACCCCGCGCCCGCCTTCGCCGTGAACGCCGTGGCCGCCCACCACCTCGCCCGGATCGCGGCGCGCCATCAGGCGCGCCTGGTCCACTTCAGCACCGACTACGTGTTCGGCGGCGCCGGCCCCGGCCCCTTCGACGAGGAGGCGACGCCGGCTCCCCTCAACGCCTACGGCGTTTCCAAGCTCGCCGGCGAGCAGGGCGTGCGGAACGCCGATCCCCGCCACCTCGTCGTCCGCAGCTCGGGCCTCTACGGCGTCGCCGGCTCCCGCGGCAAGGGCGGCAACTTCGTGGAGACGATGCTGCGGCTGGCCCGCGAAGGCAAGCCGATCCGGGTCGTGGACGATCAGGTCTTGACGCCGACCTCTACCGCCGACCTCGCCGATGCCGTCAGGCGGCTGCTGGTCGTGGACCCGCCGGGCGGCGTCTACCACCTGACCAACACCGGCGCCTGCTCCTGGTTCGAGTTCGCCCGACACATCTTCGCCCTCGGCGGCCTCCCCTCCGAGCTCACCCCCATCAGCAGCGAGGCGTTCGGGGCCCCGGCCCGGCGGCCGGCCAACTCCGTCCTCGCCGATACCCGGCTGGCCAAGCTCGGTCTGGCGCCACTCCGGCCGTGGCCGGACGCGTTGGCCGCCTATCTGCGGGCCAAGGGGCACCTGCCCGGCTGAGGCGGCTGCCGGCCTCCCGGCCCGCGTGCTATGATCCACCCCGTTTCCCGATGGAAACGTCACCGGCCCGGCTCCGCCTCCGCCGCCTCGTCCTCGGACTCCTGTGCGCCGTGGCGCTCGGATGCGGCGGACGGAGCAGCCAGCCCACGGGGCCGACTCAGCCGGTCAGCTTCGGCGACAACGACCCCGCCCGCGTCACCGCCATCGGCGACAGCATCACGGCCGGCAACGAGGAAGCGGGGACGCCTTACCCGTCCCGGCTGGAAGCCATGCTGCGGGGGCGGAATCCCCACGCCCGGGTGAACAACCGCGGAGTGGGTGGCCAGCGGACGACCGAGGGGCTCGCCAGCGTCAACCAAGCGCTGGCGGTGGACCGGCCGGGCTTCCTCCTCATCATGGAGGGAACCAACGACGTGCGGACGGGACTGTCGGTCGATGCCGCCGCCAACAACCTGCGCGAGATGGTGCGACGGGCGAAGGGGAACCAGACGGTCCCGGTCCTGGCGACCGTGCCCCGCCAGGTCGGCCCGTCGAGCAATTTCGAGGACGGCGTCGTCGCCCTCAATACGCTGATCCGGCGGATCGCCGCCGACGAGCGCATCGCGCTGGCCGACGTGTTCAGCGCCCTCCCCGATGCGAGCTTCTTCATCGGCGACGGGCTCCACCCCAACGACAAGGGGAACCAGACGATCGCCGAGGTCTTCGATCAGGCGTTGACGCGGGCCGGTTACCCGGCGGCCCAGTTCGTCCGCCGCCGCTGAGGCCGGCGTTCCCGCCGGGGGCGCCCGCGCCGGGGGCGGCCGAGCGCCTTTGCTATAATGCCTCCCCGCGATGGTGAGCCCCGCGACCTCGAGCCGCCCCGCCGGCCCCCCGTGAGCGCGGGCGGGCCGGCGGCCCCCAGCCCGCCGGTGATCTCCCGCGACCCCGCCGCGATTCCCGCGCGCCCGGCCGTCAAACCGCCCCCGGGACCGACGCCGCCGCGGACGCTCGGGCGCGAGGTGGCCGTCGTGTTCGGGCTCTTCACCCTGCTCGGGCTCCTCTATACCGCTCCCCTGCCGGCCTACTTCTCGACGGGGATTCCCTACGTCCGCTTTCCCGCTCCCGGCGCCGAGGTCAAGTGGATGCAGCCGGGCGACAGCCTGCAGCTCTACTACTGGTTCTGGCTGATGCGGGACAACCTCGCGGGCGGCTCGCGCCTCTTCACGAACCCGTACGAGTTCGACGTGACCCCGGTCCTGCCGCCCCAGCGCTACGGCTTCTATCAGTTTCCGCTCTCGCTCCTGTTCGTGGTCTTCTCCGCGCTCGGCGGCGCCGCCGCCTACAACGCCATGATCGTCCTGAGCTTTCCGCTCGCCGCCGTGGCCATGTACCTCCTGGTCCGTCTCTACACCGACCATCGCGGCGCCGCCCTGGTCGGGGCCCTGATCTTCGCGCTGGCTCCGTTCCGCCTCGCCCAGCTCCTCGGCGGGCACTCGAACGGCCTTCTCGTCTTCCTCCTCCCGCTGATCGTCTACGGCTACGAGATGGGCCTCCGGCGGCGCGGACTGACATTCGGCACCCTGGCCGGACTCGGCCTGGTGAGCCTCGCCCTCAGCGACTTCCACCTCCTCTACTACGTCGTCCTCTTCTCGGCCGGGTACTGGGCGATCCGCGGGGTGGAAGCGCTCGAGCTGCCCTGGGCCTCGGGGCTGCCGCTGCTGCTGCGGGCGGCCCGAGCGCCCCGGGTCCTGGCGCCGCCGGGGATGATCGGGGCCATCGTCGGCGGGGTGGTGGCCCACACCCTGCTGCGCCGGGGTGCGCCGCTGCGAGACGTCTTGCTGGCCGGGGCGGCCGCGCTGGTGGCGACCGGGGCGCTCTGGCTGCTGGCGGGCGTGCTGATCCTGGCCCGGAAGTCACCGCTCGGACACCCGACCACGCCGGCCGAGGCGCTGCGGCGCGCCGCGGTCACGGTGACCCCGCTCGCCGTGGTCGCCGGCTACGGGCTGCCGGGCATGGCCGGGCGGCCGGGGACGGGCCGACTGCTGCTCGCCCTCGCCGTCCTCGGGGTCGCGCTCTTCCAGGGCCGGCACTGGCTCGAGCTGGCCCGGGACCGATGGGCCCGCATGCGGGGGCTGCTCGCCGTCCTCCTTCCGGTCGCGGTCGCCATCCTTCTCTCGGTGGGCTACGTCCTGCTCCTCCGAAGCACGGTCATGGGGGGCTCCTTCACTGCCACCGGGGGGCGGCCCTACGCGCTGATCGCCCGCAACGCCCCGGCGCTCGCCGATCTGGTGGTGCCACGCAACCTCGACGACGAGCGGGCGATCTACCCGGGGGTCCTGCCGGTCCTGCTGGCCGTCGCGGGACTCGCGCGGTGGCGGCGCGACGCCGCGGCGCGGGGGACGCTGCTCGTCTACGGGGCCGGCTTCCTGCTGGCGCTCGCGCTCTCGCTGGGACCGAGCCTCGATCGGGTGCTGCCGCTCTATCGGCTCGCCTACACGTACCTGCCCTTCTTCAACTATCCGCGGAGCCCGGGCCGGTTGATGGTGCTGACCTTCCTCGCCCTGGCCGTCCTGGCCGGCTACGCGCTTCGCGGGCTCCCGCGCCGGCCGTGGTGGGCGGCCGGGGCCTTCCTCGTCGTCGCGGTCGGCATCGGAATCGACTACGCCCCCTTCCGCCCGATCGGCATCACCCGGCTCGACCCGGCGAACCCGCTCTACGCGACCGTCGGCCGCGAGGTCGGGGACGGGCGGTTCCTCGCCATCCCGCTCTTCCCCGGCGACTCCCACCAGTCGTCCGTCTATCAGTTCTACGTCACCACCAGCCACGCCCACATGGTCAACGGCTACAACCCGCTGGTCTCGCGCGATTACGTGGAGGCGATCTTCGATCGCCTGATCAACCTCAACGTCGGCGAGATCCGGCCGGCCGAGTACGAGCTCCTGAAGGCCCTGCGCGTGAAGTTCCTCGTCGTCCACGAGGAGCTGTTCTTCTGGAAGGTGAGCCCCTTCCCCGGCGCCCTCACCACGGCGAATCTCCGGGCATCGCCGTATCTCGCCTGGCGCGGCCGCGCCGGCGACCAGAGCCTCTTCGCCGTTCGCGACGCCCCGGCCGGCGAGCCGCAGCGCTTCGCCCACGCGTCGGTGATCGGCGCCCTCCACGAACTGGAGGAGTCGGGCCGCCGCACCGGCCGCGAGGTCGCCGACCCCGACGCCTCCGGCGGCCGCGCGGTCGAAGCCGACGAGGGGCGGGACGGCGCCGGATACCTGGCATTCGGGACGGCCCCCTTCTATCCGAGCGGGACGTACGTGGCCGGCTTCCGACTCAAGCTCGCCGGCCCGCCGCCGCCGGGGATCGTGTCGGTGGTGGACGTGAGCACCGAGCGAGGCCGGCAGACTCTCGCGCGCCGCGAGATCGCCGGCGGAGACTTCAGGCGGCCCGGCGCCTACGAAGAGTTCGACCTCCGGTGGTCGCTGGCGGCCCCGGCCCGGGTGGAGCTCCGCGTCCGCTACGAGGGGCGCGGGCGACTCCTGGCCGACCGCGTCTACGTCGCGTTCGCCGAGGAGAGCCGCCCGCGCCCGGTGTACGAGGCCGAGGACCTGCTCCGCCAGACCGGTGAGGTGGGGGCCGACGCCGACGCCTCCGGCGGCTACGCCGTCCACGCGCGGGCCGGCACTCCGGAGAGCTACGCGACCTTCGGACCCTACCGGCGGTACCCGCCGGGGCGGTACGAGGCCGTGTTCCGGGTCCGGCTGGACGGCCCGAGCAGTGACGCGGAGCCGCTGGCGGTCGTGGACGTGAGCGGCGACCGCGGCCGACGACAGTTCGCGGCGCGCCCGGTGATGGCGGCCGCGCTGGCACCGGCCGGCCGCTACCACGACCTCACGCTGCCGTTCACGGTGGACGAGCCGGCCGTCCTCGAGTTCCGGGTCCTCCACCGGGGACGGGCCGGACTCTGGATCGACCGGGTGACGGTTCGGCCGGGCGGCGCCACGCGATGATCCTGAGAAACGCCGCCACGCCCGCGCACGTTCGCGCGCGTCGTGCCGAAGCGCTCCGAGCGCCGGCTTGGCCGGCGCAATCTTTGGGTCCGCGCGCCTCGTCGCGCCCCCCAGCCCCGCGACGTCCTGCGGCGCGCCCTTCCCGGGGGGAGGCATCGGAGGGGGGCGCCAGCCCCCCTCCGAAGAATAGATGAGGATCCTCATGGTCGCCCCCGAGCCCTTCTTCGAGCCGCGAGGCACCGCGCTCAGTGTCTATCACCGCCTGAAGGCGCTCGGTGAGCTGGGTCACGATGTCCACCTGATCACCTATCCGATCGGCCAGGCGGTCGCGCTGCCGCGGGTCCGGATCTTTCGGGCGCCCGGGCTGCCCTTTCTCCGCCGCGTGAGGGTCGGGCCGTCGTGGGCGAAGATCCCGCTCGACGTCCTGCTCTTCCTTCGGGTGCTGGCGCGCCTGGCGCGCGAGCGCTACGACGTGATCCATACCCACGAAGAGGCGAGCCTGCTGGGGGCCCTGCTGCGTCGGCTGGTCGGCCTGCGTCACATTTACGACATGCACTCCAGTTTGCCGCAACAATTTGAAAATTTCGCCTTTACAAATTCAAGGGTTACCATTAGAGTTTGGACGGCCATGGAGGGTTGGGCCGTCAAGGCATCGGACCTGGTGATCTGCATCTGTCCGAGCCTGACGGACGTGGTCAAGGCGATCGATCCGGAAAGGCCGGTCTTGACGATCGAAAACCCGATGCTCTTCGAGGGTCAGGCCGTGCCTGACGCGACCGTCGCCGACCTGCGCCGGCAGTGGGGGCTCGCCGGGCGGCCGGTCGTCCTCTACACCGGGACCTTCGAGGCCTACCAGGGCGTCGATCTCCTGCTGCGCAGCGTCCCCCGCGTCCGTGCCACGACACCCGACGTCCGGGTCGTCGTGGTCGGGGGCGAGGCGCGCCAGATCGCGCCGATGCGGGCGCTGGCCGCCGAGTTGGGCGTGGCGGACGTCGTCGTCTTCACCGGGCAGCGACCGCTGGCCGAGATGCCCACGTACTTCGAGCTAGCCGACATCCTGGTGTCACCGCGAACCGCCGGCACGAACACCCCGCTGAAGATCTACTCGTACCTGGCCTCGGGCCGCCCCATCGTCGCCACCCGCATCCTCGCCCACACCCAGGTGCTGAGCGACGAGGTGGCCGTGCTGACCGCGCCCACGCCGGACGGGGTCGCGGCCGGGATCAACCGGCTCCTGGCCGACGACGCGCTGGCCGCCACCCTCGCCAAGCAAGCGCGGGCGTTCGCCGAGGCGCGCTTCAGCCAGGGCGCATACCGAGCCAAGGTCGCGGAAGCGTACGAGCGGCTCGCCGCGCTGAGCGGACGCGCCTAGCAAGATGCTCAGGTACGCCGCCTCCGATCTGATCGCCCGCGCGCTCCGGGTCGAAGCGCTCCGAGCGCGGGCTCGGCCCGCGCAATCTTTGGGTCCGCGCGCCTCGTCGCCCCCCCCAGCCCCGCGACGTCCTGCGGCGTGCCCTTCCTGGGGGGAGGTTCGGAAGGGGGGGCAAAGCCCCCCTCCGACGATGTAGATGTGCGGCATCGCCGGCGTCGCCTACCTGGACCGCGAGAGCGCGGTCGATTCGCGACTCGTCAAGCGGATGTGCGAGCGGCTGGTCCACCGGGGACCGGACGACGAGGGCCTCTACACCGACCACCACGTCGGCCTCGGGATGCGGCGGCTCCGCATCATCGACCTCGCCACCGGCCAGCAGCCGATGGCCAACGAGGACCGATCGGTCTGGATCGTCTACAACGGGGAGATCTACAACTACCTCGATCTGCGACCGGCGCTCGAGGCCCGGGGTCACCGCTTCGCCACCCGTAGCGACACCGAGACGATCGTCCACGCCTACGAGGAGTGGGGCGACGCGTGCGTCGATCGCCTCCGCGGCATGTTTGCCTTCGCGATCTGGGACCAGCGCCGGGACCGGCTCCTGCTCGCGCGCGATCGCCTCGGCATCAAGCCTCTCTACTACGTGTCCGACAGCCGGCAGCTCGCCTTCGCCTCCGAGCTCAAGGCCCTTCTCGAACTGCCGGACCTCGACCGTGAGCTCGACCTGGAGGCGCTCGACGACTATCTGACCTTCGAGTACATCGGCGGCGCCAAGACCATCTTCAAGCGCATCCGCAAGCTGCCCCCCGGTCATGTCCTGGTCGCCGAAGGCGGGCGGGTGACGGTCCGCCGCTACTGGGACGTCCCGGGAGCGGTCGACGAGAACCGAACGGCGACCGATTACTGCCGCGACATCAGCGACACCCTGGCCGAATCGGTTCGGATCCACCTGCTGAGCGACGTGCCGCTGGGGGCGCTCCTCAGCGGCGGCATCGACTCCAGCTCGGTGGTGGCGCTGATGAGCCGATTCTCCCCGGGACGGGTCGAGTCTTTCTCGCTGGGCTTCAGGGACCCCTCCTACGACGAGCTGCCGTACGCCCGGCTGGTCGCCCGGCAGTTCGGGACCGACCACCACGAGGAGATCGTCGAGCCGGACGCCGTGGGCCTGGCGACCAGGCTGATCCAGCACCTCGACGAGCCGTTCGCCGACGTCTCCATCTTCCCCACCTACCTGGTCTCCCGGCTGGCCCGGGAGCGGGTGACGGTGGCCCTGTCCGGGGACGGCGGGGACGAGCTGTTCGCCGGCTACGACACCTACCTGGCCGACCGGGGGTGGGGCCTGTACCGCCGGCTCCCGCGGCTCTTCCGGGCCGCCCTCGAGGCGGCCGCCCGGCCCACGCTGCGGCCGAGCGACCAGAAGCGCGGGTGGCGGAACATGGCGGGGCGGTTTCTCGGCGGCGGCCGGCTACCCGAAGAGCTGGAGCACGCGCGGTGGCTGGTCTACCTGACCGGGCAAGGCAAGCAGACGCTGTACAGCGACGGCTTCCGGTCCGCGCTCGGCGCCTACGACCCGTTCCACCAGGTGCTCGAGCACTTCGAGCGGGCGCCGTTCCGCGATCGGCTCGCCCGCCAGCTCTACGTGGACCTGAAGACGTACCTGCCCGACGACATCCTGGTCAAGGTGGACCGGATGAGCATGGCCAATTCGCTGGAGACGCGGGTCCCCCTTCTCGATCATGTCTTCGTGGAACGGGTGGCGGCCATCCCCAGCCGGCTGAAGCTCCGCCACCTCACCCGGAAGTACATCTTCAAGCGCGCGATGGCGCCGCTGCTGCCACCGGCCATCCTCGGCAAGCGGAAAGAGGGCTTCAGCATTCCCATGAAGACGTGGCTGCGGCGGGAGCTGCGGCCGCTCATGCTGGAGGTGCTGGCCGAGGCCGAGATCGAGCGGCAGGGTTACTTCCGGTGGCCGGCCATCAACCGGCTCCTGACCGAACACCTGGCCGGCCGGGAAAATCACGCCCATCGCTTGTGGGCCTTGATGGTCTTCCAGCTCTGGTCACGCCTGTACCGAACCTAGAGGAGATGAAGCGACCATGCGCGTGAGCTTCTTCGTGCCGCCGGGCGGCTACTTCGCCGAGCGCTGGTCGCACGGCGCGCTCATGCCCGCCCTCGGTATCCTGTACATGGCGGCCGTCCTCGAGGAGCAAGGGGTCGAAGTGGAGGTGACGCCGACCCACGTGCTGGAGCTGACGTGGCGCCAGATCGCGCGGAAGATCGAAACCGACCGGCCGGACGTGGTCGGCATCACCACCACCACCGAGAACCGCTTCCTCGCCTTCAAGCTGGCCGAGGTGGCCAAGCGGGCCCATCCCGGGAGCTTCGTCCTGATGGGTGGTCCGCACTTCAAGAACACCGCCCACGACACCCTCACCCATCTCCCGCACGTGGACGGCGTCTGCGTGGGCGAGGGCGAGCTGACGATCGTGGAGCTGGTCCAGTGCCTGCAGGCGAAAGGGGACCTGGCCAAGGTCGATGGGCTCTCCTTCCGGCGGAACGGCACCATCGTCCACAACCGGCCACGGGCGCTCCTCCCCGACCTGAACCGACTGCCCCTCCCCGCCCGCCACCTGGAGCCGTTCGAGAAGTACAACTTCAAGATGGACATCCCCGGCGTCGGCGAGCTGCCGGCCGCCAACCTGATGACCAGCCGCGGCTGCCCGTTCACCTGCAACTTCTGCGCGACGCCGGCCAACTGGGGGACGAACGTCCGGGGAGTCACCCCCGCCAACGTGGTGAAAGAGATCGAGCATCTCATCGACCGCTACGGCGCCCGGGCGATCTGGTTCTACGACGACACCTTCAACTACAAGCGTCAGCGCACCTTCGAGTTGATGAACCTGATGATCGAGCGGAAGCTCGGCGTCCGCTGGTACGCCGAGGTCCGCGTGGACATCATGACCAAGGAGCTGTTCGCCAAGATGGTCGAGGCCGGCTGCTTCAACCTCGGCTTCGGCATCGAGTCGGCCAACGAGCGTGTCTGCCGCGACATCATCACCAAGCGGGCCACTCTCAAGCAGGCGTTCGACGTCATCGACTGGTGCAACGAGTACGGGGTCATCGCCAGCCCGGGATTCATCTTCAGCCATCCCACCGAGACGTGGACCGAAGCCCAGGAGACGATCGGGGCGATCGAAGAGCTGCAGGGGCGGGCGCAGTGTGGCGTCTCCATCCTCCACATCTATCCGGGGATCGCCCTCGAGAAGCAGGCCATCGAAGAGGGAAAGCACCCGGCCGACTTCTCGTGGACGAAGAAGCGCGACAAGCGGGTGATCTACCTGCCGGCCGCCCAGGGCCACGTTCCGCTCTACCAGGACCGGCTGAGCTGGTGGCAGATCTCGGAGCTGATTTTCCGCTTCGCCGAAAGCCGGCGCTTCTCGCTGTGGTCGATGGCGAAGAAGGTGCCGAAGGTGTTGGCCAGCATCTACTCGTGGGCAGACGTGAAGCGTTACTCCATCATGTTCGTGGTCTTCTGCCGGATCAAGGCCCGGCGCATGATGGGGAAGCGCCCGCCGCCCCCCTCGGGCGAGGGCCAGCCGCTCACCTGCTCGACGATGTACAAGCAGGGAACCGAGGTAGGGCATGCCTAGGGGCTGGCCCGCTGCACGCGGGTAGCATGCCGTCCCTCGGCCATCTGGTCCGGCTGGGCCGCGTCTACAAGAGCTACCTCGCCGGGGACGAGACGGCGCCCTACGCGCCCCTCCGGCTCTGGATCGAGCCGACCGACGTCTGCAACCTCCGCTGCGTGATGTGCCCGCAGAGCGAGGCGCGCCCGTTCGCCAAGGGCTACATGGCCTTCGACCTCTTCACCAAGATCGTGGACGAGGCGAAGGGGTTCGTCTACGACGTGAACCTCCACCATCGGGGCGAGTCCACCATCCACCCGCGGCTGGCCGAGATGGTCCGCTACGCGAAGGCGGCCGGCCTCTACGCCCGCCTCCACACCAACGGCACGCTCCTCGACGAGGCCAAGGCCACCGCCCTCATCGAGAGCGGGCTGGATCTGATCTCGTTCTCGTTCGACGGTTACGACCGGGAGAGCTACGAGAAGATCCGGGTGAAGGCGAAGTTCGAGCGAACGCTCGGCAACATCGTCCGCTTCCTGGAGGTCAAGCGCCGCCTCGGCCGCCGCACGCCCTACGCGGTGTTCGAGACGATCGACTTCTCGGTCGGGCCGCCGACCGCCGAGACCCGGGAATCGGAGCGGGCGTTCCGAGCCCGCTTCGCCGGGCTCCCCCTCGACCGCTTCATCGTCAAGCGCCCTCATAACTGGGCCGGCACCTACGCCCCCGGGGACCCCCGGGCTTCCGGCCGGCCCCACGGCTACTCGCCCTGCACGTTCCCCTGGTACTCGCTGGTGATCTTCTGGGACGGCACCGTCAGCCCCTGTCCCCAGGACTGGTACGGGGAGCTCTACCTGGGCGACGTGCGGCGGCAGAGCCTGCGCGAGGTCTGGAACGGGCCGGCTCTGGTGGAGCTGCGGAAGAAGATGAAGGCCCGAGAGGTCGAGTGCCTGGTGCCGTGCAACCAGTGCGACATGCTCTGGCGCCCCACCTTCCTGGGCGTGCCCACCCCGAACCTGAAGGACTTCCTCAAGGAGAACGTCCTCGGGTACACGCGATAGGCGCGGCGTGGCCGATACCCCCTGGCAGGTCCGACTCTCGCGCAAGTCCCTCAAGAAATCCGAGAAGCTCCGCGTCCTCGACCACAGCCTTCCCACCTTCGACGGCGCGCGCTGCCTGGAAGTCGGCTGCGACCGCGGCGTGACGAGCTACCACCTGCGCCGGCGGGGCGGCCGCTGGGTCAGCGTGGACACCGAAGCGGTCCATGTTCGGGAGACGCACGAGCTGGTCGGCCGCGGGGTCGTCCAGATCGAGCCGCTCCGGCTCCCGTTCCGCGACGGGGCGTTCCAGTGCGTAGCGGTGGTCGACTTCCTCGAGCACGTGGAGGAGGACGCCGCGTTCCTCCGGGAGCTCGGCCGGGTGCTGGCTCCCGGCGGTTCGCTCTACGTGACCGTGCCCCGCTCCGACGAGCGGCTGGTCATCAACCGACTCAAGGAGCTGGTCGGGATGACACCCGCCCTGTACGGCCACGTCCGCCACGGCTACACCGTGCCCGAGCTGCGGAGCAAGGTCGAGAGCCTCGGCTTTCGAGTCACCACCGTCCGCACCTATTCGCGCTTCTTCACCGAGCTGGTCGAGCTCGCCCTCAATGTGCTCTATCTTCGCCTCCTCGCCCGGCGGCACCGGGAGGAGGGGCTCGAGGAGCACGGCGCGATCTCCCCGGCCTCCGGCCAGGCCTTCCGGCGACACCGGCTCGCCTTCGCGCTCTACTCCGGGGTCTACCCGCTCGTTCGCCTGCTCGCCTTACTGGACCGGCCGGCCTTGGCCGAAGGATGCTGCTTCCTCCTGCACGCCCAGAAAACCGCCCGGTGAGGGCCTGAGGGCGCCGCCATCGGCGGGGAGGCGGCGATGCGGGCGCTCGTCACCGGCGGGACCGGGTTCATCGGGGAGCATCTCGTGAGTGCGCTCCGGGACCGCGGGGCGAGCGTGCGGGCGCCGGCGCGCGCCCCCGAGCACGCGGCCAGCCTGCGGGCCCTCGGCGCCGAGGTCGTGGCCGCCGACCTGGCGCGGCCCGACGGGCTCGCGGGAGCGATGGCCGGCGTCGACGTCGTCTTCCACCTGGCCGGCCAGATCCGGCCGACGGCCGACGGCGCCGCCGCCTACCGGCGGAACAACGTCGAGGCGACGGCCAACCTGCTCGCGGCCTGCCGGGGACGCGCGCTGTCGGCCTTCGTCCACGTCTCCAGCGTGGGCGTCCTGGGTGCCCTGCGCGACCTGCCGGCCAGCGAGGCCACCCCCTGCGCGCCCGACAGCGAGTACGGCGCCAGCAAGCACGAGGCCGAGCTGCTGGTGCGGCGGGCCGTCCGGGACGAGGGCCTGCCGGCCGTCGTCGCGCGCCCGGCCTGGGTCTACGGGCCGGGTGACCGGCGTACGCGGCGCCTGTTTGCCGCCATCCAGCGGCGCCGATTCGTCCTGGTCGGCTCCGGACTCACCTGGCTCCACCCGGCGTACGTGGGGGACGTCGTGGAGGGCCTCCTCCGCTGCGCCACCGAACCGAAAGCGGTCGGCGAGACGTATATCCTGGCCGGCCCGGAGCCGGTCCGTCTCCGGGCCCTGGTCGGGCTGATCGCGGAGCTTCTCGGGGTGCCGCCGCCGGCGCTCACCGTGCCGCCCGCGCTGGCGCGGGTCGGCGCCGGCGCCTGCGAGTGGCTCTGGCCGATGCTCGGCCAGCGGCCGCCGCTCTACCGCCGGCAGCTCGAGTTCTTCCTGAGGGACCAGCGGTTCGACACCGCCAAGGCGCGCGATGAGCTGGGATTCGTCCCGGCGACGCCTCTTCGGGAGGGGTTGGCGCGGACGATCGCCTGGTACCGTGAGCATGGGCTCCTCGCCTGATGAGCCCGGGCGGATGCCGGATACCGTGAGCCACTCCTCGTCGCCTGAGGATTCGCCCTCGCGGGAGGCGGGCCGGCCCCTCGCCGGGCCGCGACGCCAGACCGCTCTCGGCGAATACCTCACCGATTCCACCGTCTCGCCGCTCCGGAAGTACCAGGATCTCGTCGTCGGCGAGCGCGGCTTCCTCCGGTTCCTTCGCTACGAGGGACTCACGACGCTCCTGGGCGGCCTTCCCGGCGTCGCCGGGCTCGGCCTCCGGCGGCTTCTCTATCCCTCCCTCCTGGCCGCGGCCGGCCGCAACGTCGTCTTCGGCAAGGGCATCACCCTGCGGCATCCGGGGCTGATCCGGGTGGGCCCCGACGTGGTCATCGACGACGGCTGCGTCCTCGACGCCAAGGGCTCCGGTCACCAGGGGATCACGGTCGGGGCCGGGGTCTTCATCAGTCGCTCGACGGTCCTGAGCTGTAAGGGCGGGTCCATCGAGCTCGGCGACCACGTCAACCTGGGGATCGGCTGCGTGGTCCTCTCCGAAAGCCGGGTCGCGATCGGCGATAGCTGTCTGTTCGCCGCCCACTGCTACCTGGTCGCCGGCGGCAACCACGACTTCAGCCGGACCGACATCCCGATCATCCAGCAACCCTCGGTGTCCCGGGGCGGGATCACGATCGAGCAGAACGTCTGGTTGGGGGCGCGGGTGACCGTGCTCGACGGCGTGACGATCGGACGCGACTCGGTGGTGGGCGCGGGGGCCGTCGTGACCCGCGACATTCCACCCTTCTCGATCGCCGCCGGGGTTCCTGCCCGGGTGACCCGCAGCCGGCTCGGTCCGGGTCGATGACCGTCGCCTCCCGGCGGCCTCGGCCCGACACCATCGCGTGGGCCCGGGCGGCTGGTCGCACCGGCGTAGCCGCGTGAGCCGGCCCGGGCCGGGGCCCGTCGCATCTCTGCGTCCTCGGCGCTCGGCGGGCCTCAACGTTGGGTGGCTCGCCCCGGACGGCGGGGCCCCAGCCCCGCGACGTCCGGTGGCGCGCGTGCGCGGCATACGCCTCGGCACGCCTCGCGCCTGCGTCCTTGAGCTGCTCGGGCCGCGGCCCGGTACGCCGGCCAGCACCGTGCGTGTTTCTTGCCGTAGGGCAGAGCCGTGAGCCCGGCCACCTCCCGGATCGTCCGGGGCCTCGTCAGCGCCGGCCTGCTCGCGTACCTGCTCTGGCGCGCCGACGCCGCCGCCATCTGGGCCACCGTGCGGGCGGCCGACCCGGCCTGGCTCGTGGTCGCCTTCCTTCTCCACGTGCCCGGCTACCTCATCAGCGCGGTGCGGTGGCGGCTCTTGCTCCTGGCCCAGCGGATTCGGGTGCCCCTCCGGCTGCTCCTCGCCTCCTACCTGGTGGGCACCTTCTTCAACCAGCTGCTGCCGACCACCATCGGTGGGGACCTGGTGCGGGTCTACGACACCGCCAAGTACAGCCGGTCGCCCGAGGCCTCGTTCCTGGCCGTGGTGGTCGAGCGGTTGACCGGCATCCTCGCCCTCGCGGTGTTCGCCCTGGTCGGGCTCGTGATCGCCGGAAAGCCGGTCGCCGGCGTCCGGCTCACCGGCATGGTCGCCCTGATGCTCGCGCTGACCCTCGTGCCGCTGTGGCTCGTCTGGTATCCCCGCCTCGGCGAACCGCTCCTCCGGGCCGCCCGCCGACTGGGCGGCGGGAAGCTGGCCGCACTGACCGGGCGGGTGGAGCAGGCCCTGGCTTGTTTCGGCAGCGCCCGGGGCAGTCTCGGGGTCGCCCTCGGGCTGGCATTCGTCCTTCAGGTCACGGTCGTGATCCACTTCTATCTGATCGCCCAGGCCCTCGACCTGCCGTTGCCGTTCGGCTTCTTCTTCCTGGTCGTTCCGGTGGCGACGTTCGTGCTCATGTTGCCGGTCTCGATCAACGGCATCGGGGTGCGCGAGGGGATCTACGCCCTCTTCTTCTCCGAGTTCGGCATCCCGGTCGCCGGCGCCATCGCCTTCGTCTGGCTCGGCTTCGCCATGGTGCTGGTCTACGCCGCGGTGGGGGGACTGGTCTACGCCGTGCGGAAGTAGCGCCGGGATGGCGCCGGCCGGACCCCGGGCCCTCTGGCTGAGCGCGCTCGTCCTCGGCGTCGGACTCCGCGCGGTCTATCTGCTCACGCCCGGCCTCGATTCGGACATGGCGATCGTTGGCCTCATGGCCCGCCACATCCTCGACGGCGAGTTCCCGGTCTTCTTCTGGGGGCAGCCGTTCGCGGGGACGATCGAGTCGTACCTGGCCGCGGCGCTCTTCGCGGTGATCGGCCCGTCCCGCTTCGCGCTCGCCCTCAGCCCCTTCCTCGTCTCGCTGGCGTTCCTCCTGGTGACGGAACGACTGGCCCGGGACGGGTTCGGCCGGGAGGCCGGCCGGCTCGCCCTGCTCCTGGCCGCGGTGCCGGCGCCGTTCCTGGTCGTCCACAGCGTCACCGCCCGCTCGAACTACATCGAGAACCTGGTGCTCGGCAGCCTCCTCCTGCTGCTCGCCCTGCGGCTGCCGCGCGAGGCCGGCCCCGGGCGGCGGCGGGGCCTGTTTCTCCTCGGCCTGACCGGTGGCCTCGCCTGGTACGAGAGTCCCCAGAGCATCCACTACCTCCTGGCGGCGGGGCTCTTTCTCCTCCTGCGGGGGCCCCGGCTGCTCGGCCGGCGCGACGCCGCCATCGTGCCCCCCGCCTTCCTGCTCGGGAGCCTGCCTTTCTGGCTGTACAACCTGCAGGCGCCCGTGACCTCGACCTTCGGCGCCATCTACGCGCAAGCCGGCCGGGGCGACCTCCTCCACTCGCTGGCCCGCTACCTGACCGAGAAGGTCCCCTACGTCCTCGGCGCGGTGGGCCAGCGGGGCGACGTCCACTTCTCGATGGGCGACCTGCTGTTCGCGCTCTACGCCGCCGCCTTCCTCTTCCTCCTGTGCACCTGGCGCGCGCCGGGGAGCCAGCTCGTGCTGCTGTTCCTCATCGTCACCTCCGCCATCGTGGTCGCCGCCTACAACCAGGGGGGCACCACCCGCTACCTCCTCCCGCTGTACTCCGTCCTCCCGGTGATGATGGCCGCGTTCCTCGTCCGCCTGCGCCGGCTCAGCGTCCCCATCTTCGCCACCGCCGTCGCCGGGCTCCTCCTGACCAGCCTGGCCAGCAACCTGCTCCGGGCCGAGGCCCTCGACCCGACCCAGCACGCCCTCTACCGCGCGCAGCGCGAGCAGGAGGCGCGGCTCGTCGACTTCCTGCGCGGTGAGGGGTTGACCCGGGTGTACGTCCTCGACTTCTGGGACGCCTATCGCCTGACCTTCGACGCCCAGGAGACCGTCGTCTTCGCCGAGCCGGTCCCCAGCTTCTACCCACCCCATACGGCGGCCGTGGACGGCGCGGCCCGCTACGGCTACGTGGTCAAGGGCGTCCAGACGGTGCAAGACTTCGAGGACACCCTGCGGGGCGTGGGGGTGACGTACCGGAACCGGCGGGTGTCGGGGTACACGGTCTTCGACGCGTTCCAGCCCCCGGCCGGGCCGCCCTTGCGCGCGCTCGCCCGCCGCGACTGGCGGGGGAGCGCGAGTCACGCCGCCACCGATCCCGATCAGGCCCTCGACGGCGACCCGTTCACGAGCTGGCGGAGCGGTCGTCCCGCGCAGCCGGAAGCGTCCTATCAAGTGGATCTGGGGCGCGTCCGCACGATCGGCCGGGTCGCGCTGCTCCCCGGGCGGTCCCCGAGCCCGATCGGGAGCTTTCGCATCGAGGGCTCGACCGACGGCGAGCGCTGGCAGCCGGGGCTCGCCTTCCCCGGGCTCTGGCGGAGCCTGATGTGGACCGGGTCGCGGCTGCAGGTGGACTCCCTGGGCGGCGTCGAGACTCGCTTCCCTCCGCTCCCGGCCCGCTGGGTGCGGGTCACGTTCCTCCGGGGTGGCGAGGGCACGGAGTGGTCGATCCGCGAGCTGTTCGTCTCCGAGGTCGGGTCCGAGGCGGGGCGTCCCGCCGCGCCGGTCGCCGCGGCCTACGACCGTGGGCGCGCGGACGAGGCGGAGCAGCGGTGGCCGGACGCGGTGCGAGCGCTGCAGGCGGCGGTGGACCACGACCCGGACTGGGAACCGGCGCAGCGCGAGCTGCTGCTCGCCGCCGAGCGCCTCGGCGTCGACCAGGAGGACCTCTACGAGCGCGCGGTGGCCCTGGAGGCGCGCGGCCTGGGCCCGCTGGCGGCGCGGGTGTTCTGGCAGGCGGCGCAGGCCTTTCCCCACTCGAACCACAGCGACCCGCTCCGGCGTCTGCTCCAGCTGGAGCCGGCCGACGGGCATCCCGGCCGGCTGGCCGCGGTCCAGCAGCGGCTCCAGGCGTTCGTCCCCGCCGAACCCGTCGCCGCGCGCTTCGGGGGGAAGCTCGCGCTCCTCGGCTACAGCGTTGATCCCCGCGAGGTCCCGCCCGGCGGACGAGTCCGTCTGAGCTACTTCTGGCAGTGCCTCGGCGCGATGGACCAGGACTATGTGGTCTTCGTCCACCTCCGGGGCGAGGGCGGCGGCTTCGGGGACGACCACGCGCCGCTCGAGGGACTTTACCCGACCAGCCGCTGGAAGACGGGCGAGGTCGTCCGCGAGGACCGGACGCTGGTGATCCCCGGCGCCATCAAGCCGGGACCGCTGGCTCTCACGGTGGGCGTGTGGGATCCCAAGAGCGGGAGGAGGCTTCGCGTCGAGGGCGCCGCCGGTGACGACAAGGTCCGGGTGACCCAGCTCTCGATCCGCGCCCCCGCCGCCGCCGGCCAGTGACGTCCGCTCGGGTCGTCACCTACCTGGGGCTGATCCTCCTCCTGGCGACGGTCGCCCGCGTCCCCGGTCTCTTCTGGGGCTATCACCTCTTCGGCACCGAGGTGGTGGTCCTCGACCACGACGAGCTGCCCTCCACGCTCGACCAGCCGCCGACCAGCGGGTACCCGCGCGGCCTGGAGGTCCACGTCCGCGTCCTCACCGCGGCCCTCGAGCAGGGGGGCCTCGCCGACCTGACGCACTGGCCCCATTACGGCTTCTTCGTGGGCCGCGGCGTGAGCCTGGTCTACGGCCTCCTCACCCTGCTGGTGGTCTTCCGATTGGCGCGGGCGCTCTTCGCCAGCGAGACGGTCGGACTCCTGGCCGCGTTGTTCCTCGCGCTGGCCGATCTCCACGTCACCTACAGCCACCTCGCCGTCCCCGACAGCGCGGCCACCTTCTGGTTCTACGCGGCGCTGGCCTCGGCCCACACCGCGCTGGCCCGCGGGAGTCGCGGGAGCGCGCTCCGGTCGGCGATCTGCACGGGGGTGGCGGCGAGCCTGCGCCTCCAGCCGATGAGTCTGATCCCCCTCGCCTGGTGGGTGAGCCGATCGCGGCGCCGGGTCCTCGACGCGCTGCTGGTCCTCGCCGCCGTCGCCCTCGCCGTCCTCGTCGGCAGCGGCCTCTCGCTCGGTCCCGGAGTGTCCTGGGAACGCCTGGTCGCGCTGCCCGAGTGGCGCGCGGCGGGCCTGAAGCGACTGCTCCTGCCGCTCGCGTACCTGGCGGTGCTCCTCGTCGGCGTGGGCCTGCCGGTCTTCCTGCTGGCGGCCTACGGCGTCTTCCGCTTCGTCCGGCTCAAGTGGGCGGCGCTGCGGCTCGGGCGGGACTGGCTGGCCGACGACCAGGTCCCGTTCGCCGTCACCGCCCTGGCCGCCTCTCTCCAGGCGGCCACGCTCGCCGTCTGGGCCCCCCGGCAGGCGGTGGTCCTCGTGCCCTTCGTCGCGATGTTCGCCGCCTACGGTTTCGTGCGGCTGCCGCGCCCGACTCGAGGTCCGCTGTCGGGTCGCGCGGCGGCGGCCGCGCTGGTCGCCGTCATCGCGGTCTACCTGGCGGTCCAGGTCGCGTCGGTCCAGTCGTACTTCGTCGAGGAGCCCCTGGAGAGGGCGGGCCGGTGGCTCCGGGCCCGCGTGCCTCCCGGCGAGTTCATCTCCGTCTGGTGGGCGTGGGTCCCGCCCGAGTACCCGACCCTCGCCGAGTGGAAGGCGAACTACCTGGTTCTCTCGGCTCAGGGGTACCGGCGGCCCCTGTTCGAGGACGGCGGCAACCCGAAGGAGGCGCGGCGCGTACGGCAGCTCTTCGCGGGCGAGCTTCCCTACCGCTTGGTCAAGAAGGTCGGGCTCCGCTTCTACACGCCCGAGCTGCTCCTCACCCACGCCGTCTGGTATCCGCCCCCCCACGTCGACGAAGTCCTCATCTACGAGCGGCAGGAGACGCCGGAGCGGGCGGTCGCGCTCCTGACGCCGCTCCGGACGGACTACCTGCTGACCCTGGACACCGGAGGGCTCTGGCATCCGGCCCCGGATCAGGCGGTGCGGCTCCTGGTGAACGGCGAGCCGCTCGCCCGCGGCCTGGCCGCCGGGGTGAACCATGTCCTCGTGCCCCAGCGGCTCGTCACCTCCCCGTTCTCCGAGCTCCGACTCAGCTCCGACCGGCCGCTGCCCCACCTGCCGCCGGCCTTTCCCCGTCGCGTCCGCCCGCTCGGTCGAGAGTTCGCGATCGAGACCTTGCTGGACGATGACCTCCTGGCCGAGGGCTTCGGTCCCCCCGAGATCGAACCCACCGGAGCCGTGTGGCGAGGGACCGCGGCGGCGGCCCGGGTGCTCCTGCCCGCTCCCGGATCGGGCGGGCCGTGGACGCGGCTGGCCGTCCGGCTGCGCGGGCGGGCTCCGGACCCCAGGTCTCCGGTCGTGGCCTTCGCCCTCGGCACCCACCGGGTCGGCGAGACCGCGATGGGGCCCGAGGCGCGGACGATCGAGTTTTCCCTCCCGACCCGGGCGTTCACCGCCGGGCCCACCCCCCTCGACATCCTCACGCTGACCACGCGGTGGCCGGAGGGTGACGGCGCGAGGGACCCATCCCCACGCGGCGTCGGCGTCTACTGGGTGCGCCTGAGTCGGGGCACGCCGGTCCCGCGCTTCGACGACGCGGGCGACCGGGACGGTCCCGCGTGGCGTCCGCTGGTCGGCGTCGGCCGGGCCTACCGAACCGAGGCCGTCACCCTCCCGGGGGCGGGCCTGACGTTGCGGGCCGATCTCTTCATCCCCGCCGGCGGAGGACGATCCGCCATCGTCCTCGCCCACGGCGCGAGTCCGCTGGGGCGGAAGCACGCGCTCTACCAGACGCTGGCGCGCCGGTTGGCCGGGAAGGGCTACTGGGTCCTGGCCCCCGACTTCCGGGGCTACGGGGAGTCCGAGCGCCCGGCCCGAATCGCCTCGGCGGCCGACCTCGACTACCCCCGCGACCTGGCGGCCGCGATCGCGTATCTCGGCCAGCGGCTCGGCGCCCGGGACGTCGCGGTCGTCGGGCACTCCTTCGGCGCCGACGTGGCGATCGCGCTGGCCGCCCGCGACCCCCGGGTCGGGACGCTGGTGGCGATCTCGCCCGCCCGCCGGGTCTACGAGCGGCTGCTGGGGTCCCCGGCCGGCCGGCAGCTCGTGCGGGAGCGAATGGCTGCCGAGATGGGGATTTCGCCCGCCGAGCTCCCGCTCGAACTGGTGGAGCCGATCGTGGCCCCGATCACGATCGACAACTACCTGGCCCACGCCTTCCGCCCCCCGGTGCTCCTCGTGGACGGCGAGCTGGAGGCGGAAGGCGACCTCCGCTTCCTCCGCGACGTCTACCGCCGCCTCCGGGCGACCAAGGCCTACGTGACGATCCCCAACGCCGATCACTACTTCGGGATCCAGCGCCAGCTGGAAGAGCGGGATCCGGTCACGCTCGACGCGCTGGCCGACGTCATCGACGGCTGGATCCGGGAAGGGGCGACCTGGACGGCCGCTTCACTCGAGGCGAAAGGGGCGTGATCGCGCTCGGCCTCCTCTTCGCGCTCGGCCTCCTGCTCCGGCTCTCCCAGCTGGCGCGGCTCCCCGAGATCCACTACGACGAGGCCGTCAACGGCCTCATGGCCCGCCACGTCCTGCAGGGGGAGTTCCCGATCTTCTACTGGGGGCAGGACTACGCGGGCACGCTGGGCGCGTACCTGGTCAGCGTGCCGTTCGCCGTCTTCGACTCCTCGCCCACCACGCTGCGGCTGGTGCCGCTCGGCCTCTCGCTCCTGCTGATACCGGTCAGCTACCGGCTCGCCCGCGCGGCCTACGACGCGCCGACGGCCCGGGTGGCCGTCCTCTACGCTGCGCTGCCCCCGCTGGCCCTGCTCCACATGGGCGTGAGCGCCAAGGACCCCTATCCCGAGATCCCGATCCTCGGCGCGCTGTGCCTCCTCCTCGCGCTCCGCCTCGTCCGCGAAGACCGACCGGACGGGGCGCGGGCGTTCGTCCTCGGTCTGATCGGCGGGCTGGCGTGGTGGAGCCAGCCCCTGCTGGTTTCCTACCTCCTCGGCGCCGGCGTGCTCCTCCTCGCGCGGCGACCCGCGGATCGGCTCCGGAGGGAGGGCGGGCTCGCGCTGGTCGGCTTCGTGGTCGGCAGCCTGCCGTTCTGGGTCTACAACGTGGGCCGCCCGGCCACGTTCGGGCTCGTCCGCGGGACGCGGCTGGCCGAGATCTGGGGGAGCCTCGGCGATATCCTGCGGAGCGACCTCCCGTTCACCCTCGGCGCCTCCGGCCCCTGGGCCGCCCCGGTCGCCAATCAGGCCGTGGGAGTCGTCATGGCGGTCGTGTACCTTCCGGCGGCGGCGCTGCTCCTCTACGAGACGGGCCGGGTGCTGTGGACGCCCCGCGCGCTGGGGCCGCCGGCGCTGCTGAGCCTCACCGCCGTCGCCGTCATCGTGGTGGACGCGGCCTCCGGCTATCGGAGCGTGGGCGGCTTCAAGTACCTCTTTCCGCTCTACGGCATCCTGCCGGCGCTGCTCGCCCACTATACGGTCGCGGTTCGGCGCGCGGTCGGCTTCGTCCCTGGCTTGCTGGTGGGCCTCGCCATCCTGGGGCTGCACGCCCAGGACAGCCTGCGCGACTGGCTGGATTCGCGTCAGCCCGGACATCTCGAGGCGCAGGCCCGGCCGCCGACCGGCGGCCTCATCGCGTTCCTGCGCGACCACGGGCTCTCGCACGTCTACGCCCATTTCCGGATCTCGCTCAAGCTCACCTTCGACAGCCGGGAAGCGATCGTGGCGTCCGACTGGTATGGCTTTCGAAGCGCCGAGTACCTGGACGCGGTCGAGCGGGCGCCGGCGGTGGCGCTGGTGGCCCACCGCACCCTCAAGCTGCCCGATCCGGCCACGCTGGAGGAGAACCTCCGGGCCCTCGGCGGGACGTTCCAGACGCAGGAGGTGGACGGCTTCGTGGTCTTTTACGATTTCCACCCGCCGCCGCCGTCTCATCCGATCCCGGCCACCGGGTGGTCGGGTCGGGGCCGCCCGCGGACGGAGGGGGCCGACCGGGCGTACGATCGCGACGCGGCGACGTGGTGGGGCAGCGGAGAAGCGCAGCGCCCGGGTCTCGCCTACGAGCTGGACCTCGGCCGGCCGCACCGGCTGACCGGCCTCGCCCTCCACCCGGGCCCGGTTCTCGACGGGGCACCCCGCGGCTATCGCGTCGAGGTCTCGGCCGACGGCCGGCGCTGGACCGAGGTCGTACGCGTGGCCGAGACGCTGCCCGGCCTTCACTGGCGGGGCGCCCAGCCGCGCCTGGACCAGAGCGGGCGCCTCCGAGCGAGCTTTCCCGCCGTCGAGGCGCGGCAGCTACGGCTCACCGAGACCGGTCACGACGCCTTCTTCTGGTGGTCGATCGGCGAGATCTTCCTCGACGAGGAGGGTGGGGGCGGCCGGCCGTCGCCCGGCCGGCCGGCGCTGGAGGCGGGCGAGCGGCTCGAACGGCGGGCGGGATGGCAGTTCGTCGGCGCCAGCCCGGTGGCCCGCGACCTCTGGCACTTCCGGGCCGGCGTGGACTGGGATGCGATCCTGGCCGCGTACACCCGGGCGACCCGCGCCGACCCGGAGCTGGAGGAGGCGCACCACCGGCTGGCCGTGGTCCTCGCCCGACTCGGGATTCCGCCCCCCGGCGATCCCGGCCGCGCCGCCGCCTTCGCGCGGATCGGCGCCTGGCGGACGGCGGCCGAGGAGTACGAGACGGCCGGGCGGGACACCGGCGACGGGTTCGCGCGCTCTTCGCCCTGGGAAGGCCGACTTCGAGTGGCTCGGTCGGCGGGCGAGACGACGCAGGCCCGGGAGCTGGAAGGGCGGCTGCGGGCGCAGTTCACGCCGCCGATCCCGAGCGGCGTGACGTTCGGGCGGCGGCTCCGGTTCCTCGGCCTGGCCCTGGAGCCGGCCCGGGTCGCGCCCGGCCAGCGCCTTCGGCTGCGGGCATACTGGGAGGCGCTGGCGCCGCTCGACGGCGCGTACGAAGTCGGTTTCGTCTTCAAGGGCGCCGAGCGGCGCTTCGACTCCGGCGGCCGGCCACTCGGCGACGCGGTCGCGCGGGTCCAGTGGCTCGCCGGCGAACGCGTGAGGGAGGAGTTCGTCATCGACGTCCCGCCCGACGCCCTGCCGGCGCGCTACGAGATCCGCCTGAGTGTCAGGCCAGTCGGCGCCCGGCGCGCGCTCCGGGTCTGGCGGTTCGGCCTGCCGACGCCGTCGCGGGAGGCGGTCGTCGCCGTCCTCGACGTGGTGGCACCCTAGTAGCCTGTCGGATGACGGAGCGCAGCGTGACGCCGAATCGCCCTGTCGGACAAGTTCCGCACCGAGCGGCGGCTTTGCCGCCGCCACCTCTCCTGGGGGGAGGTTTCGGAGGGGGCCGTCGAGGCCCCCTCCGAGGAAACTAGGTCGGGATGGTCGGTTTCGACGATCGGAGCCGCCCGCGGCGTTGGACTCGCCTCGCGGCGTTGGCGAGCGTGGTCCTCGTCGGCGTCGCCATCCGCCTCGCGCTGCTCCTCCAATGGCCCCAGCGGCTGACCGTGGACGAGACCATCCCGACCCTGATGGGGCTTCACATCCTGCGCGGGGAGTTTCCCGCCTTCTGGTACCTGATCGCGTATCAGGGGACGATGGAGGCCTATCTCACCGCCCTGGTCTACGCCGCGGTCGGCGTCTCGCTGCTGACCGGGAAGCTCGCGGTGTTCGGCTTCTCCTGCCTGCTCATCGTCATCGCGTTTCTCACCGGGCGGTGGGTGGCGGGTTGGCCCGGAGGGCTGCTGAGCGCCCTCCTGGTGGCGCTGAGCCCTCCGTTGCTGCCCATCTACGGCAACTACGCGATGATGGGCTACATGGAGGTCGTGGTCATCGGCAGTCTGATCCTGCTGCTGACCCTCCAGCTCGTGACCGGCCAGCCGGAAGGCCGGCGCCGCGGCCGCCAGCTCCTCGTCCTCGGACTCCTGGCGGGCCTCGGCTGGTGGATCAATCCGATGATCCTCTCCTATCTGGCCGCCGCCGGCCTCTTCCTCGTGGTGAGCGTCCGGTTCTGGTCTCCCCAGGTGGTGTGGCTCCCGCTGGGGTTTTTCCTCGGGAGCCTGCCGTCCTGGATCTTCAACGCGAAGAACGACTTCTGGACGTTCGTCCTCTTCCGGCGCGGCGCCGCCGGCGATTTCTGGCGCGGGCTGGGGCGGGTCTTCCGGCTCTCGCTCGAGATCGCCGGGGTGCGCGGGGTCCTCGTCGATCCGGTCCCCGTGCTCTCCGCGGCCGCCGGCGCCGTCTACCTCGTCCTGTTGGCGATCCTGCTCTGGGACCTGACGCGCCGGACGTCGGGGGAGGAGTCGGCCGGGGTTCGGCGGCGTCGCGGTGTCCTGCTCCTCCTGCTCTTCGCCCTCTGCCACCTCCTCGCATCTTCGCTGAGCGGACAGGTCGTCTTCACCAACCGCCATCTCTTCCCCCTCTACTCCGCCATCCCGATCCTGACCGGCCTCGCGCTCCTTCGGCTCTGGCGCTGGTCGCGGCTTCTGGCGATCGCGAGCCTCCTCCTGGTCCTCCTCAACAACGGCCTGGCCCTGGCCAAGACCGCCGGGTACTTCGAGCACGCGCGCCAGGTGGACTGGTGGCGGCCCGAGCCCCTCGTCGCGTTCCTCCAGGCGGAAGGCCTGACGCGCGTCTACGCCCCCGAGCGGATCGCCGGGCGGCTCACACTCCAGACGCAGGAGCGAGTCATCGCCACCGACCCCTTGGCCGAGCGCTATCGCCCCTACCTCGAGTGGGTGGACGCGGCCCCCCGGATCGCCTACGTGACCTCGCCGCGGGTCGAGCTGACGCCGACCCGGCTCGAAGCGAGCCTGGCCGCGATCGGCGCCCGATACCGGCGGCAGGACGTCGGGGAATTCGCGGTCTTCTACGATTTCCAGCCGCCGGCCGGCGAACCGCTGGCGAGCCTGCGGCCGAGCCAGTGGCAGGCGACGAGCGACCCCCCGGGCTCGGGCGTCGCCCGCGCCTTCGACCGGGACGCGGACACCGCGTGGCTGAGCGAGGCGTTCATCCGCCCCGGGATGTGGTATCGCGTGGACCTCGGCGCGACCACCGTCGTCGCGGGCCTGACGGTCCTGCCGGTCCGCCCCGGAATCGGCGTCCCCGCCGGATATCGGATCGAGGTCTCGCCCGATGGACGCGGGTGGGACGCGGTGGCCGTGGTCCCCGATCTCGAGTTCACACTCCGGTGGCGCGACGGCCAACCCCGGATGGAGGACGGCGGCCGGATCGTCACCCGCTTCGCGCCCCGGCCGGTGCGCCATCTCCGGATCACCCAGACCGGCGCCAACCCCGCCGAGTGGTGGGGCATCGCCGAGCTGTTCGTCTACGAAGCGGGACCCGAGGGGGTGCCGGCCGGCCGCGAGGCGGCGACGCGCCTGGCCGAGGGGCGCCGCCACGAGCAGGCCGGCGAGTGGGGCGCCGCGCTCGCCCGCTACGAGCGGGCGGTCGGGCTCGACCCCGAGCTGGAGGCCGCGCACTGGGCGATGGTGAACGTCTATGCCCGGGCGGGCCTCCCGATCGCCGGGAGCGATCCGTACCGGCGCGGGCTCGTCTTCGAAGCGCTCGGGCAGTGGACGCGGGCGGTGCGCCAGTACGAGGCGCTCGTCGAGGGGACGGCCGCGGCCGACGGCCAGCACAGCGAGCCGCTGCGTCGCCTGCGCGACCTCTACCAGCAGCACGGGGCGCCCGCCGCCGCCGAGCGCCTGGCCCACCGGCTCGCCGACGAGTACGCGCCGCCCGTGCGGGCCGAGGCGCGATTCGGGCGCGTCGTCCGGCTCCTGGGCTACGGGCTCGAGCCACCGGCGCCGCGGGCCGGCGACGAGCTGGCCCTCGCGTACTACTGGCAGGCGCTGGCGCCGGCGGCGGAGAACCTCGCGGTCTTCGTCCACTTCGTCCGCGACGGCGAGATCCGCTTCCAGCAGGACCACCAACCGCTGGACGGGCGCCATCCCACCAGCCGGTGGGTGGCCGGAGAGCTGGTCCGCGAGCGCGCGCGCATCCGGCTCCCGCGAACGCTCCCGGCCGGAGAGTACGCGATCGAGGTCGGGCTCTGGAACCCGCGCACCGGGAAGCGGCTCCCCGTCGAGACGGCGCTGTCCCACGCGCACGACCAGGTGCGTCTGACGACGCTCCGCGTCCGGACCGCCCCGTGACGCGGCGGGCGAAGGCGGCCTTCGTCCTCCTGATCGCGGCGGGGGGGCTCGTCCGGGCGGTGTACCTGCTGACGCCGATCATGGACTCCGACCAGGCGGTCTTCGGCCTCCAGGCGCGCCACGTGCTGCTGGGCGAGTTTCCGGTCTTCAGCTGGGGCTACGCCTACATCGGCACGTTCCAATCCTTCCTCGACGCCCTGGCCTTCGCGGTCGCCGGAGCCTCGCGCCTCGTCCTCGACGCCGTCCCGCTCCTGCTCTCGCTCCTCTTCATCGCCGTGACCTTTCGGCTCGGGCGCGAGGTCGGCGGCGCGGCGGCCGGCTGGGTCGCCGCCCTCCTCGTCGCGATCGCCCCGCCCTACCTGGCTATCCACGGCGCCTGGGCCCGCCACGGCTACATGGACAGCCTGCTCCTCGGGAGCCTGGTCCTGCTCCTCGCCCTTCGCCTCGACACTGCGCCGCGGGACGACGCCGCCGAAGTCCGGCGCTTCGCCGTGCTGGGCCTGGTGGCGGGGGTGGCCTGGTGGACCAACTTCCTGAGCCTCTATTACCTCATGCCCGCCGCCGTGTTCCTCCTCGCCCGCGGTTGGCGCGGGCTCGGTCGGCGCGGCCCCTGGGTCGGGCTGGGCTTCTTCCTTCTCGGGAGCGCGCCGTTCTGGGCGTTCAACCTCGTCAATGCCTTCTGGAGCTTCGTCCTGTTCGGCGGCGGCGACCCGGCGCGGGCACCGCGCCAGCTCGCCGCGGCGGTCACCGACGCGCTGCCCGCCATCCTGGGCGCCCGACCCTCCCGGTCGCTGACGAACTATCTCCCCGTCCTCTCCGAGGGTCTCCTGCTGCTCTACGCGGCGGCGTTCGGCTGGCTCGTCTGGCGTCTCCGGCCGGCCCGGGGGAGGAGGGGGCCGGAGCCGGCGGGCCTCTGGCTGCTCCTCCTCTTCTTCGCCAACGCCGCGCTGCTCGTCGGCCTGAGCCGCTTCGCTGACGAGGCCGGCCCCGGCGTGACGAGACGGTACCTCCTGCCGCTCTACTCCGCGCTGCCCCTCCTGGCCGCCGCCTTCCTGGCCGCGGTCCGCGCGCGCTCGCGCCCGCTCTTCGCGGCCCTGCTCGGCCTCGTCCTGGGGCTGCACGTCTACGGCAACTTGGCGAGCTATGCCGCCCTCGCCGCGGAGTTGCCCGCCTACCGCCAGGGCCGCGCCCAGGACCGGCAGCTCTTCGCGTTCCTCCAGGCGCGCGGCCTGACCCGCGTCTACGTGCCCGACTACTGGCAGGCCCCGCGCCTGACCTTCGATGCCGACGAGGCGATCGTGTTCGCCGAGCCCTTCGGCGGGCGCTATCCGGCGTACACCGACCTGGTCGACGCCGCGCCGCGCGTCGCCTATCTCTTCGCCGCCGGGACCGGCGGTGGCTTCACGGCGTCGCTGAACGGGATCGGCGCCGGGTTCGACCGCGCCGCGGTCGGGCCGTACGAGGTCTTCCACGACTTCCGGCCGCCGGCCGACGTGGAGGCGTTCCGCAGCCTGCCGCCGCGCCGCTGGCGGGGAACGGCCAGCTCCACGGCCGCCCCACCCGGTCTCGCCTTCGACCGGGACGTGGATACCGCCTGGTACAGCGGGGAGCCGGAGCGACCCGGCCTCTTCTTCGAGGTGGACCTGGGAGAGCCGGCGGCGGTCGGCAAGGTGGTCGTCCTGCCCCCCCGCCCGTCCAGCGGCTTTGCCCGCGGCTACCGGATCGCGCTCTCGCGCGACGGCCGACGCTGGGAGACGACGGCCGCCGTGGGCGACGTGCCCTGGAGCCTCGACTGGGCGGATGGCCAGCCCCGGATGGCCACGCGCGGGCGCGTCGTGAGCGCGTTTGCCCCCCGGCCGGCCCGCTACGTGCGGATCGAGGAGACCGGCCGCGATCCGAACTGGTGGTGGGCCATCGGCGAGCTGTTCGTCTACGGGCCGGGCGAGCCCGAGACGTCCCCGGCGGCGAGGCTGGCGCGCTTCCACCTGGATCGGGGCGTCGCCGACGCGCGAGCCGGCCGGCGCGCCGCGGCGGCCGGCGAGTACTGGCGCGCGGCACGCCTCGATCCGGAGCTGGAACCGGCCCACCGGCGGCTGGCCGACCTCTACGATCAGGCCGGCGTTCCCCTGGCCGGGGCGGTCGGGGCGGAGACCCGCGGCGCGGCCTTCGAGGCGCTCGGGCTCTGGGCCAAAGCCGCCCGGGCGTACGGCGAGGAACTGGAGCGCGCGGCCTACGAGCGGGAGCACTCCGACCTCTGGCAACGCCTGCTCCGCGCCCACCAGGAGGCGCGCGCCCAGGGCGAGACCGGCGACCAGGCGTGGGCGCGGCGCGCCGGCGAGCGGCTCCGCGAGCTGGCGCCGGCGGCGCCCGCCCCGGCCACCTTCGGCGAGGCCGTACGCCTCCTCGGCTACCGGCTGGAGCCGGAGGCGCTCCGCGCCGGAGAACGGTTCCGCCTCACCTACTACTGGCAGGCGCTCCGCCCGGCGACCCGGGACTACACCGTCTTCGTCCACTTCCAGCGCGAGGGCAAGGTGCGCTTCCAGCACGACCACGCCCCCCTCGAAGGGGCCTACCCCACGAGCCGCTGGCAGCCGGGTGAGGTGGTGCGCGAGAGCTTCGACCTGGTGGCCCCACCCGACCTGGAGGCGGGACGCTACGAGATCGTGCTCGGCCTGTGGGACCCCGAGGCGCGCCGGCGACTGCCCGTCACCGCCACGGCGCTGCGCCACCGGCGCGACCGCGTGATTCTCGGCAGTGCCATCGTGGAGCGTGGGCCGTGACCACCAGCCGGGAGCTGATGCTCCTCGTCCCGACGGGCGCCCTGACCGCGCTCTACCTCTGGCGGATCGCCGCGGCCGTGGTCGGCGCGGCGGCCAGCCGACCGCCGGCGGCGGCGCCGACCCGGTCGGGGCGGGAGCGCGCCCGGGCCGTCGTCGAGGCGGCGTGGACGGCAGGGCGGCACCCGCTCGGCCTCGCCGTCGCGGCCCTCCTGCTGGTGGACGTCCGCCTGCTCTACCTCGCCGCCGACCCCCCGGTGGACCTGGGACCGAGCGGCGGCGCCTGGACCGATCCCGGTGAATACGCCCACAACGCGCGCAACAGGGTCCTCTTCGGCCAGTGGGTGTGGGACGAGGTCAACTTCATGTACGTGAGTCCGCTGGCCAACCTCGGCTTCTACGCCGTCTTCCGGCTCCTCGGAGTCGGGTACGCGCAGGTCGGCCTCGTCTCGGTGCTCTTCAGCCTGGCCACGCTCCCGCTGTTCTACCTGAGTCTGGCCCCGGCCTTCGGCCGGAGCGGCGCCCTCCTGGCCATGCTCCTCCTCGGCGGCAACCATCTCTACATCACCTACAACCGGATCGGCCTCGTGGAGACGCCCGCCGTGTTCTTCCTCGTCCTGACGCTCTACTTCGGCCAGCGTGGAGCGCGGGACCCCCGCTGGTTCGCGGCCGCCGGGACGGCCAGCGTGCTGGCGCTCGCGGTGAAGATGCAGATGGCATACATCGTGCCGGCCGCCCTGCTGTCGGTTCTGCTGTGGAGCGTCTGCCCGCGTGACGGCGGCCGGGGGAAGGACGGGGTAGCGCGCCCGCTCGCCTGGTTCCTGGCGGGCGCGGGCGGGGGCCTCGCCGTCCTGGCCGCGCTCTGGATCGTCCCCTACCGCGACCAGATCGCCTGGCGGCTCACCAACGAGTGGCGGCTGCACGCCCTGCCACTCGCGCCGCCCGACCTCCTCCAGAACGTGTACTTCAACCCCTTCGTCGGCTACTTCTGGAGCTTCGGCTCCCGGGTCCTCCTGCTGGTGAGCGGGGTCTACTTCTTCCGCCTCCTCGTGCGGCTCCTGCGCGGGGACCCGGTCTCCTTCCCCGAGATCTTCGCCCTCTGGTGGTTCGTCGGCGGCTTCTCCTACCTGGCTATCTCCCAATATCGGCCGCTCCGCTATTACGTCTCCCTGGTGCCGGCGATGACGATCCTGGCCGCCTCCGCGCTGATCGAGCTGTGGCGGGCCCGGGCCCCGGCCCGGGTCCCGAGTCCGTGGGCCGTCTGGGTCTACGCGGCCGGGCTGGTGGGGGTGGCGCTGACCGCGATCCAGGTCGGCCACGCGCGGCTGGCCGCACTCCAGCGGACGGCCCTCCCGCTGGTCGTCTACCCCCTGACCGAGCGCCAGCTCGCCATCCTGGCCGCGGCCCTTGCCCTCGCGCTGAGCGCCCTGACCTTCCGCTTGCTCGGTCCCCGGCTGCCGGCGCTGGCCGAACGGGTACCCCCGGTGGCGCTTCGGGGGCTGGCCGCCGCCCTCGTCACCGCCTTCCTCGTGACCCAGGCGTGGAGCTACCTCGACTGGGTGCTTCATCGCGACTACAAGCTGGTCTCCGTCTCCCGCCAGCTCGGCGCCACCCTGCCCCCCGGATCGGTCATCGCGGGGATCTACGCGCCGATCCTCGCCCTCGAGAACCGCCACCGGGCGCTCGCCATCTGGAACCGCTACGGCAACTGGGAAGGCGACCCGCTGGGCCGCTTCGGCGTGACCCACGTGGTCGTCATGGACTACATCGACGAGATCGGGTACTACCACCGGCGGTTCCCCGAGGCGATGGCGCGGGCCCGGCTGCTCGACTCCTGGAGCCTCTGGAAGACCCGCGTGTCGCTCTACGAGCTGCCACCGCGGGCGGCGCCGGCGCCCGGGTGACGGGTGGTAGTGTCTCAGTTTGAAGACCCAACCTGAGACACTCCCGCGGGGCGCGCGCCGCATTTTCTGCTTGACAGTTCCTCCGGCGGGAATCGGACCGCGGTCGCGGCCTCGATGGCCAATCCTTCGTGGCTGGCCGGGACGGCCGGTGGCCCGGCGGGCGACTCGCGCCGAGCCCAAAATGATTCGCGCGCTCACGATCGGTCGTCCTGCGGCTCCCCAGCGGCTCGAAATTCGCGTGATAGAGTCCGCGCAGGAGGAGCCCCGATGCCACTCGCCGCAGCTCTCGCGTCCCCGTCCCCGGGTGCCGACCTCGACCGGCTCGGCGACGAGATCGCCACCCTTTCCGCTCACCTCGACGCCGCCACCGCCCGGCTGCTCACCCTGCTCCGCGAGTTCGACGCCCGGGGCGGCTGGGCGAAGGGCTTCCGCTCGTGCGCGGAGTGGCTGAGCTGGCGCGTGGGGCTCGACCCGGGAGCGGCCCGGGAGCGGGTGCGGGTGGCGCGGGCCCTGGGCGAGTTGCCCCAGCTCGCCGCCGCCCTGGCCCGGGGGGAGCTGTCCTACGCCAAAGTCCGCGCCCTGACCCGGGTCGCTACCCCGGACACCGAAGCGCGGCTCCTGGCGGTGGGGCGGACAGGGACGGCGGCCCACGTCGAGCGGATCGTGCGGGCGTGGCGCCGGGTGGACCGGCAGGGGGAGGAGGCGGCGGCGCGCCACGCGCGGCGGTCGCTCCAGGTGTACCCGGACGAGGACGGGATGATCGTCGTGCGCGGGCGCCTGGAGCCAGAGGTGGGGGCGCTGCTGGTGCGGGGCCTGGAGGCGGCGCGCGAGGCGCTGTCCCAGCGGGCGCGGGCTACCGCAACGGAGGGCGACGCGGCGGACCCCCCGACCCCGGGCCAGCAGCAGGCCGACGCTCTTGCCCTGGTGGCGGAGACGGCCCTCGGGCAGGGGCTCGATGCCAGCCCGGGGAGCGAGCGCTACCAGGTGGTCGTCCACGTGGATGCCGCGGTGCTGGCCGACCCCGACCAGCCCGGCCAGTCCGCGCTCGAGGACGGCCTCCACGTTTCCTATGAAACATCCGCCCTCAAGCTGTCAAGCGGCTGGCTCCACGAGCAGGACTTGGTAGCCCAACTGCTCGAGGCGGCGGACGTGGTGGCGCCGGATGCGCGCCGGGTTGCGGCGATCGAAGTAGTCGCGGCCGAGGTCCCGATGGGGTACCCGGTGCCGCAGCATGTGCCAGAGGGCGACAAGCATTGCGTGTTGCACCGCCACGATCGCCTTCTTGGCCCCTCGCCGCGCCTTCAAGCGATGGTACAGCGCGGCGTAATAGCTCTTCTTCGTCTTGACGGCCGCCCAGGCGGCTTCTTGCAGCGTGGCGCGCAGCCGGGTCGCCCCCTTGCCGATGGTCGTCGGCCGGCGCTTCCCGGCGCTCTCGTGTGTCCCCGGACAGAGCCGCGCCCACGAGGCGAACTGTTCGGGGGTGGGAAAGCGACTCATGTCGACTCCTGTCTCGGCCAGGATCGCTTGCGCGGCCCGGGCGGCAATCCCCGGCATGGTCTGCGCGCACGCGTAGGCCTCCGCGAATGGGGCCATCGCCGCCTCGATGCGGGCATCGAGCTCAGCGATCTGGGCGCCCAGCGCGTCGATGAGGGTCAGGTGCTGCCGAAGCAGGAACGCGTAGTGCGGCGTCATGCGCCCCACGACGGCCTCGCGCAGCTCGGCCCGCTTCTTCCGCAGCAGCCCCTGCGCCAGCGCCGCGAGCGCCTCGGGGTCCTCACCGCCCGCCATCAGCGCCTCGAGAATGGCCCGGCCGGTCTTGCCCATGAGGTCCGTGACCACGCAGCCGAGCTTGATGTTGG
>DASYUM010000084.1:0-15526 GCA_036001225.1 Candidatus Methylomirabilota bacterium | reverse complement strand
GTGCTGTACGTCGAGGACGTGGACGCCACGGTGAAGACCGCGGTGGCGGCGGGCGCCCGGGTCCTCCGGCCCGTGGAGGACAAGTTCTACGGCGACCGGTCGGGCACCATCGAGGACCCCTTCGGGCACCACTGGCACGTTTCCACCCACCAGGAGGATGTGCCCCCGGAGGAGATGGCGCGCCGCGCGGCCGCCATGGCCAAGACCAGCTGAGGCGGTCGGCGGCCTCGGCCGTCCCCAGCCTGTCTACCCCGGACCTCCGCGGTCGTCCGGGCCGGTTGACAGGGTCGCCGGCTCGGTCCTAAGGTGCCTTGCATGGTACATGGCACCCGGTCCTGGGAGGATCCCCAGGCCTTCGCCGTCCTCACCGACGGCGTCCAGAGCCAGGTCGCGGGCGCCCTCCGGCGCGCCATCGTGTCGGGACTCCTCCAGCCGGGCGAGGCGCTGTCGGAGACCGTCCTCGCCCGCCGGTTCGGGGTCAGCCGCACCCCGGTGCGGGAGGCGCTCAAGCAGCTCGAGCGGGAGCGCCTGGTCGCGATCGTCCCGCGCGTCGGCACCTACGTGCGCAAGGCCACCGCCGACGAGGTGCTCGATGCCCTCGTCGTCAAGGAGGCGCTGGAGGGCGCGGCGGCCCGGCTGCTCGCGCAGCGGCCCCAGGCCCCCGAGATCGCCGAGCTCGGCCGGGTGACCCGCGACCTGGAGCAGGCGGCCGCGGGCGGGGACCTGCCGCGCGTCGTGGAAGCCAACCAGCGCTTCCACGAGCTGATCCACCGCGGCTCGGCCAGCGCCAAGCTCCAGTTCCACCTGGAGCTGCTCCTCAACGAGTTCCGGGTTCCCTACCAGCGCCTGGTCTCGCTCACGCTCAGCCGCCCCGCGCGGCTCCGCCGGATGCTGGAAGAGCACCGGCGCATCGTGGCCGCCCTCGCGGCCCACGACCCCGCGGAGGCCGAGCGCGCGATGCGCGCGCACGTGCGGGCGGGCCGGGAGGAGCTCCGCCGGGTGCACCTGGCCGACGGGGACGGCGCGCCGACGCCGGCCGCGGAGGCAAACCCACCGGGCAAGCGTGCCCCGGCCCGGAATCCCGAGAGGGCCTGAGTCCATGCCGGCTCGCTGCCTCATCGACTGGCACTCGCACGTGTGGCTCCGCGAGCACTTCACGGCCGACCAGGCCACCGAGATGCAGGACAAGGTCGGCGCGCTCGAGGCCTCGCCCGCGACCCATCGCCGGGCGATGGAGGGCGTGGATCGATACGTGATCATCGGCATTCAGTGGGGCGAGCCGCACGGCCCCAACGTCCCGAACGACTTCGTGGCCGAGCAGGTCGCCGGGTCGGGAGGCCGCGCGATCGGATTCGCGTCGGTGAGTCCCCGGCAGGCGGGCGCCGACAAGGAATTCGAGCGGGCGATCCGGGAGCTGGGCCTCCGGGGACTCAAGCTCTCGCCGGCCTACCAGGGCTTCGATCCCCGGATGCCCGAGGCGTGGCGGCTCTACGAGCTGGCCAACGACTGGCGCGTCCCGGTCATGTTCCACGCCGGCGGGGCCTACCCGGCGTCGGCGTCGCTGGAGACCGCGAACCCGGTGCTCCTCGATCCGGTGGCCCGCGCCTTTCCCGCCCTGCCGATCATCGTGGCCCATCTGGGGCAGCCGTGGATGGCCGAGACGGTCATGCTGATGCGGAAGAACCCGAACGTCTTCGCCGACCTGTCGGCGCGCTACCATCGCCCCTGGCAGCTCTACAACGGGCTGATCCTGGCCCTGGAGTACAAGGTCGAGGGGAAGCTCCTCTTCGGGACCGATTTTCCGGTGGCCACCCCGGTGGAGGCGATCGAGCAGTTCCGCGGCTTGAACCGGATGGTCGAGGGAACCAATCTGCCCCGGATCCCGGAGCGCGTCATCGAGGCGGTCCTCTACGAGCGGCCGTTCGAGCTGCTCGGCCTGCCGGCGCCGTCCGGCGGAAAGGGAGGAAACGGACGACGATGAAGTTCGACTACTTCGTGACCCACACCCGCGGCGACGCCGCCGAGCCGTTCGAGCAGCTCTATGCCGACGGCCTCGAACAGGTCCGGCTGTGCGAGCAGATGGGGATCGACACCATCTGGTTCCCGGAACACCAGTTCACCAACCAGCTCTGCTCGCCGGCCCCGCTCCTCAACGTGGTGGACGCCGCCCATCGCACCCGGCGCGCCCGCCTCGGCACCGCGGTCATCATCACGCCGTACTACGACCCGCTCCTGGTCGCCGCCGAGGTCGCCCTGGCCGACCAGCTCACCCGGGGGCGCCTCGAGGTCGGGTTCGGGCGCGGCGGCTTCAAGTACGAGTACGAGCGCCTCGGGATGACGGAGCCGCTGGCCGCCGCCCGCCAGCAGGAGGCGCTGGAGGTCATCCTGCGGGCGTGGACCGAGACCGACTTCGCGTACGCGGGGACCCACTTCAAGTTTCCCGAGGTGACCGTGATCCCGCGGCCGTTCCAGCGACCGTGCCCCCCGACCTGGATCGCCGCCCGCACGCCGGACAGCATGCGCTTCGCCGCCGAGCACGGGATCGGCGTCATGATGGCGCCCCAGCGCCAGCCGATCAGCCGGCTCCAGGGGCAGATGCGGCTCCTCGACGCGATCTGCGAGGACCTGGGGGTGGCGCGGCCGCCGGTGCGCATGACGCGGGAGATCTGGGTCACGAGCAACCCGGCCGAGACCCGGCGGGTCGCCGAGCTGCTGCAGGAATACCACACCGTGCAGTGGAACCTCCACCAGAACGCTTCGCCGACCGTGGACGGCTTCACCGAGGCGACGCCGCTGCCGAAGGGATATGACATCTCCCCCGAAGAGCTGATCGCCCGCGGCGTGATGGGGGACCCCGAGCACTGCGTCGAGCGGCTCCGCCAGTACGAGGCGCTGGGCGCCGACTCGTTCATCCTCACCTTCGACTGGGGGCAGCCGCAGCGGGACATCATCCGGTCGATGGAGCTCTTTGCCGAGCGGGTGATGCCGCACTTCGCCGGCGACCGGCCGGCGGCGCGGCCCGTCCCGGATCCGCACGGCCGGAGTCGGACCGCCGTCCGCGAGCCCGTGCTGATCGACGTCGGGGGGCTGGCCGGGGATTGGATGGCGTGGGAAGCCGATGAGTGGCTCGGGCAGTTCGAGCGCGCGTGGGCCGGCGAGCGCCGCCGGAGCTACATCTTCGACTTCGCGACCGCGCCCAAGGTGCGGGCCCACGCCGACGGCTCGGTGGACGTCCAGGGGCTCCTGCGGCTCATTTCGGACGTCGGGTGCCCCGAGTGCGGCCGCCCGGTCATCGCGCTGTACCGGCGCCGGGAGGGGGAAGACCGCGCGGCGATCGCGCGGCACCTGAGCGAGCGCATGCGAGAGCTCGGGTGGCACGAGCGACACACCAACCGCCGAGCCAGGGGACGGTGACGACCATGGCGACGCTGGACGAGTACCGAGCCAAGGGACAGGCGCTCCGCCAGCGCGTCTTCGGCGCGCCGGCGCCGGGGGCGAAGAGCCCGACCCAGGAGCTGGCGCCCGATCTCGGCCGGATCAGCGACGAGGTCCTGTTCGGCCAGATCTGGAGCCGCCCCGGCCTCGAGCTGCCGCACCGGAGCATGATCACCATCGCGGCCCTCACCGCCTTGGGGCGGGAGCCGGAGCTGAAGGCCCACATCCGGGGCGGGCTGAACCTCGGGCTCACGCGGGAGCAGATCGTCGAGATCATCATGCAGATGGCCTTCTATGCCGGCCAGCCGGCAGCGCATGCCGGCTTCCGGGCGGCCAAGGAGGTCTTCGACCAGCTCGACAGGCAGGCCGCCGGGTAGCGGTACGGGAGGAGAGAGGATGAAAACGCTAGTGAAGCGGGTGCGGGGTGACTGGCCGCCGCTGGTGGTCGGGCTCGCCATGCTGCTGGCCGCCGGCGGGACCGCCGTGGCCCAGGAGAGCATCCAGGTCGGGTTCGCGTCGTTCGACTCCGTGTTCAACGGGCTGTTCGTGACCTACGAGAAGGGCTTCTTCAAGAAGTACGGGCTGGACGCCAAGCTGGTCTTCCTGGAATCCGACCCCCGGGCCGCGCAGGCGCTGGTGGCGGGCGCGGTCGACGTGGTGGGCGGCAGCGGAGGCTCCGGACTCAACGCGATCGCCAACGGCGCCGACATCGTGTTCATTGGCGGCATCGTGAACACGCTGACCGGCAGCATGGTCACGCGGGCGGACCTGGCGGAGGCCAAGCAGCTCAAAGGCGGCAAGTGGGCGATCAGCTCGTTCGGCGCCGAGTCCGAGCTGGCCGCCAAGAAGGCGCTGGCGCACTACGGGCTGGTGCCGGGTCGCGACGTGACGCTGGTCCCGATCGGCAACCAGTCCCTCCGGTACGCCGCGCTCGAGTCCGGCGCCGTCACCGCCACGACCCTCCTGCCGCCGGTGCTGAACAAGGCGATGGGCGACCCGCGCTTCAAGGTGTGGGTGAACCTGCCGGACATCGTCCCCGACTATGCGAGCGGCACCTGGCTCACCCAGCGGAAGAAGCTGCAGGAGCGCCGCGACACGATCAAGCGATTCCTCCAGGCGGTCGCCGAAGGCACCCACTTCTACCGGACCAACAAGGAGGAGAGCATCCCGGTCATCCAGAAGTGGCTCAAGGTCGACGATCCCGCCGTCGCCCGGGCGGCCTACGAGTACTACGCGCCACTCACCCCCGTCGACCTGCGGCTGACCGAGCAGAGCTTCGGCCCGATCTTCGAGAACTTCCCCGAGGCCCAGAAGAGAGGCCTCAAGTTCGCCGATTTCACCGATCTCAGCCTGCTCGCGGCCCTGGAGAAGGACGGCTTCTTCGCGAAACTCCGGCCCTGAGACGCAGGAGCCGACCACGCGCCGCGATCCGATCGCCCCGTGGACCGCGCCGTCCCGCGGATGGGGCCCGCGACTCCGGGCCCGGCTGCGGGCCAACGAAGAGCGTCTGTGGACGGTCGGCGCCCTCGCGGTCGGCCTGCTCGTCTGGGAAGGGGCCGTCCGGGGTGGCCTCCTCGTGAACACCTTCCTGCCGGCGCCGAGCGCGATCCTCCAGGCGGCGTGGCCGTTCTACGCCAGCGGTGAGATCCACGAGCACCTGGTGGCCAGCGCCCTGGAATTCCTGATCGGGCTGGCCCTGGCGGTGGCGTTCGGGGTGCTCACCGGTGTCGCCATCGGGTGGAGCCCGCGGTTGGAGGCCATCCTCGCCCCCTACCTCTCGGCCCTCTACGCCGTACCCAAGCTCGCCCTGCTGCCGATCGTCATCATCTGGGTCGGCATCAGTCTGTGGTCGGTGGTGGTGGTCGTCTTCCTGGCCGGCTTCTTCCCCATCGTCGTGAACCTGGCGGCGGCCGTTCGGAGCGTGGACTCGACGCTGCTCCGGGTGGCGCGGAGCTTCGAGGCCGGAGAGCTTCGGACGATCTGGACCGTGGTCGTCCCGTCCAGCGTCCCGTTCTTCCTGGCCGGCCTCCGGCTGGCCGTCATCGGTGGCCTGGTCGCCATCGTGGTGGGTGAGATGTACGCCTCGAAGGCGGGCATCGGCTACCTGGTGGCGGTCACCGGGGCAACGCTCCAGGTCACCAAGATGTTCGCGGCCGTCCTCGGCCTCACGCTCTCGGGGCTGATCACGCTGTGGGCCATCGACCGGCTGCAACACCGCGTCGAGCGCTGGCGGCCGGCGCGCGCGGCGTAGGAGCGCGAGTGAGCCCGAGCGCCGGCGCGACCCCGGTGCCGACCGCCGCCGGACGGCTCCCGGCTCCCCTCGACCTTCGCGTCGAAGGCCCGCTGCGCGAGCGGGGCGGGCGGCACGTCGGACTCAGCGTGGCCTCGGTGGTGGCCGGGCTGCTCCTGTGGGAGACGGTCGGGACCCTGGGGCTGGTCAACCGGATCCTCCTGAGCCCCCCGCACGACGTGGCGGCAGCCGCGCTCCAGCTCGTGGCCTCGGGCGAGCTGGCCGGGCACGTCGGCGTGAGCCTCCGCGAGCTGAGCGTGGGGCTCGCCCTGGCCATCGCCGTGGGCCTGCCGGCGGGCGCGCTCGCCGGCTGGTTCAGGCGGGTGGCGTGGGTCCTCCAGCCGCTGACGGGGGCGTTCTACGCGACGCCGGTCATCGTATTCGCGCCGCTCCTGGTGGCGTGGCTGGGCATCGGCTTCTGGGACAAGGTCGTCCTCGTCTTCTTGGAGGGCTTCTTCCAGGTGTTCGTCACCGTCAGCGCCGGAGTGCGGGCGCTCGACGACGCCTGGCTGCGCGTCGCCTCCGCCTTCGCCGCCCGCCCGATGTTCACGTTCCGAACCATCGTGGTGCCGGGCACGGTCCCCTACATCGTGGCCGGCGTGCGGCTGGCGACCGGGCGCGGGCTGGTGACGGTCGTGGTGGCTGAGCTGCTGGCGTCCACGGCCGGCCTCGGCTGGATGGTCGCCTACTACGGGCAGAACTTCAAGATCGCGAATGTCTTCGTCGTGCTCCTAGTCACCGCCGGACTGGGCGTGGCCGCCGACGCGGCTCTCCGGGGGCTGGAGCGGCGGGTCGCCCGATGGCGTCCCGCCGCCTGACCGAGGCGTGGTGACGCCGAACGACGGCCTCGCGCTGCGCGTCGAGGAGCTCGGCATCGAGTACTGGCTGCCCCGGCTGAGCCGGACCCTGCCGGCGGTCGAGGGCGTGACCTTCGAGGTCGAGGCCGGCAGCTTCGTGAGCCTCGTCGGGCCAAGCGGATGCGGCAAGACGAGCATTCTCAACGCCGTGGCCGGCCTGCTGACCGGGTACCGGGGCCGCGTGAGCGTCCACGGCCACCCCGTCACCGGGCCCGGTCACGATCGCGCCCTGGTCTTCCAGCAAGCCGCGCTCCTCCCCTGGCGGACCGTGCTGGGCAACGTCATGTACGGGCTGGAGTGCCACCGGGTCGCGCGGGCCGAGGCGCGGCGGCGGGCGCGGGAGCTGATCCAGCTCGTGGACCTGGGGGGCTTCGAGCACCACTACCCGCACGAGCTGTCGGGGGGCATGCAGCAGCGGGTCAACCTGGCCCGCGCCCTGGCCGTCGATCCGAGCCTCCTCCTGATGGACGAGCCCTTCGCGGCGCTCGATGCCCAGACCCGCGAGTACATGCAGGGCGAGCTGACGCGCATCTGGTCGATCAAGCGGAAGACCGTGCTGTTCATCACCCACCAGATCGACGAGGCCGTGTACCTCTCCGATCGCGTGGTGGTCCTCAGCGCCCGCCCCGGGCGCATCAAGGAGATCGTCGAGGTAAGCCTTCCTCGGCCCCGGAGCCTGGCGCTCAAGCGCACCGAGACGTTCCTCGACGTCGAGCGGCGGGTCTGGGACCTGATCGAGCCGGGAAGCGGCCAGCCGCAGGAGGTGACGTGAGATGAGAACGAGGCGACGACCTGGACGGGTCCAGTGGCTCGGAGTGCTGCTGGTGGTGATCGCGGCGGTGGTCGGGTCAGGGGAGGCTCAGGCGCCGGTCCGGGGCGGGGCGCTCCGGATCGGGTGGATCGCCGATGCCAAGACCCTCGATCCGCACTTCTCGGTCCAGTTCTCGGAGCGCTACGCGCTCTACATGATCTTCAACACGCTGGTCGGGCTCGACAAGGGCTTCAACGTCGTGCCGGAGCTGGCGCGGGCCTGGCAAGTCTCGCCCGACGGCAAGCGGGTGACCTTCCAGCTCCAGCGCGGCGTCAAGTTCCACGACGGCACCGACTTCACGGCCGAGGTCGTCAAGTGGAACGTCGAGCGCATCCTGGATCCTCAGACGAAGTCCCCCCAGCGCAGCCAGCTGGAGCCGGCGGTGGCGGCCGTCACCGTGATCGACCCCCACACGGTCGCGTTCGAGTTGAAGAAGCCGTTCGCGCCGCTGCTCGCCGCCCTGGCCGAGCGGCCCGGCTTCATCGTGTCCCCGGCCGCGGTGAAGCAAGCCGGCCCCGACTTCGGCCGGCGCCCGGTGGGCACGGGCCCGTTCCGCTTCGTCGAGTGGGTGGCCGATTCCCAGGTGACCCTCGAGCGGTTCCCGGACTACTGGGACAAGGGCAAGCCGTATCTGGACAAGGTCACCTTCCGGATGGTGCCCGATCCCACGGTCCGCCTCACCATGGTCCGGACCGGGGAGGTGGACATCACCACCGATCTGGACACCAAGGACGTGCCCGCCCTCCAGGGGGAGCCCACTCTCCGCGTCTCCGAGATGCGCCCGGCCGCGCGGTGGACCGCGCTCCAGTGGCACGTGGACAAGCCGCCGTTCAACAACAAGGCGCTGCGGCAGGCGATCGCGCTGGGCATCGACCGCCAGGAGCTGAAAGAGGTGCTGCTCCGGGGGTTCGGCGAGCCCGCGCGGGGCCCGGTGGTGCCCGGCCTCTGGTGGTTCGACCCCACCCTCAAGGGCTTCGGCCACGACGTCGAGCTGGCCAGGAAGAAGCTCGCCGAAGCCGGGCATGCCAGCGGCTTCCGCCACAAGTTCGTCGTCGAGAACACCCCTCAGTGGATCCGCCAGGCGGAGCTCCTCCAGGGCCAGCTCCAGAAGCTCAACGTCACGCTGGAGTTCGAGCCGGTCAATACCGCGGACGCCTACGCCTTGATCGTCCAGCGGAAGACCAACTGGACGCACACCCGGTGGACGCAGCGGGCCGATCCCCACGGGCTGCTGTCGATCCTCTTCCACAGCAAGGGGTTCGCCAACTCGACCGGCTACAGCAATCCCCGCGTCGACGAGCTGCTCGATCGGGCGGCGACGATCTACGAGCCGGAGCGCCGCAAACCGCTCTATCACGAAGCCGAACGGATCATCACCGACGACGTCCCCTACGTCTTCCTCAACTACACCGCCGAGTTCGCGGTCATGAGCCGGAAGGTCCAGAACTGGGGATGGATCCCGGACCTGATCCCACGCTTCCGGGAGCTCTGGCTCGAGCGCTAGGCCACGGGCGGGGCCTCGGTAGCCGCTTCCGGGTCACGGGGCGTATCCGTCCGCGCACGCGCCACTCCTCCGAAGAGCCGCCCGCGCGCGCCCTGGCCGCCCGACGCGTCGTGGCGCAACTCTTGCTGCAGCGTCGGTGGCCGTTGGACCAACGGCGCGCAGTGAACCTCGACCAAGGAGGTAGAGCGTGGTGCAGAACGTTCTCGCGTGGCTCGTGGCAGGCGTCGTCTTGCTGGCCGGCGTCCCCGTCGTCGCCGCACCGCCGCATGGCGGACCGGCGGCGCCGGCCGAGGGCCAGGGCGACCGGGGGATGCGGCCGGCACCCGACCGGCCGCACATCGTGCGCGGAGAGGTCATGAGCGTCAACGAGGCTCGCGGCGCCCTCACCCTGAAGACGGCCGACGGCGACGTCGATCTGCGGCTGCCGGCCGGCGCGGTCAAGGGCATCAAGAAGGGCGACCGGGTCGCCGTCCAGCTCGTGGTCAAGCGAGCCGGGACGACCGGCGGCAAGGCCGCCGCGCCGCACGCGACGGCGCCGACCGCCGTCCCGGGACGGTAGATCATCGGAGGGGGCCTCAACGGCCCCCTCCGAGACCTCCCTCCTTTTAGGGTTGGGTGGGTGGGCCGGCGGCAAAGCCGCCGCTCGAAGCGGACCACCGTACGGACTGCGGTTCAGCTTCACGCGGTGCGCGGTTAGCGGGCGCGGCGCGGCTCGGCCGCCGGGGCGGGTTTGGGTTTGAGCGTCGCGGCGCGGTGGGGTAGACTGCCCAGGTGTCGCATCGAGCCGTGACCGAGTCGCCGCCCGGCGGCCCCGGACCGGCCGCGCTGCGCGCGCTCTGGCGCGGGTGGAAGGCCGTGGCCCGGCGGGTCGGCGACGTCCAGGCCCGGATCCTGCTGACGCTCTTCTACTACGTCGTCCTCGGCCCCTTCGCCCTGGTCCTCCGCTGGCGGAGCGATCCCCTCGGCATCGGGCCCCGGGCGTCGGGCGGCTGGCGCCCCCGCGACGAGCCGGCCGGCCCGCCGCTCCCGCGGGCCCGCCGCCAGGCCTGAGCGCGACGGCGATGGACATCCTCGGCATCTCCTGCTACTTCCACGACGCCGCGGCCGCCCTCCTCCGCGACGGCCAGCTGGTGGCGGCAGCCGAAGAGGAGCGCTTCACCCGCAAGAAGCACGACTACGACTTCCCCCGGCACGCCATCGACTTCTGCCTGGAGGCCGGCGGCATCCCGGGCTCGGCCCTCGACTACGTCGTCTTCTTCGAGAAGCCCTTCGTCAAGTTCGAGCGCCTCCTCCTCTCCTGCATGCAGACCTTCCCCCGCTCGCGCCGGCTCTTCCAGGAAGCCATGATCACCTGGCTGTGCGACAAGATCTGGATCCGCCACCTGATCCAGTCGCGGCTCGGCCTGCCGGCCGAGCGGATCCTCTTCAGCGAGCACCACCTCTCCCATGCGGCGAGCGCCTTTTTCTGCTCGCCGTTCCCGGAGGCGGCGCTCCTCACCGTGGACGGGGTCGGCGAGTGGACGACCGCCGCCATGGGGGTCGGCCGGGGGACCGACATCCGCCTGACCAAGGAGGTGCGCTTTCCCCACTCGCTCGGCCTCCTCTACAGCGCCTTCACCGCCTTTCTCGGCTTCGAGGTCAACGAGGGCGAGTACAAGGTGATGGGCATGGCGCCGTTCGGGACGCCCCGCTACGTGGACCGGGTCGAGCGGCTCCTCCGCGTCGCCGACGACGGCAGCTTCGAGCTGGCCATGGAATACTTCGCGTTCCATCACTCGACCGAGCAGACCTTCAGCCCGAAGTTCGTCGAGCTGTTCGGGCCCCCGCGCGATCCGCGGGCCCCCTTCTTCACCCCCGCCGGCGGGTATCCCGCCTACTTCGGGCCGCGCCCGGTCGATTACGAACGCCAGGCCCGACAGAACCAGCACTACGCCGACCTGGCCGCCAGCATCCAGGCCGTGCTCGAGCGCGTGCTCCTCACGATGGCCCGCGCCGTCCACCGGGACACCGGCCTCCGGCGCCTCTGTCTGGCCGGCGGGGTCGCGCTGAACAGCGTGGCCAACGGGCGCATCCTCCGCGAGACCCCGTTCGACGAGATCTACGTCCAGCCGGCGGCCGGCGACTCGGGCGGCGCCCTCGGCGCGGCGCTGTACGCCCACCACACGCTCCTGGGCCAGCCGCGCGCCTTCGTGATGGAGCACGCCGCGTGGGGCAAGGGCTACAGCGCCGACGCCATCGGCGGCTTCCTCCGGACGAGCGGGATCCCCTACCAGCGCTTCGACGACGAGGAGAAGCTGGTGGCGGCGGTGGTGGACCGCCTGGAAGAGGGCAAGGTCGTGGGGTGGTTCGACGGGCGGTTCGAGTGGGGGCCGCGCGCCCTCGGCCACCGCAGCATCCTGGCCGACCCCCGGCGGCCCGAGATGAAAGACCTCGTCAACGTGAAGATCAAGTACCGGGAGCCGTTCCGGCCCTTCGCCCCCTCTGTCCTCGCCGAGCGGGCCGAGGAGTACTTCGCGCTGCCGGGCGCGCCCGCCCACTACCCCGCGCGCTTCATGCTCTACGTGGCGGACGTGGTGGAGGCCAAGCGCGGGCTGATCCCGGCCGTCACCCACGTGGACGGCACCGCCCGCCTGCAGACCGTGCGGCCGGAGACCGCGCCGCGGTACTACCGGCTGATCGAGCGCTTCGGGGAGGCGACCGGCATCCCGGTCCTGCTCAACACCTCGTTCAACCTCAAGGGCGAGCCGATCGTCAACACGCCGGCCGAAGCCTTCCGGACCTTCTCCCAGAGCGGGATGGACGCGCTCGTGCTGGGCGACCACCTGGTCGAGAAGGCGGCCGGCACCCGGGAGGGGGACTGAGCGGTGCGGCTGCGGGAGCAGGTGGCCAGCCGGACCGGCATCGCGGGGGAGCTGCTGCAGTTCTTCTGGCAGCGCAAGTGGTGGTGGCTCACCCCGATGATCCTGGTCCTCCTGCTGCTCGGCGGGCTGATCTTCTTCGCGCAATCCTCGGCCATCGCGCCGTTCATCTACACGCTCTTCTGACCGGCGCCGGCCGGGCCCGCCCGCTGCGGGGTCACGGAAGGCTGCTGCACCCGCCCAGGGCGGCGAGCTTCGTATCCATCTTCTGCCAGAGCAGGAGGGCCTCCAGCTCGCCGAGCGAGTAGTGCGCCTTCAGCTCGTTCAACACCGCGCCGCTCGCGTGGTCCTTGTTGGCGGCCAGATCGGCACAGTAGTCCTTCAGCAGCTCGTTGGGCAGATTCTGGATGGCCCGCTCATACGGGCGGATGCCGACGTTCTGGCAGGCGATCGCCTCGCTCCCCCCGAACCAGGCCGCGAACTGCGGGGCGTCGATCAGCAGGTCGCCGGCGGGAAAGGGCGGGGTCCACTTCGACAGCTGGTTGTAGGGGTCGTCGCCGTGGGAGAGATAGACGGCCTCGCGGACGAACTGCGGCTGGGCATGGCCGGGACAGGGCTTCGCCAGCGCGACGGGGATGTTCGCGGTGCGGAGCAGCGCGCGCAGGAACGCCGTCGTGCCCCAGCACCCGCCGGTGAAATGGAGCACCCCCCACTGGGGATAGTCCTGATGGACGGTGCCGGTCAGCGTCCGCTCGACGGGCGGGTATCCGCTGTACTGCCAGTGCTTCTGGAAATTGGCCGGCTCGTACCCGCCGTAGAAGTGGACGAGGTTGGCGCGACACCAGGCCAGGACGCTCCCGATGGTCTCGGTGGGGGTCGGCCCGATCAGGCCGTGCGAGTCCAGGAACTGGAAGGTCCTCACGGGATCGCCGGGGGTCGCCGCGCCGTGATTGACCAGGATGCCGTGCGATCGCAAGATGCCGTACTGCCCATAGGCGGCGAAGTACTCGAACAGGGAGCGGCTGTCGAACAACCAGGAGAGCTCGGTCGCGCTGTAGCCGGTGATCGACCACGGGACCCGGTGCCGGATCTCGGCCGCGAGACTCTGGGCCACGTAGCCGAGGTAGATCTGCCGGGCCAGCGCCACGTCGAGGTTCGTCGCGAACACGTCGCCCCCGGTATTCAGCACCAGGGACGCCGGAGGCGCTTCGGGCAGGTTCGTCCCGACGCCGCCGGTGACTTTGTCCAGGGTCTGGCGAAGCTCCACCTGCTCGGCCCGCGACCAGGCGGGATAGGCGATCGGGGTCCCGTTGCCGGCGGTGGGGGCCCGCCACACGATGGCCGCGGCGATCGCCGGATGCGTGACCAGCCAGGGGATGGGCGGCTTCGGCCGGGGCTTGGGGCGATATTTGAGGCGGGGGCGCTTCCGCTTGGGGGGCTTGTCGGGGTCCGGCTTGGGCTTCCGCGCGGGCTTCGGCTTGGGTTTCGGCTTGTGGCTTCGCGTCGGCTTCCGGGGCCTGGGCTTCCGCATCGGCACTCCCCCCTGACCCGCCAGCATAGACCACCGCGCGCGCGGGGTGCCAGCAGAGAGCCGGTGGACTAAGCTACGGACATGGACGCCCCCGTCATCATCGCGGGCGCCGGGCCGGTCGGCCTGTCCCTGGGCGTCGGCCTCGCCCACCACGGCATTCGCTCGATCGTCCTCGAAGAGCGCACCGAGCTGAGCAATCACTCGAAAGCGCCGGGCATCCAGGCCCGGACGCTGGAGATCTTCCGGGCGTGGGGGCTGCTCGACCGCTTCCGGCAGGAGGGCGAGCTGCTGTCGCGCGTCCAGATCTGGATCGCGGGCGAGGGGCAACCCCGGGGCGCGATCGACCTGTCGGTGCTCGACGAGTTCACGGCGGTGCCGGGCGTCATGCTGCTTCCCCAGGACCGCACCGAAGCGCTGCTGGCCGAGCGGCTCCAGCAGACCGGCCGGGCCGAACTGCGGCTCGGCCGGCGGGTCGTCGGCTTCGAGGAGACCGCGCAGTCGGTGCGCGTCCGCGTCGAGTCAGCCGACGGATCGCCGTCCACGCTGGAGTGCGACTACCTCGCCGGGTGTGACGGCGCCCATTCCCGCGTCCGCCAGCAGCTCGGCTGGCACCTCGAGGGCAAGACGTATCCCGCCCGCGTGATGCTGGCCGACCTCCGGCTGCCGGACGCGCGAAACGAGCTGCCGTATCCACGCGGCACCATGGTCGAAGGGGGCCTGGTCATCGCGATCAGGATCGCCCCCCGGCTCTGGCGCCTCATCGCCCCCCTCGGCGCGGAGGTCCCGGAGGACACCGCGGTCTCGCCGGCGAATGTCACGGCCCGGGTCGAGCGGCTCTTCGGCGCCGGTCCCTTCGAGATGGTGTGGGCGAGCGTCTTTCACATCCACTGCCGAACCAGCCCGCACTTTCGTCACGGCCGGGTGCTGCTGGCCGGCGACGCCGCCCACATCAACAGCCCGGTCGGCGGCCAGGGGATGAACAGCGGCATCCACGACGCCCACAACCTGGCCTGGAAGCTCGCCCGCGCGCTCGGCGGGGGCGAGGCCGAGCCGCTCCTGGCCTCCTACGAGCTCGAGCGGCGGCCGGTCATCCTCACCAACGTGGACCGGTACACGGACCTGCTGACGCGCATGGTCCTGCTCCGCCCGCTCGCGCGCACGGCGTTTCTCCGCCTCGCGCTCAGGGCGGCGCAACGGCCGGCGGTGCTCCGGCGGGTCGGCCCGCGGCTGGCGATGCTCGACGCGCGCTACCGCGCGTCGCCGTTGATTTCCGGCCAGGGCAGCCTGCTCGGCGCCCGCGCCCCTGACGGGGACCTCGACGGTGCGGACGGCACCGGGGTCCGGCTCCTGGATCTCGCCGCGCGGGAGGCCGCGTTACTCCTGTTCGACGACGGGCGGCTGCCTCGATGGGACCTGCAGGAGATTCGTGATGCGGTCGGCGGCATCGGCGGCGTCGGCGTGCATCGGATCGTGCCGGCGGGCGTCACGCCGACCGCCGCCGACCGGAGCGACCGCACCGCGCGGATCTGGCAGAGCTGGCGAGCGGCGGGGGGCCTGGCCGCGCTGGTCCGGCCGGACGGCCACGTCGGCTGGATGGAGCAGCGGCCGTCGGCCGAGAGCCTCCGCGCCGGCGTCAGCCGAGCGCTCGGCGTCACACCGCGGTGACGGGGGACCGGCTCAGCGCGCCGTGGGCTCCAGGAGGCAGACGCCCTGCGGGTTCAGGGTCTGGGGCGCGACGGTCTCCACGCAGAAGAGGTGGACGGCCTCGCGATCGTGGGCGCGGTAGCCGATGGCGAGGTCGCCGCCGACGGTGAGCACGAAGTCCCCGCCCCGGGTGGCGAACAGCGCCCCGCCGTCGGTCATCACCGCGCAGCGATGCACCGCGGCCAGGGCCTCCTTGAGGTGGCGGGCCGTCGGGTAGCCGCCCTCCTCCGACGCGCGCAGGTAGGCGTAGTAGCGGCTCGACGCCAGGAGCGCTTCGTAGGGGCCGGGGACGCCCATCTTGTCGAGGGTCTCCACCGCCCGCAGCAGATCGGCCAGGACGTGCTCGGAGTGCGCCCAGTCCCGCATCGACACCCGCGGTGAGTCCTTCGAGGTCAAGAACCCGGCGCCCATCGGATCGCCGAAGAGCGCGACGCGGTCCTCGGCGAGCGCCACCTCGCGGGCCGCCGTCTCGGCGGTGGTCGTGTCGAGGGTGGGGCTGCCGCGCTCGAAGGCGTCGATCGCCGGCCAGCTCACGG